>UROZ01000052.1 GCA_900549655.1 uncultured Collinsella sp.
AGGTTCACGGGGTTCACGGCTTTGTCGGTGGAGAGCGCCACCACCTTCCGCACGCCCGAGTCCAGCGCTGCGCTTATGACGCCCATGGCCCCGTCGATGTTCGTCTTTACGGCCTCCATGGGGTTGTACTCGCACGCCGGAACCTGCTTGAGGGCGGCGGCGTGGACGACGTAGTCGACCTCCTTGAACGCGCGGCGCAGCCTAGCCTCGTCGCGCACGTCGCCGATGAAGAATCGGAGCTTGGAGTCGTAATCGACCCCTGCCTCTTTGCCGAGCGCGGTGAATTTGTTGCGCATGACGAACTGCTTGTACTCGTCGCGCGAGTAGATGATGATCTTCTTGGGATCGTAGCCGGTCAGGTGCCACAGCTCGGTGCACACGACGTCGCAGGGGTTGGAGATGCTCACGAAGATGCCGTCGAAGCCGGCGTCGACGATGCGCTTGGCAAAGGAGCGGGCGGCGTCGGTGGTAAAGAACAGCTCGCCGTCGCGGTTGCCTGCTGCCAGCGCGACCTTGCCGGCAGCGTTGACGATGACGTCGCAGCAGGCCAGCTCCTCGTAGTGGTCGTAGCAGTTGACGATCTTGGTGTTGTACGGGACAAACGAAAGGGAGTCGCGCAGGTCCTGGACCTCGGACGTCACCTTGGCCTCGTTGATATCGCACAGGTACAGCTCGTCGGCAATGCCCTGCATGAGCAGGCTGTTGGCGACATGTGCTCCTACGTGGCCCTGGCCGACCACACCGATCTTACGCGTCTGGTACATACGAGTATCCTTCCGGCCGAGTTTTTTGCGTCGAACCATTGTAGCGTCCTGCCGTCACTTTGCTAGACTAAAGCGCCGTAGATTTTTGGGACATGCCTTAATCTCTACTTTTGGAGTGATTTGGGCCGCTGACGGCATCGCTGGGCGATGTGCTCGCGCGGATAGGGCTGCTCGTTGTACCATAGCTGCAACTGACTCGTAAGGAGCATCCATGCCCATTCGCATTCCCGACGCCCTCCCTGCCGCCGCGCAGCTCGAGAGCGAGAACATCTTTGTCATGACCGAGTACCGCGCGCTGCACCAGGACATCCGTCCGCTGCGCGTGCTCATCCTCAACCTCATGCCCACCAAGATCGCCACCGAGACGCAAATCATGCGCAAGCTCTCCAACACGCCGCTGCAGGTGGAGGTGGACCTGCTGCGCACCAAGACGCACGAGGCCACGCACGTAAGCGCCGGCCACTTGGAGACGTTCTACCGCACGTTCGACGACATCCGCGACATCCACTACGACGGCCTGATCATCACGGGCGCGCCGGTGGAGCAGATGCCGTTCGAGGAGGTCGACTACTGGCCCGAGCTCTGCCAGATCATGGATTGGTCCACCACACACGTGCACTCTACGCTGCACATTTGTTGGGGCGCGCAGGCGGGCCTGTATCACCACTACGGTATTCAGAAGCACGACCTGCCGGCAAAGGCGAGCGGCGTGTTCGAGCATTATCTGGTGAAGCCTCAAAGCCCGCTGGTTCGCGGCTTTGACGACCGTTTCTATGCCGTGCATTCGCGCAACACCGATGTGCGCCGCGAGGACGTGGAGGCCGAGCCGCAGCTTGAGGTCGTGGCCGTGTCCGACGAGGTGGGCCTGTACATCGTCAAGTCGACCGACAGCCGCCGCTTCTTTGTCTTTGGCCATCCCGAGTACGATACCGACACGCTGCGTCTGGAGTACGAGCGTGACGTGAAGCGCGGACTCAACCCGGAGGTGCCGGCGCATTACTTCCCAGGTGACGACCCCACGGCCGAGCCGCGCAACGTCTGGCGCAGCCAGGCTCAGTTGCTCTACACCAACTGGCTCAACTACTACGTCTACCAGACCACGCCCTACGACCTAGCCCGCGCCGGCGAGGAGCACTAGGCTACGGCTGCTGCTGTGCCGGCGGCGTGACGAGCGTGGATATCCGGACGGACGAGCGTGGATTTTCGGACATTTACAAATCGAGCGTGGATAATCTCCCACTTTTGGCTTGAAACTAGGCTCAAAACGGGAGATTATCCACGCTCATTTTTTAGGCATGTAGATGCCGATGGCTCGGCTAAGCGACGGTGCGTGCAGAGGCAAAGTCGCATTTGGCGTAGTCTTGAATCTCGACGGGTTTTTCTTTCTGATAATCCGATGGACCAAGGCCTCAAAATGTGGAGACAGGGACCTCTCGACAACCGCCCTACCTGCAGATATAAGACATCAGCCTAAAACGTCCAAAACCGTCAAGCATTTGGTCAGCGCCTGGACGGTATTTGGTCAGACTTCGCATGAAACCGTCTGGTACGTTTGCGCCGTTCCAAGATTTGGGAGGCGACATGGGAAACATGACGGCGAATCAAAGGCTTGCAAGTCACATTAAAGCATGCGAACAGCAGATGAGCTGCGTGTACGCGCGCACGGCGGCGGAGGCAAAGCAGATTCAGCGGCGGGCGGAGGCGGGAAGTCTCGAAGCGGTCATGCCGGGGCTGTATGCGCGTCCGGAATACTGGTCCGAGCTCAAGTTTCGGCAGCGTTATCTGCATCGAGTGCGGGCCCTTGCGCAAAAGCACCCCGACTGGACATTTTGCTCCTATACGGCGGCTGTTATCTATGGCCTTTCGGTTTCGCATGCCAATTTGACGCACATCCATATCGCCGCGATGCTGGCCCAATCGACGACGCCGGGCTCTCAGGTCATTCGTCATCGCTATGCTCGTCAAACACGTGCCACCCAGATGGATATCGCCGTAACCGATATCGATCAAACGATTACGGATTGCTTGGTCGATGCATCGTTTGTCGAGGGACTGATCATCGCGGATTCGGCGCTCCATGAGCAACTTTTGTCGAAGGAGCATCTCGTTGAGACTGTCGACAAGCTTGGCCTGAATCGTCGCGGTGTTGTGACGGCGCGCAGGGTTGCACGATGTGCCGATGGGCTGTCGGAAAGCGGCGGCGAGTCCAAGGCGCGTGCCCTGATGATCGAGCGCGGCTGGCAGACGCCGGAGTTGCAAGTTGAGTTGTTCGACCCGGTTGAGCCGGGACGACCGTATCGCGTCGACTACTTGTGGCGCGTGGGCGACCGGCTGATTATCGGGGAGTTCGACGGATTTGTTAAAAGCGAGAAGGCAGCGGAGGAGGGCAAGCTCGCGAAGACGCAGTTCGATGAGCGCCAGCGCGAGTCGAGGCTTTCGCTGCTTGATAACTGCAAGATCGTGCGCTTGTGCTGGGATGATCTAAGGGATCCGACAAAGTTCGATCGCAAGCTCAAGGTCGCCGGCGTGCCGCGTGCGTGCTGAGGCAGTTGCAGAGCGTTTGGCTGCACAAGCGTGGAAAATCGGACGGACGAGCGTGGATTTTCGGACGCTTGTTGAATGAGCGTGGATAATCTCCCGTTATTAGCTCGTAAGGGGGCTCAAAGTGGGAGATTTTCCACGCTCATCTTGCGGGTGCGATACAGCGGCGGCTAGGCGCTGACGATGTTGGGCAGCGGCAGGTCGTGCTCATCGGTGGGAACGTGGTCGACGCGCTGTTCGTCAAAGGCGATGCCGACGACCTGGCATGTTGCCGAAAGCGTGGGCAGGTAGCGGTCGTAACAGCCGCCGCCGTAGCCCAGGCGCGCGCCGGTGCGGTCGAAAGCCACGAGCGGCACGACAACCATGTCGAGCTCGGCGGCGGGCACGATGGGGAAGTGGTCGCTGTCGACGTCCGTGGCTGCGAAGGCCCGCGTAGGGTGGGCGATAAACGGGGCCTCGGATGCATCGCCGGCAGAGACTGCCCGCATGCACATGCACTGGCCACAAGCCATGGCGTCTGTTGCCGAGAGCATGCACGGATAGGCCACGCGCCAGCCACGCGCGACGGCCGCGGCGGCAAACGCGGCTGGGTCGACCTCGGAACCCATGGCGGCATAGACGGCAACGGTGTGCGGTGCCGCGGCACCCAAGCGATCCATCAGCTCAACAAGCCGCGTGCATACAACAGCAGACTTCGCCGCCCGAACATCCAAATCAATAACATCGCGCCGAGCAATCACCGCCCGCCGCAACTCAGCCTTATCCATTCCAGCCTCCTCTAGCAAACCTGCCAAAAAGGGACAGGTTTATTTTGGCAGGTTTTATCTGGGCAAACGCGATATGGGCAGTAAAGCCACCGCAAATATGCCTGTGAACTGCGCCCTTTGTGGTTGTTTGGGCCTATGCGTTAATGCTATAACGCCGCAGCGATTGCTTCAGTCACAAACTTATTGAGTGACTCACCCTTCTTTGCCGCTGCCAACGCTGCTTGCTTGTGGAGCTCAGAGCCCGTTCTTACGTTGAACGACCCCTTAAAAGCCCGCTCGGGTTCCTTGCCCTTCTCGGCACAAAACTCAAGGTAATCGTCGACGGCGTCGTGGAAGCATTGCTCCACTTCTTCAGCCGTGGAGCCTTCAAATACGATTGCGTCTCTAATGCCGGTGACCATACCTGTTAGCACATGCTGCTCGGCATCGAACTCGACTGGGGCGAAATAGCCCTTGTATGCCAAAACGTTACTCATGACTACCTCCGACATCTTGCAGAAATCGAACGATGTTTCGAATGGTCCCCGCTGTCAATTCGTCAGATGGATGCGGCGCGTGCATTACGAACATCCTGCCATCTGATGGCCTGTAGAAGCGAACGCGCGATCCGGACGTCTTGCCTTTGTTGTCCATTTCAAAGCCATATGAAGCCATGACTTTTAAATAATCGGTATACCGATACGTCGAAGGGCAGCTAAGCAGTTGGGCGATGAGTTTATCGGTCCGCGTCATCCCGCCTCACATTCTGCAACTATATCCTAGTTGCAATTTAAGTCCGATGCAAGCACCTCTACTATAGAACATGTGTACGTATAGAACAACTGTTCGAACCAACACAAAGGCACCTGTGAACTGCGCCCCTTTGTGGTCGCTTGGGCTGATTGTTGCGCAACAAGGGCTGCATTTTTGGGTTTACCTTCATGGTGGAAGGAATGAACCGAAAGGAGCCCGCCATGTTTTGTCGCTCGTGCGGCACGCCGCTTGTCGACGACGCCCTCTTTTGCCCCGTCTGCGGTGCGCCCGTAGCACCCGACCAGGTCGCGGCCGCGCAGCAACCCCAGCCTGCCGCGCCCGCTCCTCAGCAATACGTGCCCGTGCAGCAGCCCGTACGGCGAAAGCGTTCCAAGAAGCCCCTCATCGCTCTCGCCGCGGCACTTGTCGTGGCGGCGGGTGTCGGCGGTGGCGCGCTGTTCTATTTCACCCAGGTCGCGACCACCCCAATCGACGAGAAAACCTTCCCGGACAGCGGCATGCGTGCGCTTGTCTCGACCAAGTACGACACTAACGGTGACGGCCGCATCTCACACGACGAGGCCAAGGCGGTGACGTCGGTCGAGCTGGACGGCATCGCGTCGACGCTGGGCCTGGGCAAGACATTCCCCAATATCGTTACAGTGGAGTCCGGCGACGACAAACTCGTCAACCTGGACCTTTCGGGCTGCGGCGAGCTTAAAACCGTTGAGCTTAACTCGGCGAGCAACGTCACCGTCGTTAACCTGGATGGTTGCGACAACATCGAGAAGCTCGATCTTTCAAATGCCGGGGAGCTCAAAAGCGTCGATCTTTCGGGCAAAAAGAAGCTCGCCACGTTGGAACTGCCGCAGGATACGAAGGTTAGCGGCATTAAGGACACACAGCTTGACGAGCTGTGGCTGCCGGTGTCCTACGAGGGTACCGATAAATCGGACCAGTACGGCGATATCTACGAGATCGAGCGTGACGAGAACGGCTACGTCACGGGTTTCACGTCTGCCGTCAAGCAAGGCGGCGGCGTAAGCTACAGCGTTGAACATGACGAGACGCATCGTATCTCTGAGATTGAGGAAGATCTGGCGGGCGGTTACGAGAACGTCAACACGTTTACGTACGACGCCGACGGTAACGTCACGCGCATCGATTGCGATGCCGACATGAGCGATTCGTCGAGCACCACGACGTTTACCTACGACGCGGACGGAAACCTGATCAACAAGACGACCCATGCGGGTTACGGCGAGAGCGCGAGCACGTATATTTATCAGAACGGCAACATGGTGACCAACACCGATACCAGCCCGGCCAATCCTCGGACGGTCGTGTATTCGTACGGATACGACAAGGATCGCGTGACGTCCTTTACGCTGGACTGCCAGGGCGACACGGTGGGAACTACGTGGACGATCACCGCGGGCTATGAGTATGACAAGGACGGCAACATTTCGCGTATCTCGCCTGTGGCATATGACTCGCACGGCAACGATTACGGCTCGCTGAACTCGTATGCCGCGGTGGATTATTCGTACAGCGACGGAAAGCTCGACAGGATCGATTCCGAGCGCGGCGGCTATGCGGAGTTTTACTACGACGACCACGGCAACCTGACGTCGGTCGACGAGTATGCCGGCCGCGGTTCGGATGCCGAGTTTGAGTTTGAGCACGAGGTCGAGTACCAGCGCTACTTCTGCAGCAAGCACGAGAAGAACAAGCCGGAGGAGTGGATTCGTCTGGATGCAGAGTACGACGTCGACCAGGGTAGCTGGAGCAACGATTCCGATTATGGTCGTGAGTGCTTTGCAACCATGTACAAGCTCGATCCGCTGGCGGCCAGACTGAACCCGTTTATCAAGTAGCAGCCCACTCGCAAACCACCCAAAGGGGGCAGACACCTTTGGGTGGTTTTTGCTGAAGGGCGGGCGTCCGTGGCGGTTTATCTCGATCTGTAACAGTAACTCGGCATAAATGGGCCTAGCTGTTACAGATCGAGACAAAGAGCCAGCGCCATTCGGAAACGTCTCGATCTGTAACATCTGGAGCCGATATTGCCGCCTAGATGTTACAGATTGAGACGAAACCGGTGGGACGGGCTGAGCTGCCCCGCCCAAGTGGCGGAAAAGAAAAGGTAGATTTTTAGGCATGTCCCAAAAATCTATCTTTGTGCGTTAGGCCAGCAGGTCGATGACGTTAAAGCCGGCGTTGCTCTTGGCGATGACGTCTCGGCCGCCAAAGACGCAGGTGGGCGACGCGGCTGCGATGCGCGTCACGTCGGCGCCGAGCGAGCGCAGCTCACCGGGGGTGGCGGCGAGCATCTGGGCGCGACGCTCCTCGCGCGCGTGCGGATCGAGCCCGGCAAGGTAGGTCGTATTGCGGCGCTTGGTGAGCGCGTACGGCTTAACCGGTGCGTCCATGCCGCTCACGCAGCTTACGATGAAGCCCTCAAAGGCGGCCTCGTCGGGCTCAAAGCTGCCGAGCCAGGCGCCCGCACGTTCCACGCGCTCAATCGAAGGATCGACCGCCGGGTCGCGGTAGGTGTAGAACGCCGTCTGGCGCTCGCCGGCCGCGCGGAATCCGCATCCGTACGCACCGCCCTTCACGCGGATCTCGTTCCACAGGTAGTCGTAGGAGAGCGCGTTGGCAGCCACCGCCCAAGCGCCCGTCACGTCAATGCCCATGCGACGTGGGTCGCACGCGCGCGCCGCAAAGCAGATGTCGCTGGGGATAACGAAAGCCTCGTGACGGTCGCGCGGCTCCGGTACCACGAGCGTGCCGCTGCCAGCTCCGTCGCCAGCGCCAAGCCCCAGGTCGCCCGCGGCGGCCCAGTACGCGTCAAAGTCCTCGCCGCTGCCGGTAAAGCTCGCCAGGCAGCCATCGGCCACAAAGATGCGGTCTGCCAGCTCGGCAAGCTTGGCGCGCAGGTCGTCCAGTCGCTCGCCAAAGTGCTCGAGCAGATCGCGCAGGAACAGGTAGAAGTCCACGCCCGAAAGCTGCTCGCGCACCACGGCCGAAGGCGAGCTGTAGCTCATCGCGCGACCGAGCGCCGCCGAGTGGCCGTTGTTGATAAAGCCCTGCTCAAGCCCAATGCGAATTTGCGTGAGCACGTCGCGAACGCGGTCGGCGTCGGCGTCGAGCAACAGCGTGCTCGACCACACCTCGCGCGGCAGGCTCGCCAGCGCGTCGATCTTTTCGGACAGGGCGCCGGCGCTCACCAGCAGGTAGGGGCGCACGCCGTCCACGTCGGGCTGCGTCATGACCTCGGTCGTAAAGCTCAAAAAGCCCAGCTTGCCGGCGAGCAAGTTGTCGAGCTCCTCGGCCGGGTGCTCGCGCGTGGGCAGCTGCTTGAGCAGACGGCAGAGCAGCGTCACGTAGGGCAGGTCCTCAAATGCGACGCAGCTCAGGTCGAAGTACTGCATGGCGTAGGCCAGGCGGTTGGTGGGGATGCCGTGGCGCAGACAGGGGATGGGCACGGTCGTGTCCACGACCAGCGGCGGCTCGGGGCGCGCCTCGCCAATGTCGGATACACGCAGGCGCGGCAGCGTTGCCTTGTCCTCGGGCGTGTCCTCCGCCTCCTGCGCGGCACGCAGCGCGGCCGTGCGCTCGACCACGTCGGCCAGCTCGGCATCGGTCATGGCATCGCGCTTGGCTGCCAGCTCGGCGGCCTCGGCACCCTCTGCGCCCTCGGCGGCGTCCACCGGCACCAGCTCGACCAGCGCCATATGGTCGTTCTGCAGCACCAGTTCGCGCAGCAGGTCCTCAAAATAGCTGCCGTCCAGTTCGCCGCGCAGCTCCTCATACACCGGGCCGTACTTGAGCGCCAGCGTCGCGGCGTCGTCATCGTAGAGCCAGGTGCTCAGCGCGTCGCACGCAATGGCCACGCCGTCGGCGATACCGTAGTCGCGCTGGCGCAGGTCGTATTCGTTGCTGCTGATGATGGCTTCCAGGCGCTCGCGCGGAACGCCATGCTCGCATAGGTCGCGGCAGGCGTCCTGGAACACGCGGCGCAGCTCGCGCGCCACGCCGGGCTGCGCGTTTTGCAGCATGATGAGCTCGTAGGGCTGCAGGCTCTCGGCCGCGGTGTAGCTCGCCACGTTGCCGCCCAGGCCGGCGGACAGAATGGCCTTCTTAACCGGCGCTTCGTTGGAGCCCAGCAGCGCCTCGAACAGGATATCCGCTGCGATCGTGCGCTTGCGGTCGAGCGCGCTGCCCAGCACAAGGCCCATGCCCACCAGGGCGTTCTCGGGCGTGGTAGCCATCTCGATGCGCTTGTACTCGCAGGTCACGGGCGCCTGCACGCCCAGCGGATTGGGCGCCAGCGTGGACGGGTCCTCGCCGGCGGCGACGGCAGCGTCCATGCGGCGGCTCGCGGCACTCGGCTGCGACAGATAGCGCTCGTCCAAAAAGGCCAGTGCGCGGTCCACGTCCAGGTCGCCGTAGAGCGTGATGTAGGAGTTGGAGGGGTTGTAGTGGCGCGCGTGCGTGTCCAGGAACTGCTCGTAGGTGAGCGCGGGAATCGCGCGCGGGTCGCCGCCGCTTTCGTGCGCATAGGCGGTGTCGGGATAGAGCGCGGCGTTGACGGCGTCGTCCAGCACGCTCATGGGGTCGGACAGCGCGCCCTTCATCTCGTTAAACACCACGCCGTTATAGCGCAGCGTGCCCTCGCGCAGGCTGGCGGGGCTGCCGTCGCCCTCGCCCTCGGCGCTCTCTGGCAGATCCAGCTCGTAGTGCCAGCCCTCCTGCTCAAAAATGGTGGGCTTGGTATAGATGGCCGGGTTGAACACCGCGTCCAGGTACACGTCCATCAGGTTATACAGATCCTGCTCGTTGGTGGTGGCAACGGGGTAGATGGTCTTGTCGGGGTAGGTCATGGCGTTGAGGAACGTCTGCATGGAGCTCTTGATCAGGTCGACAAACGGCTCCTTGACGGGAAACTTGGCCGATCCGCACAGCACCGAGTGCTCAAGAATATGGAACACGCCGGTGGAATCGGCCGGCGGAGTCTTAAAGCCAATGGCAAAGGCCTTGTTTTCGTCGTCGCACGCCAGGTACAGCAGACGAGCGCCCGAGGCAGTGTGTCGCAGCACGTAAGCGTCCGAGTCGAGCTCGGGCACGGTCTCGCGGCGCTCGACGGCAAAGCCGTGGCAGGTAGTGCCGGGCACCAGCAGTGCAGCGGCTGCGGCGCGCGGGTCGGTTGAGGTGGTGGGCATATGCAGTCTCCTTTGACGCCCCAGCGGGGGCGAATCGAGTCGAATCCTCGAGAGTATACCCATATGGGGCCGCGGCTCTGCGGCGAACTGAAGACGATGCCAGCGGATTGGGCATAGGTCCGCGTGCCCGCCGCACGAGCGTGGAAAATTGGACACTCGCCAAACGAGAGTGGATATCCGAAAATCCTCGCTCGTCCATCACTCGCGTATCTCTCGTCCCTCATTCGTCTCTAATATGAGAGATGACAGGAAGATGAGAGAAAAATATGAGAGATAACTGAGCAGCAAAGAGACAGGCAATCATGGTATTATCTCAATACCGATTGTTCTACCAGCAAAAACATGTTTATATGAAACAGATGGCAGACATCTTATCTTCTATCTCTCACTCATCTCTTATATGAGAGATAGCAGAAAGATGAGAGATAATTACGAGAGATAACTGAGAGACGAGGGAAATCTATCCGCGGCATTCTCCGCAGGACCGAGCGAAAGGACGTGCAGATGAACGAAAACGAACTGACCGGTCTGCTCGAGTCTTTAAGGCGCATGGGCTCGGACGATCTTAACGTCGAGGTCAAGGAGAGCGCCACAACGCTTTCCCGCGACGTATGGGAAACGGTCAGCGCTTTCGCGAACACTGCCGGCGGCATCATCGTGCTCGGAGTGAGTGAGCGCGCAGGTTTTGTCCCGGTTGAGAACTTCGAGACCGAGAAAGTGCTCAACCAGTTTGTGTCAGGCATGGGTGATGCGGGCGGTCGAGGAAAGCTGGCCAATCCGCCCAAATACACGATCGAGCGAGTGGAGCTTCAGGGCGTCATCGTTCTCGTCATTACGATTGAGGAGCTCGATCCGTCGAGCAAGCCCTGCTATGTCATAGAGCGGGGCGCCCAGGGCGGCAGCTACAAGCGCATCGATGACAAAGATGTGCCGCTTTCATCGACCGAGGTGCTCGCATTGGCGTCATACGGTCGAGCGACTCCGAGCGATCGCGACGCGGTGGCGGGTGCGGGCGCGGACAATCTCGACGAGACGCTGGTCGACCGTACGATAGATCGGGCTTTCTCGTTGACGCCCCGGGCAATGCGCGGCGCGCCGGACAAACAAACGAAGCTGGAGCGCCTAAATATCCTTGATTCCCAGGGCAATGTCACCAAGGCTGGACTCCTAGTTGTGGGCACCTACCCTCAGCAGTTCTATCCCAAGCTCTTCATTGACGTGGCTGTCCATGCGGGAACTCAGAAGGGCATGGCGGGGTCGCTGAGATTCATGGACCGCACAATCTGTGAGGGAACGTTGGGCGAGATGATCTCGGATGCCGTCGCGGCAGTCGCCAAGAATTTGCGGCGAACCTCGACGATCCAAGGCGTCTCGCGTGTCGACTCGCTGGAGATTCCCGAGGAGGTCCTGCGTGAGGCAATCGCCAACGCCGTAATCCACCGAGAATACGGAGATCGGTTCTGTGGGCAGTCGGTCGCTGTTGACGTCTTTGATGACCGTATCGAAGTGACGAACCCCGGCGGCCTATACGGAGGAAAGACTCGCGAGAACTTGTTTGACGGCAGCTCCCGGTGCCGCAACGCGACGCTCATGAAACTCATGTCGATTGTTCCGCTGCCGGATGGCGCAGGTTCGCCGGCTGAGGGCAATGGCTCGGGCATTCCGATGATGATCGACGCCATGTGTGCTCATGGTTTGGCCGAGCCCCTGTTCTGCCCGGGATTCGATCGGTTCAAAGTGGTTCTCTATCGCTCAAAGGTCGAGCCGGTCGACCACGGCGGTGACTTAATTGTGGCGGCACTTAAGCGTTGCGGTGAGCTGGGTACGCGCGAGTTGGCGGAGCACACAGGGCTCACAATTTCCCAGGTTAGGTCGCGCGTCAACACACTCATTGCTCAAGGCGAGCTTGAGCCTACAGCGCCGGCGACGAGTCGCAACCGCAAGTATCGACTGTCGGAGCGTGCGGAATAAATGCGCCAGCGGACGAGGTGACCCAATAATCGACTCTCGATTGGCGCCCGCTAAGGTAAGGCGGTTGTTGCCCAGTCGACGGCGAAGTTAAAAATCCGGCTTACGCTGGCATAGTCCCGAACCCGTCCATCAGGAACAGCCTAAGAACCAGTTTGATGACATTTCCCGGTTTGACTTCAGCCGCGTCAAAGACGTGGCGCTCGGCGAGCTCGCTGCAGTATGCGTAGATGTCGCGGATAAGGTCCGCGCCCGAAAGCGTAAACATGTAGCCTGCGTCCG
>UROZ01000053.1 GCA_900549655.1 uncultured Collinsella sp.
AATGCCCAGCCGACAAAGAGATAGAGAACCACATATGCAACGGGGTGTTTTGAGCGGATGTTTTGGAGCGCGTCGGGGACATTCATGGGGCACCTCCAACTTGCTATCTTTGACAATCAAATTTTACCATGCCGTCATGAGCGCCACCTCGAGCGGGGGTTTAGCATTTTGCTATCTAGCTGGATGCAGAAAATGTCGGATTCCGGCTCTACAAGATTTAGCTTTCAATATTATGCAGATGCGAATTATTCAACTTCGCATAATCTTTGGGTGCGGTTTGCACTCCAGGACATGTATATCGACTGAGGTAGCGTGTCCGCCCCGCTTGCTTGCCCCGCGCCGTGGTACGATTTTTGAGTTTGAAAGTCCCGCCGCGCTCCGGCTGCCCTTGCAGCTCGGCGTGCGGCCGCACGTAAAGGAGCCATCATGGCCGGTATGAACATGCAGCAGATGATGAAGCAGGCTCGCAAGATGCAGGAGCAGCTTGCCGCCGCGCAGGAGAACCTCAAGTCCCAGACCGTCGACGCCTCTGCCGGCGGCGGTATGGTCAAGGTGACCGTTAACGGCGAGATGGAGCTCGTCAACCTTACTATCGACCCCGATGCCCTCGATCCCGAGGACGTCGATATGCTGCAGGATATGATCATGGCTGCCGTCAACGAGGCCGTCCGCGGCGTCAACGAGCTCGCCAACAAGCAGATGGGCGCCATCACCGGCGGCCTCAACATCCCGGGCATGCCGTTCTAAGACACGCATATATATGAGTGCCAACCACAGTCTGCAAAAACTGCTCGATGAGCTGGGCCGTCTGCCGGGCATTGGTCCCAAGTCGGCCCAGCGCATCGCCTATTACCTGTTGGAGGCCGACGCCGAGGAGGCGCGCCGCCTGGCCGAGGCCATCCTGGAGGTCAAGCAGGAGGTCCACTTTTGCAGCCGCTGCTTTAACTACGCCACGGCCGACGAGTGCTCCATCTGCCAGGACCCGATGCGCGATACCACTCGCATTTGCGTGGTGGGCGAGCCGCGCGATGTCCAGGCGATCGAGCGCACGGGCAGCTACCACGGCCTCTACCACGTATTGGGCGGCGTGATCAGTCCCATGGACAAGATTGGCCCCGAGCAGCTGCACATTCGAGAGCTGCTGGCACGCTTGGGCCACGAGGACATCCACGAGGTCATCATCGCCACCAACCCCAATATTGAGGGCGAGACCACGGCGAGCTATCTGGCCCGTACCATCAAGCCGTTGGGCGTCGAGGTGTCGCGTCTGGCAAGCGGCCTTCCCGTGGGCGGCGACTTGGAGTATGCCGACGAGCTTACGCTTGGCCGCGCCATCGAGGCCCGTCGCGCGATTTAGGTGGCGAGCCTGCTCCTGCCGTATGTTTTCCTCACAGTCGCACGGGGTAGTCATAATTTCCCCGTGCGACTGTGAGTTTGTTGTGCAACAAAGATGCTTCGTATCCGCTTATCGCATGGATGCTTCCGCTCGCATCCTTAATTTGCTCATTCGTTGCGCAACCTTTTGGGTTCGCTGATACACTCAAATATGGATTCGAATGAATGCGCCGCTCCCGAGCGGCGTGTTTTTGTTGGAGGAGAACGCATGCGGCCCGGTGGCACTCAGACAAAGCGCGGCGCCGCGGTGCGCATACGACGCCGACTGGGCTTGGCGTCGCGGGCGTACGCACTGCTATCGTGCTCGCTGGTGCTGGTCATAGCTGGCGTTTCTGCCTATGGCATGACCGTGCCGTCCATGATGCAGGCGCATGCCGCACGCGAACCGCGCGTGGGGCATGAGGTCAAAAGCGATCTGGGCACCACGACTGGATATGCTTGGGCAAGTGTGGTCGGGCATATTGTGTTTGGCACCGACGATGCGGACGGCGCCGAGGCCCCGGACAACGAAGTCACGCTTGCCAATGGCAAAACCATCGTGCTCACCAACACCAAGATCATCGATCGATTGTCCAACAATAGCGTGGCGGCAACGGTGAATAAGGTCGAGCAGCAAAAGGAGCAGGACGCCCGGCAGTCCGGAAAGCCCGGTAGCTCGGATACTTCTGGCTCCGGCTCGGATTCATCGAGTTCGGGCGGCGGCTCTGGGTTGGGTTCCTCTACCGGAGGGCCTGGAAACGGCGGCTCGACGGGCGGCAACACTGACAACGATGCAAACTCCGGCGGCCTTTCCGCTGCTGAGGAAGAGAGCATTCACAGTTGGCTTGTGACCAAGTACAACATGCTCGACGGCTATGTTTCTCGTGCCAATGACGTGGTCTCGACCTATAACTCTACGGGAGATCCCAGGCCGTGCGACAGCCTGGTCGGGGAGATGTTTGTCATTCGAGCCGAGTTCGGTCGTCAGACATTCTCGCCCCGGTCAAGGTGGTATCAGCAGTATGCCAATCTGTGGGGCTGTTACACCAACCTATGTCAATGGGTCGGCCATTACGGCGATGATGACGTCGCGCTCGGTAACTTCAACAATAACGTGGCGGCGCTTGCCCTATGATGACCGATCTTGCATTCACCACACCACAATCGCTCGGTCGCGATCCCATGGTCGGCCTGCGCCTGGCGCGTGTCGACGGGTTTGAGCCGGCCATTGCGCTCGGTCAGGACGAACTGCCTACCTATCTGCGTCGTTTTACGATGCTGTTTGCCGACGATGCCACCATGCGCCGTGGCGGTATCGGCCGCGTGACGCGTGCTGTCAACGCCCAAGGCGAGGACGTAGCACTCAAACAGCTCATCTTGCCGACGCGCGATGAGTTTGACGACGATGCCGCCCATGAGTCGCTGGTCGCCAAGTTCAAAGCGGCATTTCGCGAGGAATATGAATGCCATCGCGCCCTTTCGGGCCTTAAGGGCTTTCCCCGCCTCTATGGCTGGGGCGAGGTCGACGGTGTGCCTGCAATTGTCATGGAATGGGTCGAGGGCGAGACGCTCGCCCGCTTGCGCTCGCGACTCGCCGTGGACGATGCCGGACGCCTATCGCCGCTTGTGGCGGCGCGTCTGGGTCGCGACCTGTTCGATCTGCTCTGCCGTATGAGCCTGGTGGGCGAGGGCTTTGTCCATCGCGATATCTCGCCCGCTAATATTATGGTGCGTACGGCGCGTCTACCGCTTGACCGGCAGCTTGCCGAGGGCACCTTTGACCTGTGCCTGATCGACTTTGGCTCGTCGCTGGCGCTTGAGCCTGCGTCGGCCGTGGCCGGTACCGGCGGCAAGGCGTCGTTTACGGAGCGCTATGCCACGCTGCGTCGCGCGACGGTTGCCTATGCCCCGCCCGAGATGCTCACCGACGATATTCCCGACCTGCGCGCTTTGCGTATGTCGCCGGCGATTGACGTCTATGCCGCGGCAAGCACGGTTTACGAGCTCATTGCCGGCGTCGTGCCATACGAAGCCGCGCCGAGCACTTCGGGCACCTCGGGTTCGCGCAAAAAGACGCGCGACATCGCGAGCCCCTACCGTCTCAAGATGGACACGCGGCCCGACTATCCCATTGGTGCCCATGCGCCCGGTTGTGATTTGACTCAGTTGCTTCGTCGTGAGCCCGATGTGGCGCTCGCCGCGGCCGAGCAGGCCCAGCAGCTGGGGCTTGAGCCGGATTCCGAAGAGCTACGCGATGCGCTGGCGTTTGTCGATGCCCAGCTGTTCGACGTGGTGATGGCCTGTCTGTCCAGTCATCAAAAAGATCGTCCCGAGCCGGCGGCGGTCGAGGCGGCGCTCTCGGCGTTTTGTGACCACTATGCGCAAAATGTCGGTCGTTCGCTTCGCGGCGAGCCGCTCACGCCGTGCCCCATGGATGCGTCTGGCCGCGCGGTTCGTCGCGCGCTGATGGTCGGCGCGACGGTCGTCTGTGGCGTGGTTTGGGCTGTGGTCGTGGTTTCGGCCGCGCTGCTGGCGTCGGGCGCCCGCGTGACGGCGACTTTGGGATCGCTCGTGTGGTCTGGGTCGCTACCGAGTATTATTGCCGCACTGGCGTTGGCGCTGCCAGGCATAGCCGGCGTTACCGCGGGGGCACTTGCGCGCAATCGGCGCTCGGGGTTCCTGCAGGGTGTGCTTGCGCTTTCTGCCTGCGAGGTTCCGGTGCTGGTTGTGGCTGCATGTAGCGTATTTTCCCAACGCGCCGTGATGGGCGGCCTTGTTGCCGCTCTGGTTGCAACCTATACGCTTACGTGGTTTTTGCTTGCGATGGGCTTTGCCTTTGAACTTCCCGTTTCGGCACCACGACGCACAAAAGCCCAGATGGCGACTCCGCTTGCCGGTGGAGCCGCAGCTGCCCGTACTTTTGGCGGACCTGTCGAAGTATCGTCCGATTCTATTTCTACGACCAAGGAGGCCTAGGTCATGGCATCTCAAGTTGAGCTCACCCCATGCGGGGCCATGTTTGACATCTTTAAGCGCGCGGCGCATCTGAGCCATATCGAGCTGTGCGGCTTGGTGCTTTCGTCCCGTCCGCTCGCCGACGGCCGCAGCCCGCAGAGCCGAGCCGCCGATCGCTCTTGGGTTTCCCGCTTTATCGTTCGCGCGCCGGTCGGCACGCTTCAGCAGCGCTACTTTGCCGAATACGGTACCTCGGCTGCGCGTATTATGTCGCAACTGGCCCTGCGCCAGCGAAACCCCATGGACTCCACGGCTGTGATCAATATGGTGTGCGGTCCTGCAGGTGAACCGATGGTACGCGCGCTCGAAGAGTGCCACCAGGACACGAATCTCTATCGCAACGCGCTCGATCGCCTGTCCCAGGCGGCGGAACTCATGCCCGCCGAGCGCGCCGAGGCCGTGCTGGTGCTGTTTGTCGCCGTCGGTTGTTCGGCGGATGTGCGGTCCTCGGTGAACTATGCCATCGACTACGCGCACGCGACCTGTGGCGGAGGCACATCCACGCCGCGTTCGCTTGGCATGTCGCTGACTGCGGGCGAACGCGAACCCGCCCCGGCGCACCCCTTGGGCTTGCTGCGCGTGCAAAACAGTTTTGTCGTGAGCGCCCCGCGCTGGATTCAGCCGAGTGAGCAGGGTGTTGAGATTGGCGCGCTGGCCACTGGTGAGGGCGATATTACCGACGTCGGCGACGATGTCTCGGCCCGCCATGCCCATATCTGGTGCGATGCTCAAAATATCTGGCACGTCGAGGACTTGTCGTCCACCAACGGAACCGTGGTGGTAAACGGGGCCACGCGCGTCTGCATTCAGGTCGAGCCCGGCCGTTCCGCCCAACTCAATCCCGGCGACGAGCTCAAGCTCGGCGAATCCACTACCTACGCCATCCTCTTCGGTGCCCTCTAGCCAGTCCCGCCAAATGGCCCCTCCGTCCCCAAGGGATCATTTTGCTCCCGGCAGTCACCCGAGGTAAACCTTTACCGCCCGCCTATATTTGCCGAAATTGCACTTGACGGCGGGGTACAATAAACCCGCATGCGGATTTCCGTTGCGGGCGCTTCCCATCGCCGGGGCGTGCCCGGGAGCATCCGGCATGCGGCCTTTGCGGCGCTCGGTCATGTGCAAGACGGGCGGTCGGGTCTGTGGGGCGCATCAGTTGCCCCTCGCCTCGGCATGTCTTCTCTCCACGCCACGTACCTGCTGCTGAGCCTGCCTGCCAGATGATTGGAAGCAACAGCGTAAATCCCATCACGCCAACATCCCGGCGATCGCCGGGGCCTGTATACCTATATGAGAGGAGAGGGGTATATGGCGCGTAAGTTTAAGTCTATGGACGGCAACGAGGCGGCCGCATATGTTTCGTATGCGTACACCGAGGTAGCGGGAATCTATCCCATTACGCCGTCCAGCCCGATGGCCGACCATGTCGACCAGTGGGCGGCCCAGGGTCGCAAGAACATCTTCGGCACCCCGGTCAAGGTCGTCGAGATGGAGTCCGAGGCAGGTGCAGCCGGTACCGTTCACGGTTCGCTGGGTGCCGGTGCTCTGACCACCACCTACACGGCTTCTCAGGGTCTGCTCCTGATGATTCCGAACATGTACAAGATCGCGGGCGAGCAGCTCCCGGGCGTCTTCCACGTCTCCGCGCGTTGCGTCGCTTCCCACGCCCTGAACATCTTTGGCGATCACTCCGACGTCATGGCCTGTCGTCAGACCGGCTTCGCCATGCTCGCCGAGGGCAACGTCCAGGAGGTCATGGACCTCTCGCCGGTGGCTCACCTTGCCGCCATCGAGGGCAAGACCCCGTTCCTTAACTTCTTCGACGGCTTCCGCACCAGCCACGAGATCCAGAAGGTCGCCATGTGGGACTACAAGGATCTGGCCGAGATGTGCGACATGGACGCCGTCCAGGCTTTCCGCGATCACGCGCTCAACCCTGAGCACCCGCACACCCGCGGTAGCCACGAGAACGGCGATATCTTCTTCCAGAACCGTGAGGCCTGCAACAAGGTCTACGACGAGCTTCCCGCCGTCGTCGAGGGCTACATGAAGAAGATCAACGAGAAGCTCGGCACCGATTACGGCCTGTTCAACTACTACGGCGCTCCCGATGCCGATCGCGTCGTCGTGTGCATGGGCTCCTTCTGCGACGTGCTCGAGGAAGTCATCGACTACCTCAACGCTCACGGCGAGAAGGTCGGCCTGGTCAAGGTTCGTCTGTTCCGTCCGTTCTCCATCAAGCACTTCGTCGACGTTCTCCCCGAGACCGTCCAGAAGATCGCCGTCATGGACCGTACCAAGGAGCCGGGTTCCATCGGCGAGCCGCTCTACCAGGACGTCGTCTCCGCTCTCTACGAGGCCGGCAAGACGGGCATCAAGGTCGTCGGCGGCCGTTATGGCCTGGGCAGCAAGGACACGCCTCCCGCGTCCGCGTTCGCTGTCTTCGAGGAGCTCAAGAAGGACGAGCCCAAGCGCGAGTTCACCATCGGCATTGTCGATGACGTGACCAACCTGAGCCTGCCCGAGGCCGAGGATGCGCCCAACACCGCAGCCCCCGGCACCATCGAGTGCAAGTTCTGGGGTCTGGGTGGCGACGGTACCGTCGGCGCCAACAAGAACTCGATCAAGATCATCGGCGATCACACCGACAAGTACGTTCAGGCCTACTTCCAGTACGACTCCAAGAAGACCGGCGGCGTCACCGTTTCGCACCTGCGCTTTGGTGATTCCCCGATCCGTTCGCCGTACTACGTGACCAAGGCCGACTTTGTCGCCTGCCACAACCCCAGCTACATCGTCAAGGGCTTCAAGATGGTCCGCGACGTCAAGCCGGGTGGCACCTTCCTGGTCAACTGCCAGTGGAGCGACGAGGAGTTCGCCGAGCACATGCCCGCCGTGGCCAAGCGCTACATCGCGAACAACAACGTCAACGTCTACCTGATCGACGCTATCGACCTGGCCGCCAAGGTCGGCATGGGCAAGCGCACCAACACGGTGCTCCAGTCCGCCTTCTTCGCGCTGGCCAAGGTCCTGCCCGCCGAGGATGCCCTGCAGTACATGAAGGACGCTGCTACCAAGTCCTACATGAAGAAGGGCCAGGCCATCGTCGACGCCAACCACAAGGCCATCGATGCCGGCGCTACCGCCTTCCGTAAGTTCGAGGTTCCGGCCGACTGGGCTACCGCCGAGGATGCCGCTCCCGTCGAGCTCTCCGAGGAGACCAAGTCCGCTATCGCCCAGCAGGTCAAGAACCTGCTCGAGCCCATCGATCGCATGGACGGCGACAGCCTGCCTGTTTCCGCCTTCGTCGATTGCGCCGACGGCCAGTTTGAGCTGGGCGCCTCCGCATACGAGAAGCGCGGCGTCGCCGTGGTCGTTCCCCACTGGGACGAGACCAAGTGCATCCAGTGCAACCAGTGCGCCTACGTGTGCCCGCATGCCACCATCCGTCCGTTCGCGATGACCGAGGACGAGGCTGCCGCCGCGCCCGAGGCTACCCGCACGCTCGACGCCATGGGCCCCAAGGCCAAGGGCATGAAGTTCACCATGGCTGTGTCCCCGCTCGACTGCATGGGCTGCACCAACTGCGTCAAGGTTTGCCCCAAGGACGCCCTCGAGATGGTTCCCACCGAGCAGGAGATGGACCAGCAGCCCGTTTGGGACTACATGGTCGAGAACGTCTCCGAGAAGAAGGAGCTCATCGCGGCCAACGTCAAGGGCAGCCAGTTTAAGCAGCCCTACCTGGAGTTCTCCGGCTCCTGCGCCGGCTGCGCCGAGACCGCCTATGCACGTCTGGTGACCCAGGTTGCCGGCGACCGCATGTTCATCTCCAACGCTACCGGCTGCTCTTCCATTTGGGGCAACCCCGCTGCCACCGCTCCTTACTGCAAGGACAAGGACGGTCACGGCCCGGCGTGGAACAACTCCCTGTTCGAGGACAATGCCGAGCATGGTCTGGGCATGGCCGTTGGCTATGAGGCCGTTCAGCACAAGCTGATCGCCGCTACCCAGGACATCATCGCTGCCGATGGTCCGTCCGACGAGCTCAAGGCCGCCGGCCAGGCTTGGATCGACTCCGTCAACGACGCCGAGGCCTCCAAGACCGCTGCCGCTGCCTACGTTGCCGAGCTCGAGAAGTGCGGCTGCGACGCTTCCAAGGCGATCCTCGCCGACAAGGCTTACCTCACCAAGAAGTCCTTCTGGATTTTCGGCGGCGACGGCTGGGCCTACGACATCGGCTTCGGTGGCCTGGACCACGTCCTGGCTTCCGGCCACAACGTCAACGTCTTCGTCTTCGACACCGAGGTCTACTCCAACACCGGTGGTCAGGCCTCCAAGGCCTCGAACCTGGGCCAGGTCGCTCAGTTCGCCGCTGCCGGTAAGGTGACCAAGAAGAAGTCTCTGGCCGAGATTGCCATGAGCTACGGCTACGTCTACGTGGCGCAGGTCGCCATGGGCGCCAACCCGGCTCAGACCCTCAAGGCCATCCACGAGGCCGAGGCCTACGACGGTCCGTCCCTCATCATCGGCTACAGCCCCTGCGAGATGCACTCCATCAAGAAGGGTGGCATGCAGAACTGCCAGGCCGAGATGAAGAAGGCTGTCGAGTGCGGTTACTGGAACCTCTTCCGCTTCAACCCCGAGGCTGCTGCCGGCAAGAAGTTCTCGCTCGATTCCAAGGAGCCCGCGGGCGGTTATCAGGAGTTCCTGATGAACGAGGCCCGTTACGCTTCGCTGACGCGTTCCTTCCCCGAGCGCGCCGAGGAGCTCTTCAAGGAGAATGAGCAGGCCGCTATGGACCGTTATCAGCACCTGCTGAAGCTCAAGACGGTGTACAACGAGGCCTAGGTCTCCCACCGCAGGATCTGAGGGCTGACCTTCGCGGACGTCCTCGGACATGAAAGAACCCCCGCTGCGCACAACGTGCGGCGGGGGTTCTTTCGTCCTGCGGAGTGTCCGCGAAGGTCAGCCCTCAGATCCTGCTACGACTATGTCCTCGGATTGTGTGGGCGGATGAAGGACGTAGTTGGCCGGGTATCCCGTTCCTTTCGCCGTTTCGCGGCTTTGCCGCGAAACCTCGCGCCACTTTGGGGATGGATGGGGGACTTGGCTGTTGCCGCCTTTTCGGAGCGCTTCTTTATTCCTTTTGCTGGATGAAAAGCCCCTTGTTTTTGCAGTGGTGCATACTTGACTTATAAGTGCATAGAATCTCGCATAGCGCGAGTAAGATATTGCGCTGTCCGTTTTGTGTTTAGCAGAGATGTAGTTTGCATAATCCGACATAATCCTCGCTTCATTTAAATAAAGTCGCACGTAAATTACGTAGATATGTCTGAGCTGGAGTTCTGTACGCTGAGCGGACAAAAACGACCGTTCACCGTTCCGCTATTTTCAAAATGAATAAAATGAGCGATAAAGAGAATATAAACCTTAATAAACTCGCGTATCGCACGGACGCGGGTTATTAATGGGTTGTAGGCCTTTTACAGAAAGGATTCCAGCAATGTCTAAGCCTCTTGGCAAGCCCGATCGTATTGTCGTCGCCCTTGGCGGCAACGCCCTCGGCAACAACCCCGTCGAGCAGATCGAGGCCGTGAGCAACACCGCCCACGCTCTCCTCGGTCTCATCGAGCAGGGCAACGAGATCATCATCACTCACGGCAACGGCCCGCAGGTCGGCATGATCCAGAACGCCTTCGCCGCTGCCCACGACGCCATCGGCACCCCCGAGATGCCGCTGCCCGAGTGCGGCGCCATGTCCCAGGGCTACATCGGCTATCACCTGCAGCAGGGCATTGGCCGCGAGATGCACAAGCGCTATAAGCGTTGGCACGCCGCCACCGTCGTCACCCAGATCGAGTGCGACCCGGATGATCCCGCGTTCAAGAACCCGACCAAGCCGATCGGCCCCTTCTACACCGAGGAGCAGGCCAAGGAGTTCATGGCCGAGGATCCCTCCAAGGTCTTCGTCGAGGATTCCGGCCGCGGCTGGCGTCGCGTCGTCGCTTCCCCCGATCCCAAGAAGATCGTCGAGGCCGACTCCATCCTCAACCTGCTCGACAACGAGTTCATCGTCATCGCCTGCGGTGGCGGCGGCATCCCCGTCGTCCGCGACTACGAGAACAAGGGCTGCTACAAGGGCGTTCCCGCCGTCATCGACAAGGACCTGGGCGGCGAGCTGCTGGCCGAGGACTGCGACGCCGACGTTCTGTTCCTGCTGACCGCCGTTGAGCATGTCGCCATCAACTTTGGCAAGCCCAACCAGGAGGAGCTCGAGGACCTCACCGCCGACGAAGCCGAGCGCCTGGCCGACGAGGGCCAGTTCGGCAAGGGTTCCATGGAGCCCAAGGTCCGCGCTGCCATCAAGTTCGCCCGTTCCCGCAAGGGCCGCACCTGCATCATCGGCGCCCTGGACAAGGCCGCCGAGACCATGGCCGGCCTCTCCGGTACCCGCATCCACGAGTAGTCTCTACTCTGTTGCCTCTCTCGTGGGCGCCAGGCAAAGCGCCCATAAACTAGCCTCTCTTCATGAGCCCCGCAGTCCGCTCCGGCTGCGGGGCTTTTGTTTCAACCCGGCGCTTAGGTATTCACCTAGTCATTGGGGACGTTCTTAAACGACTAGTAGTAGGCCCACATGGCTTCGACTTCGTTGAGGACCTCTACGACGCCCCAGCGACGGGCGCTGCGGCTGGCCGAGTTGGGGTCGTAGACGCCAATCTGGTTGGCATCGTCGATGCCGTAGAGCACGATGTAGTGGCCTACGTTGGTAAACGTACCGGGGCGCACTGCGGCGATGACGGGCGCACCCGAGCGAAGTGCTTGGGTAATCGATTCGCGATCGTTATAGAGCTGTGTTCCGTTGAGCCCCAGCTGCCACGCACCGCCTGTCATAAACGACCACTCGGTGGCACCAGTGGGGGCGTAGTTGCCGGCTTCGGCCAGTGCGCATATATCGACCGGTGTCTTATCGGTGTGGCCGGTCTTAAAGATATAGACCATGGTGAGGCAAGTGGGACCGCAAGCGTTTTCGCGAATAGTGCCACCGGCATAGGGCAGCTCCGACCATGCGGGGTCAATTTGGTAGATGTGGGGCATGGCGCCGGCCTGCCATTGCGAGCGTGGGGTCGAGAACGCAAAGGAGTAACCGGGCGCGACGGGAGCTTTAAGCAGCTTGTCCTCGGCAGTGGGCTCAAGACCGGCTGATCCGTGGGAGATACAGGATCCCAAAAACACAAAGACGAGGCAGGCGGCGATGGAGCAAAGCGTAAGGCGTAGGCGGCGGGCCGGAAGCGCGTGGCTTGTGGCGTGCGACGCAGGGTGAGGGGCGGAATTGCCGCGATCGCGTTGAGGTCGCGAAAAGGAGCGCTTGACGTAGTAGTCGGTCTTACGGCGATCGTAGCGACGTGGCTGCGATGTGTCGGTCTGGCGTTGGCGTGTGCTCGTACTCACGCGGTCTGACTGCTGCACGGTACGGCTTTGTTGCCGCGAAGAAGCCCCGGGCTGCTCTTGGGGGCGCTGCGGGTTGTCGTTGTCGGAGGTGCTTCTGGGCGTTGGTGTGGTGCGGCCGGCAAGGCGCACGCTTTGTGGCCGTTGGTCGCCGTCATTGTATCCGTATGCCATTCGAATCACCTTGCCTCATGTGTAACTTGTCTATCCTACATAAAAAGATGCACGACACATGGGCATGTGCGCCAAAAGCCTGACAAATGGTATGAACGTTGCCGCGCCGCGCGCCAAGCGCCACGGCAACAGGTATTCAAAAGCAGACAAGATGAAAGCGTCCAAGACGAATGACGTCTCCCGCCGTTCGTCCCAAAAACGGCGCCGCTCGTTTTGCAGTTCTGCCTTCGGTCGAGC
>UROZ01000054.1 GCA_900549655.1 uncultured Collinsella sp.
GTGTTCCAGCCCGGGCCGGCGGGCACCACGTCCACGTGGCAGATGGTCGCGAGCTGCTTGTCGCCGCGGCCAGGGATATCGGCAATGCCAACATAGCCCTCGTCGTCGCTCGTCTGATAGCCAAGCTTCTGCGCGATGCCGAGCGCACAGTCGAGCGCGTCACGGACCGGGCGGCCAAACGGCGCGCCGGGCTCTGCATCGGCAGAAACTGCCACGGACGGATAGCTCACCAGCTGCTCGATATCGGCGACGACATCTTCCCAGACCTCGTCGACATACTCAGCGACGCTCTGCTCCACCTGATTCATAGACTGCCTCCTTACCAATGAGCGGCAAGCGTACCCGCCCCTCACATTTAGTTCCTAGATAGAGAAAAGTTTAGCAAGCTCGGCCACCGAGTGCACCACTGCATCGGCACCCGCCGCCTCATGCTCACCCGGCGCCGCCGCGCCCGAATAGATGCCGATGCACGGCACGCCCATCGCGTGCGCGCCCTCCACATCGTTAAAGCGATCGCCGATCATCACGGCATCGTCCGCCGTCGCGCCGAGCGCCGCCAGGGCATCGCGAACCGAATCGGCCTTGGTCTCGCGCCCCTGCGGAGGATTCATGCCAACCACGGCTTCGAACTGAGAAAGACCAAGCTCATGCACCATGTCGATGCATTTGGCCTCCATGCGTGACGTCGCCACGGCCATACGCTTGCCCCGGGCGGCCAACTCATCCAGCAGCTCGGGAATCCCATCGAACACGGGGTACTCCTCCGGTCCCAGCTCATCAAAAAAGGCGCGGTACTCGTCGGCCACCACAAGCGACTCCTCGCGGGAAAAGCCGTAAAAGTCGTGAAAGCTCTTCCACAGGGGCGGCCCGATCATGCGGCGCAGATCACCCATCTGCGTCTCCGAAAACCCGCGCGCAGCCAGCGTCTTGCGCGTCGAGGTCATCACTGCCCGACCCGTATCGGCCACCGTGCCGTCAAAATCGAACAGCACAACCGGCCGTCTGCATATCTCCAGCGCCTCCATCGGCATCCCTCTTCCCCAGTTGGTGATTTCCACACTTACACTTCAAACTGTTGACTATTCAACAAATAAAGCTGGCAATGTGGAACGACTCCACTATACTTGTCGCACTTTGCTCTCAGAAGGCGGCGCGCAAGCGCCCCAACGAAAGGTGCAATTATGTCTTTTGCCATCATAACCGACTCCACGTCGGACATCTCCCCCGCCCGCGCCCAAGAGCTCGGCATTTACGTGATTCCGCTGCATGTAATTATCGAAGGTGAGGACCTGCTCGACCAGGTGCAGATCACCGCCGAGGAGTACGTCGCCCGCATGGCAGGCTCCGAGCAGCTACCGCACACCTCGCAGCCGAGCGCCGGTGAGTTCAAGGCGCTCTTTGATCGCGTGCTCGCCGACGGCCACGACAGCGCCATCTTTATCTCGCTGTGCAGCGAGTGGTCCGCCTGCTATGCCAACGCCAGCCTGACGGCCGAAACGCACGAGCTCGACGTGCGCTGCATCGACTCGCGCACCGGCTCGGGCGCCGAGGGCCTGCTGGTGGAGTACGCGCTGGCCATGCGCGAGGACGGCCGCAGCCTGGACGAGACCGAGGCGCAGATCCGCGCGACGCTGCCCGACGCCCACCTGCTGCTGATTCCCCGCACGCTCGAGAATCTCGTTAAGAACGGCCGCGCGCCCAAGCTCGCCGGCCAGCTCACGCAAATGCTCAACATTCGCCTAGCCGTTTCGCCGGAGTGGAAATCGGGCGAGATCAAGGCCATCAAGAAGGGCCGCGGCGCCAAGCGCATCGTCGCCAACACCATGGCCGACTGCCTCGCGTTTTTGGCTGAACACCCGGGTTCGAGCGTGCGCGTACTCACGACCGGCGCCGCCGAGGAGCACGAGCTCGTCAACCAGGCGCTCGCAGGCCAGAACTACGTAGACGCCGGCACCGGCCCCATCGGCTGCACCATCGCGACCCACGTAGGCGTCGACGCCATCGCCATCAGCTACTGCCCGCGCTACCAGCCAACTCGCTAGGGACGCCCACATCAGTTGCGGTGGAATAGGGACTGTTTTTGGCTTATCAGCCGCAAATCAATCCCCATTCCACCGCAACTTCTTTTGCTGAGCCATCCATATACAAGATATGCTGACGATCGGCGCATTCCCAGCTGTTTGGGGGAGCTTCGACTAGCCCCTAGCGGTACCCGGTGGGCAAAAAATGGCAAATATGAGTACTGTCATAAATTTAGTAACAGCAAAATGTCGCTGAAATTGCCCGCTTCCACCGATTTCAAGCTCCATAAAGCCCCGAATCGTCGTGTTTAGAGGGGTGAATATACTAAAACTCAGTCAATTGGTCTTAGATACTTCTCAAATGATATGAGACTAACCGAGCAACAGTACTCATATTTGCCATTTTTTGCCCACCGGGTCTGAATGAGGTCCGCTCTTTACGCCTCCGGCTACCTATATGACCGCAAACCCTGATTATCAAGGGCCGTCGCGCGCCTTGGCATCGACCGAAAGCCGCTCGCAGAATAATCCCTTGCCATTAGCAAACTTGAATCGAAATTACATATCCCAAAAAGCCGTAATGCCGTACCCTCGTCTCAACAACTCCAATACAAGGACGGCATTCAAATGGGCAACGCCATGCATCAATACGCCCTCTTTGGGACCGCACAATTTAAATACGATCAGACGATCACACATATATCGGACCAACACCGACAAATCGTCATTTGCAACAACGGTTCAGACGTACGCTACGCAACGCTAGAAGAGTGGGAAGAAGCTGGCGCTTTGTTCGATGAACGAGCGCAAATCGAGGGCATCGTCACCAGCGCGAGCCCAGCACGCGATAAACTCGAGCTCTTTCGCAGTCTCTTTACCGGGCGCAAAGATGTTTACGCTCATGGATATCGCAGAAAGGACGGGGGCATTGGCTATACGCCTGCTTGTGCTAATGAGTGGGAGCCAGGAATTTGCCCCAAAGCAGCCCATCAAAGAGTTAAATGCGTAGAATGCAGCAATCGCGTCTTCCCGGAATTAAGCGATGCCGCAATCATTGCTCACTTTAAAGGCAACGATGACCGGTTCCGCGATGTCCTCGGGCAATATGTTCTCGATAGGAACTGCAACACGAAAGTTCTCGTCATCGATTTTGACAAAGCGGACTGGAAAGAGGCAACAAATGCCGTACGGCTTGTTGCAATACGACGGGGCATTAACGCCGCCGTTGAGCGCTCAAGGTCCGGCAACGGCGCCCACATCTGGTTTTTCTTCCTCGAGCCAATCAGCGCAAAGGCTGCCCGAGAGTTTGGAAGTTGCCTCATAACCGAAGCTGCGGCGCATAATAAGACAATCACGTTCGAGGCCTTTGATCGAATGCTACCCGCTCAGGCCACTATTCCCGATGGAGGCTTCGGAAACCTCATCGCACTCCCCTTTCAAGGCAAGGCGCAACGTGAAGGAAACAGTGTATTTGTAGACGAACAATTCAAGCCCTTTCCCGAGCAATGGCTCTATCTATCACAAGTCCAGCTGATTCCGCGCTCGACGGTGCAAGATCTGATTGAGGCCCCTGGAAACAACCCGCACGGACCAGCAACAACTACGGTGGCAAACAAGGGCAAACGGTATGCCCAAAGACCACGAAAGCGACTACCACTCACATCGCGGGACTTTCCCTCATCGCTGCCCGTTATTCAAGCCGATATGCTGTACATCCCCGAGAAGTCTCTGAGTCCAGCAGCTCAAATGGAAATCCGCGGACTTGCGACATTTGCCAATCCGGCATTCTATCGCGCGCAGTCCATGCATCAATCAGTATTCGGCAAACCGCGACTCATAGACCTTAGCGAACTGAGAGATGGTCATGTTGCAATTCCCCGGGGCTGCAAAACTCAACTTGAGCAGCTAGTTCAAGAGACCGGCGTTACCGCCCACTATTCAGACGAGCGCAAATCGGGTAATCCGATTGTCATGGCATTTAAAGGAGTCCTTCGCCCTGAGCAGCAAATCGCCGCTGATCAGATGCTCATATACGAAGACGGAATCATGTCCGCGCCGACAGGCTTCGGTAAAACAGTCATCGGAGCTTATCTTATTGCATCCATTGGTCTTCCAACGCTCGTCATCGTTCCCAAAACCGCACTCATAACCCAATGGAAATCCCAGCTCGAGCGATTTATCGACATTACGGACAACAGGGAGCCCGTCCGAACCCCAAAAGGACGAATCAGCAAAAGGCAGCCTCCGGTCATCGGACAAATAGGAGGAGGCAAAATGGCCGTAAGCGGCCTCGTCGACATCGCTTCATTCCAGTCGTTATCTGGCAAAGACCGCCAAACCGGAGAGCCGATAGTTAAGGGCCTTGTTCGTAATTACGGCCTCATTATCTGCGACGAATGCCACCATGCCGCCGCACCACAGCTCGAGCTTATTCTCAAGTCCGCCCCGGCCAAATACGTATACGGCCTTTCCGCGACGCCCGAGCGCTCCGACGGTCTCACGCGGGCGCTCTTTATGCTCTGCGGCCCACTTCGCTATGTCATAGATCCAAAAAAGCAAGCAATCCAGCAGGGCATCCATCGCATCGTACGGCCTCGTTTTACCGGAATTCGACTACCCGCCTACGAGCCGGGCGCAAGCTTCAATCAGATTCTCGACCTGCTGTGCACGCATGCAGCTAGAAACGAATTGATTGTCAACGACGCTCTTGAAGCTGCGTCAAACGGTCGGCATCCGCTCGTGCTGTCTAAAAGGAAAAAGCATGCCGAGGAGCTGTTCAGGCTGCTTAAAGACCGAGGACACGAACCCGTTCTCCTGACCGGGGAAATCGACGCCAAAGAAAGAAAAACGATACTGAGCAGTCTTCCCCGCTTCGAGCATGAACATCGAATCATCGTCGCCACCGAAAGCCTTTTGGGCGAGGGCTTCGATCTGTCCTACCTTGACACTCTACTCATTGCCACGCCGATATCGTGGGACGGCAGCATCACGCAGCAGGCGGGCAGGCTCCATAGAAGCCACGAGGGCAAGCGACGGGTTGAGATATTCGACTACGTTGATTTATCTATACCCATGCTCGCCCGCATGTACCAGAAGAGACTCAAGACCTACGCCAAGCTCGGGTACGAAGTCTACGTGACCAGAGGCAGCGAGCAGTCCGATCAAAACATTCTCATAGAACCGGCTAATGCCGTAGAGACTCTGGTTGAAGACATCGTTGGCGCCGCCAAGAGCATCTTCATTGCCGCGCCCTACGCATCCGCCGCCTGCCTCGCAAAGCTCGGCGATGCAATCAAAGGTGCCACTGCCCGAGGGATTGCTCTTGAGTTTTTCATTGCCTCGACTCCGCGCGAAGATGCAAGCGAGACTTTGGCAGAAATGAACGTCGAGCATGCCATTAGAGCAGAAGGACGTTTGTGTGCAGCGATAATTGACGAAGAAACTATCTGGTACGGAACGATCCCGCTACTAGCTTTCCCCAAGAAAGAAGACTGCAGCATCAGGTTCAAAAACAGCGAGATCGCAGCGGAGCTCTTAGACGAAATCAACCACAAGGGAAAGCCAGATGCCACGTCAACAGGCAGGACATCCCCACCACTTGCGGTGGAATAGGGACTGTTTTTTGGCGTATCAGCCGCCAATCAGTCCCTATTTCACCGCAAGTTAAAAGCGAGTGGCTAGCTCAGTGGGCCCTGGAACAGTTCTTGATGCGAGCCCATTCTGACCAGTCGGATCACAGGATTAGTCTTATGCGGCAAGTACAGAACGACCACATCGACCAAGCCATCGGATAGGTGGAAATCGATGTGGCCGTTGTAATTGCCGCCCGGGTTTGAGAGCTCGTGGGCGCCGTACTCCGCCGGAAGCGACCCATGAGCCACAAGCTCTGCAACCGCCGCTTTAAACTCACTTTTTAGCTGCGGATGCATGCGCATCGTTCGTTTGTAGTCCGCCTTAAATTGAGCCTCGACTTTGATCTCGAACATCGCTATTCCTCATCGAGGAACGACATAAGCTCATCAGCGTCGTTGAATGACGGGCTATCGTCCGGCAAAATCCCCAACTCATGAGCCTCGGCGATTACCATGGCACGCCTCGTCGCCTCGTTGGGCACTTCCGCCCTTCCTACAATCTCAAAAGGAATCTTTCGCTGATTTACAAGCTGCCGAACGGCAAGATTGAGATAGGAATTGAGGCTGAGGCCGACCGAATCCAAGAACTCAGTCGCCTGCTCCTTGAGCCCCTCTTCGATGCGAACCGTCGTAGGCTTAACCGTTGCAGTAGACATACGCGACCTCCTCGCCCTCGTCTTTTGCATCAGTATACCCAATATAAATGGCAAACTGACGTTAGAAAGCATCAGAGTGCCATACATATTCATATCGCGGTGGGCACGATTGCCCTACATCAGCCCACTCAGGGCAATGTCGACGGCTTCGTTGAGGTCGTCGGTGATGTGTACGAGCTCGGGATCGAGCGGGCTGATCATACCGGCATCCATCACCGGGCCGTTGAGCCAGTCGAACAGGCCCTGCCAGTACTCGGTACCCACCAGCACAAGCGGCATGCGCTTGACCTTGTGCGTCTGCACCAGCGTGAGCACCTCGAACATCTCGTCGAGCGTGCCAAAGCCGCCGGGAAACACGATGGCGCCCGAGCTGTACTTAACGAACATGGTTTTGCGCACAAAGAAGTAGCGGAAGTCCATACCGAGGTTTACGTATTTGTTGAGTCCCTGCTCGTGCGGCAATTCAATGCCCAGGCCAACTGACTTGCCATTGACACTCGCCGCTCCCCTGTTGGCCGCTTCCATGATGCCGGGGCCGCCACCGGTGATGACCGCCACGCCACGTTGCGCGATCTTGCGCCCGACGGTACGCGCCGCTTTGTAGAGCGGATCGGTCTTGGGCGTGCGGGCGCTACCGAAGATGGTCACCGCAGGTCCAAGCTCGGCCAGCGCGCCAAAGCCATCGACAAACTCTGCCTGAATGCGCAGTACGCGCCAGGGGTCGGCATGCAGCCAGTCGGTCGAGTCCTCGGGCGCCAGCAGGTTAGCGTAGGTGTTGTCCTTAGGGATCATGGGGCCGCGCATGACCACGGGACCGCGGCGGTACGTCTCGTCGTAGGCAGGCTCGCCCTCGGCATTCTCGTTCTTAATCATGGGTACTCCTATCGAGAAAAAGAAAAGCGGGCGGGGTCGACGCCATGCGCCAAACACCCGCCCGAACATCAACCATTCGGTATGGTACCCACGATGCATCAAGCGCTTGCAAGCTATCGGTCAGCGGTTGCGCAGACAGTGCAGGCGAACGTGATGACCGGCCGGCGCTCGCCCCTTGCCGTTGCCCGCGCTCCGCAAGCGTCCGCGCCGTCCTTAGTAGTCCACCGCCGCAGGACTGTTCATCCAGTCGCTCACAAACGCGCCGTAGCGGCCCTCAATAATGGCCTGGCGGGCACGCTGCATAAGGTTGAGCAGGTAGTAGATGTTGTGCATCGACAGCAGAATACCGCCGAGCATCTCCTTCTGCGTGACCATGTGACGGATGAGCGCGCGGCTGTAGCCGCCCGTGCACACCGGGCAGGTGCAGGTGGGGTCGATGGGGCCGTCGTCGTGCGCAAAGCGCGCGTTGCGGAAGTTAAGGCGACCTTCACTGGAGAACGCCGTGCCCATGCGGCCGGTGCGCGTCGGCAGCACGCAGTCGAACATGTCGATGCCCACGCCCACACCGCGCACGAGGGTGGTGGGGTTGCCGACGCCCATCAGGTAGCGCGGCTTGTGCTTGGGCATGTACTCGCTCGCGAGCGGTGCCAGCGTCTCGAACATGGTCTCGTGGTCCTCGCCCACCGAGTAGCCACCGATGCCGTAGCCCGGGAAGTCGCCGCACTCCTCCAGATGGCGCAGCGAACGCAGGCGCAGGTCCAGGTGCATGCCGCCCTGAACGATGCCAAAGAGCGCCTGGTCATCGCGGGTGTGGGCCTTATAGCAGCGCTCGGCCCACATGCTCGACAGCTCCACGGCACGCTCGACGTAGGCGCGCGTGGCAGGATAGCCGGGGCACTGGTCGAGCTGCATGCAGATGTCGGAACCGAGCTTCATGGCGATTTCCATGTTGTCCTCGGGCGTCCAGAACACGTGGCGACCGTCGTAATCGTTGACGATAAAGCGCACGCCCTCGTCGGTGAGCTTGACGGCGTCGTTGTGGCTGAAGACCTGGAAACCGCCCGAGTCGGTAAGAATGGGGCCATGCCAGTTCATAAACTTATGCAGTCCGCCCAGCTCGGCGATGGTGTCCTCGCCGGGACGCATGGACAGGTGGTAGGTGTTGGCGAGCACGATCTGCGCACCGAGCTGCTTGACGGTCTCGGTGGGGATGCCCTTGACGTTTGCCTTGGTGCCCACGGGCATAAAGATCGGCGTCTCGATGTCACCGTGCGGGGTGTGCAGTACGCCGGCACGCGCATGCGTCGTCGGGTCCTCGGCGATCAGGTCGAATTTAAAAAGGCTCTGGTCCATAAACTGGAACTCCTTGGTTGCGGTTCATACGCAAACCATTATACGGGCAACCAACAACCCGCACCGACTCGACAGAAACTGATGCAAAGGGGTCATAGTCATTGGGGACGTTCTTAAACGACTAGCCGTCGGGGACAGTCTTCAGCGCCACCTTACAAAGGAGTGTCCCAATCTGCCGGCAAGAGCGTCCCCAAGTGCCGGCAAGAGCGTCCCCCTCGACTAGTCATTTAAGAACGTCCAACGACTACATCAACAAAGGCAACGCCGATGCTCTGGCAACGTCAGCGAGCGGTCGCCAGAGCGAACAAGTTGGCATGAAAAGAGGGCGGCATAGACCTTCTGGTCATGCCGCCCTCTTTGAATGACAAATTGTCGCTCTGGTGACCGCGCAGCGTCGGCCCGTTACGGCGTTTGTTAAAACGCCGTAACTATTAGGGCCGCTGGCCCATGCCACCCTCGAGGGTAACGGTCTCGCCGTTCATGTACTTAAAGTCGGGACCGCAGAGCTGAACGACCACGCGTCCGATTTCCTTCTCGACGTCGCCGTAGTGACCAGCCGGCGGCATGTGGACGTTGGCCTTAAACGCCTCGGGATAGGCATCCTGGAAGTTCTCGAGCGCAGCAGTCCAGGCAAGCGGGCACACAATGTTGACGTTGATGCCGTCCTTGCCCCACTCGTTGGCGGCAACGCGGGTCAGGCCGCGGATGCCCTCCTTGGCGGCAGCATAGCTGCACTGGCCATAGTTGCCAAACAGGCCGGCGCCCGAAGCAAAGTTGACCACGGAGCCCTTGGTCTCCTTCAGGTGCGGATAGGCCTTCTGCATGTACAGGTAGGTGGCATACAGGCCAGAGTAAATGGCAAGGTTAAACTGGTCCATAGTGTGGTCGGCGATGGTCACACCCGAGGCGCTGGCCTGAGCATTGTTGACGACGGCGTCGATGCGGCCGAACTCCTCAATGGCCTTGTCGATGACGTTCTGGACAACGGCCTCGTTATCCTGGCCAGCCGAGACATCGGCCTGAACAGGCAGAACCTTGACACCGTACTCGGCCTCGAGAGACTCCTTGGCGGCCTCGAGCTTGGCGACGTTGCGGCCGGTGATGACGAGGTTCGCGCCCTCCTTGGCAAATGCGATATCGATGCCGTAGCCGATGGAGCCAGCAGAGCCGTCCTTAAGCGTGGCCTTGCCGCCGCCGGTGACGATCACGGTCTTACCAGTGAAAAGTCCCATACGAAGTCCTTTCAAAATCGCGACGGGCACGCCCGCCGACTGCGCGCATCCAAAATAAACGCGCCAAAAGCTGAGATGCAACTTTAGCTTCTTCAAGTGAAAAGAAAAGGCCTCGATAGGCGAACGGCGTAACGTTTTTCGGCGAAGGGATTGTCAAGTAAAAATTGGGTAGAGCGGCCGAGTTTTTGCTATCGACGCGAGCCATCGAACACGTTTTGAAACTTTGCTGCAGCGCGTGGGATGTCGGCGCGAGACTTTATCATAGGGTGACAAACAACGATGAGGAGCACATGCCTATGACAGACGAGCTGGACCCCCAGACTCAACAGCATATTGATGATTCCGCAGACACCATTGACGACTGCGATACTTCTACCAGCAGCGATGGCAGCATTGATGCCGCCGTCGAGGAGGCTCCTGCCGCCGCAGGCGAGGCCGCAGACGCTAATGTCGCCGCAGAGCAAGACAAAGAAGAGCAGCTAGAGCAGCCGGACCCGGGCGATACTGAGCCCAAGGCTGAGAGCGCTCCGCAAGTAGCGGGCCCCATCGAGGTGTCTTCGGAAGAAGAGCTCGACGCCGTCATGGACTCCATGATGGATGCCGTCAAAGCGATGAAGGACGCCGTCGCCGATGCCGATGTCGACGCCGAGGAAGAGGAAGCCGCCGAGGCTGCCTCGACGTTTGTGCCCGGCGAGACCCCGGTTGCCGACCAGGGCAGTACCATGCCCTCGTTCCTACAACTCGAGCACCCCACGATCGGCGCGGACGCGGTCGACCCGCACGCAGCGGGCTTTTCTGTGATCGAAGGCGGCACCGGCAATATCGCCGCGCCGCAGACTGCCGATACGAATGCCGCCGAAGCCGCGCACCCGACCACCTCGCATGCTCCCGCCACGAGCCGCGACCTGGGGAGCGCCGTCTCAAACACCGCTAACGCCGTGGGCACTTTTATCGCCCAGGGCGCGTCGGCCATGCGCGAGATGAACGCCGCCAAGAAGGCACTCGCCGATGCCCGCGCCCATTTAGCCGAGCTTGAGCAGCGCATCGCCGACCAGGCAGAGGAGCTCGAGACGCGCCAGGACATCGCAGGCCGCTACGATCAGATCATCGCCGATCAACGCCAGGCGATTGCCGCGGCACAGAAGACCGCTGCGGCAGCTGAAATTAACCGTGATGCCCATGCCGCCAAAGCGACGGAGCTCAAGGGCCAGCTCGAGCAAATGAAGGCAGAGGACGATGCGACCGAGCTCCGCCTGAAGGCTGCACTCGACGCCGTGGAAGCCCGCGAGGCAAGCTCGCGCGAGACCGGCAACCGGCTCGTTCGTCGCCTTGAGGATTCCAAGCGCATCCGCGACAAAGTGAAGGCCGAGCGCGATGCCGGTATCGCCGCCGCACGACAAACTGCCGATGCTACGCGCGCACAGCTCGAGACCTTGCGTCGCGAGTATGCCGAGCTGCAGCGCAACCCTTCGGCAAATCCCGCCAATTACACCGTGCGCACCAGCGAATTGTCTATGCAAATCTCCGACGCTGCCGACGCCCTCCGCAAGGCCGAGGAAGACATTCCGCGTGTGACCGCCGATCTTGAGCATTCACTTGCCGCCGCCGAGCAGGCCGTCGAGCAGGCACAGGCCCCCATCGCCGACGCTAAACGAGCGCACCAGGCCGTAACGGCTGAGGCAGATGCCGCGCGCGACGAGCTGCAGTCCGCAAAAACTGCCGCCGCGACGCGCCAGCGCGAGCTGCGCGAAAAGATCGCCACGCAGGACAAGGCACGCCGCGAGCAAGAGCAGGCCATCGCAAACGCCCGGGCAGATGCAGCGCATGCGCAGTCGATTATCGAGCAGGCGACCGAGGTGCACGACCATCCCGAGATCACCGAATCGCTCGCCGGGTCCTTGGCACGCGACAAGGCCGAGCATACCGAGACCGAGCGCGAAGTTGCCCAACTCGAGGCCACCGAAGACGACGTGCGCAAGCGAACCCGCGACTCACGCGTCAAATTCACCGGAGCCATCGCCTGCATCATCGCCGTGATTCTGGTGATCATCCTGATCTGGCTGTTCGCGAGCAAGTAAGCCAGTTGCCAAAAACGCCCCAACGCAGTTGCGGTGAGATAGTTCCTATCTAGCCCTCAAAAAGGTCAATTCAAGAACTATCTCACCGCAACTTATTTAGATCGGCGCAAGGACTGTCCCCAAGTGCCGGCACAAAAGGAACGTCCCCAGGTGCCGAGTGAACCACGGCAACGCCGATGTTTTGGCGCGGACAGCGAAAACGCCCCTAAGCGAGCA
>UROZ01000055.1 GCA_900549655.1 uncultured Collinsella sp.
ACTGCGGGAATGGCCTATTTGCTCAATGTGTTCGGCTGAGATCGGAAATCAACCCCAGTCTTTTTGGGACGCGGCTATTTTGACAACTTTTCGAACAGGCGATCCTCTCGATGATTTTTTAATCCCCGTCCCAGAAAAATCATCAGCGTGCGCTCTACTTTGCACTGGTGAGAACACCGGTGGTGTCGAAGGCTGGGGTGAAGCTCTCGTCCACTGCGCCGCCTTCTTGCCAGAACATCGTCGTAAAGCCCAGGTCGTCAGCATGGTCGAGCACTTGCTCGTACTCCTCACGCGTCACGGCGCGCGCAAGGTCGCCGCCCTGCTCACGCATGAGCGCATTGGGCGTGTACTGGTTCATGACCGAGATCGGCACGTCGCCCACCGTCTGCCACACCAGATCCAGCACGCGACACGAATCGTCCGCATGCCCCGGCAACACCAGGTGGCGCACGATAATGCCGCGCTTCATGAGTCCATCGTCGTCCACCAGCTCTCCCCCGCGGCGTTCGATCTCACGTGCCATCTGCGCCAAGCCCGACACGGCGACACGCGGGTAGTCCTTAATATGAGAGAGCGACTGCGCAAGCGCCGCATCGGCATACTTAAAGTCGGTGAGCCACACATCGACCAAATCACCCAGCGCTGCCACGGCACTCGCCCGCTCATAGCCACTCGTGTTGTAGACGATCGGGATGGCCAGCCCGCGCGCCCGTGCCGCGGCAATCGCGGCCGGCAGCAGGTGAGCATAATGCGTCGCCGTTACCAAGTTGATGTTGTTGGCGCCCTGATCCTGCAGCTCCAGCATAATCTCGACCAGACGCTCGGGCGTAATCTCAAGACCGAAATTGCCCGTCGAGATTTCGTGGTTCTGACAGTAGACACACTTGAGCGAACAGCCGCTAAAGAAGATCGCGCCCGAACCGGCCTCGCCCGAGATAGGCGGCTCCTCCCACATATGAAGCGCGGCGCGGGCCACCTTGAGCGTGTCGTTAGCACCGCAGACGCCGTGCGCGCCCTCATCGCGCGCCGCACCGCAACGGCGCGGACACAAATGGCAGGCGGGCGAAAAAAGTTCGGTCAACGACGTCGGCATAAAACCATGCTCCAAAACAACGATTCGGCAGCTCAAACGTAAAGGCCCGGACCGCGCAGGCGGCTCCAAGCCCAAGGCGCCGTAATCGTCCGACACGATTTTTGTAATGTCAAGACTGGAATCGACAAAGTGCCGCTTTATGATGTAGGTATTCCGCCCCCCGCGGAGCAACTGGGTGAACCGTCGCGTTTATTTAGGGAGCCCACACAGTCGTACCTAGTACAGGTATCCTTCGTTGTTAAGGACGCTGGAACAGTCGATGAGGGCACCCACCTGTTTTAGGTGGGTTCATTTTCGTAACGTGGGGGGTGGTTTTCTTTTGCCGAAAATCACCATTACAGTCCATATGGATCCCCGCCGGCATCCCGACAAGCCATCGACAACATCCCAATATCTGGTAAGCGCGTGATTATCGCTGCGTGCAATTCCATGCACCCCCCTTGGTCGAGTATTATGGTTCGGCTATGCCCTTTGCGCATGGCGTTCTTCTGACCTTTTCCTTCGACGCTTGGCGGTTTTTAGATTCATGGCTTCATCCCCGAGCTACATACCGTACCTATGCGTGGCAGCGGCGGCCTTTATCACGACCTTCCTCGCGGTGCCCCTGGTCAAGCGCTTGGCAATTAAGCTCGATGCCGTCGACTATCCTTCTAAGCGCCGCATCAACACCAAGCCCATCCCGCGTTTGGGCGGAACGGCGGTGTTTTTGGGCCTGGTCGTTGCCTGCATTGTGCAAATCCTAGGCACCTGGCACCTAGGCTGGCCACCCGTCCTGGTGCCGCACCCGCGCCTTCACATTAGCTATCCCATGCTGGCGCTCTCCTTTACCGTCATCTTTGCGACCGGCGCGATCGACGACGTCTTCCAGCTCACGCCCAAGCAAAAACTGGCCGGACAGGTCCTCGCCGCGCTTATCGCCTGCATGGGCGGCCTGCGGATCGGCGTCATCGTCAACCCGTTTGCCCCCGGCGAGATCATGCTCGGATGGCTCGCCTACCCCATTACCGTGATCTATCTGGTGGCATTCACCAACATCATTAACCTCATCGACGGCCTCGACGGCTTGGCCACGGGCATCTGCGGCATCGCGTCGTTCACCATGTTTTCGATGGCCGTTCTCTCGGGCCGCATCGACGCCGCCGCGCTCTCCATTGCGCTCTTTGGCGCCTGTCTGGCCTTTTTGCGCTACAACTTCAACCCCGCAAGCATCTTCTTGGGCGACTCGGGGTCGCTGCTTCTGGGCTTTGCACTGGGCTCCATCTCACTGCTCAACGTGAGCCGCACCGCCGCACTCACCTCGCTTATCATTCCGCTCATCGTTGCCGGCGTGCCCATCATCGACACGTTCAGCGCCATCGTGCGCCGCAAGCGCGCCCACATTAGTATCGGGCAGGCCGACAAGGGCCACATCCACCACCGCCTCATTCAAGAGGGCTACAACCAAAAGCAGGCCGTACTGCTCATCTATGCCTGGTGCATCATGCTTTCGGCCGGCGCCGCCGCGATTAACCAGGTCGAAGTGCCCATGCGTGTGCTCATCTTTACCGTGCTCGCCATTGGCTCGGCGGCCTTCGCCAAGCACCTGCACCTGTTTGAACCCGTGCTACGCCACCATTACAACAAGCGCACGCACGAGGACGAGCTCGTCACCCCCGACGACCCCGCCTTTAAGCAGGAGGAGCAGGCAGCCGAGGAGCGCAAAGAAGAGCGCCACCACAAGCTCTAGGGCAAGCTGCCAAGGATGTGCCAAGGCACCGTTAGCCAAGCGCGGCCGCGCCGCACCCATCGCACATGCCGCACCACGCGCGTCCCTCTCCCGCCCCTCGCCTACTTACGCACCACCCCTCCAATAAACGCGTTATCATCTTGACCCATGAACATACGTTAGGAGCAATCATGCCAAACGAGAACAGCTACGAAGTCGCGCTGCAAAAGAGCAACGCCATTCGCGAGGGCCTGACCAAGACGCCCGAGAAGTTCACCATGCTCACCGGCGACCGCCCCACCGGCCGTCTGCACCTGGGCCACTACTTCGGCACCCTCAAGGGCCGTGTTGAGCTGCAGAACATGGGCGCCAAGACCAACGTGCTCATCGCCGACTACCAGGTCATCACTGACCGCGACACGACCGAGCACATCCAGGACAACGTGTACAACATGGTCATGGACTACCTTGCCTGCGGTATCGATCCCGACAAGACCATGATCTACGCGCACTCCGCCGTGCCCGCCGCCAACCAGCTCATGCTGCCGTTCCTGTCGCTGGTGTCCGAGGCCGAGCTGGCGCGCAACCCCACGGTAAAGGCCGAGATGGAGGCCTCGGGCCACGAGCTCACCGGTCTTCTGCTCACCTACCCGGTACATCAGGCCTGCGACATCCTGTTCTGCAAGGGCAACGTGGTGCCCGTCGGTCGCGACCAGCTGCCGCACATCGAGCTTACCCGCACCATCGCTCGCCGCTTTAACAACCGCTACGGCAAGGTGTTCCCCGAGGTCGACGCGCTGCTGTCCGAGACCCCGCTGCTGCCGGGCCTGGACGGTCGCAAGATGAGCAAGAGCTACGGCAACGCCATCAATATTTCGATGACCGCCGAGGAGACGGCCAAGCGCATCAAGAAGAGCCAGACCGACTCCGAGCGCATGATCACGTTCGACCCCGAGAACCGCCCCGGCGTGTCTGGCCTGCTTTCGACGGCCGCCATCTGCACCGGTCGCTCCGAGGTCGAAATTGCCGAGGAGATTGGCATGGGCGGCTCCGGCCAGCTCAAGAAGTACGTGACCGAGGCCGTCAACGAGTACTTCGCACCGATCCGCGAGCGTCGCCAGCGCTACGAGAACGATCTGGACTATGTGAAGGACGTCCTGCATGAAGGCAACCGTCGCGCCAACGAGATCGCCGAGCAGACCCTGGCCGAGGTTCAGGACGCCATGGGCATGGTGTACTAGACCGATCTGCTGGCTTGAGCTTTCGATTGCTATAGGGCGGGCGCTACGGCGTCCGCCTTTTTTGGAGCCGGACCGCTTCGGCTCCGTCCATCGCACTCCCCGACAAACAGGAACAGGCCCGCTGGCAGATAGTTGCCAGCGGGCCTGTTCCCGAAGTACACCGTTGAATCGCACAGAGGGGAGGAATGCGAATCAAACTCAACAGGGCAGGCTTTTTCATCGCCTATTGCCTGCTCCGTTGCTGAAACCAATATAGTTCGCCATGGTTTACTTTGTAGCGACAATAAACGCCGCCACACCTTCTCCATAAGTTAGCTCAGGTAAACTAAAACCACCACAAAGGGGACAGGAGCCTTTGTGGTGGTTTTGACACGAACGAGCCGTTACAGCCCGGCAGGCCAACGACAGGCACCCAGATCGACGTGCCTGGGATCGGCAAACGTCACGCCCTCCCCTAGCAAAAGCTCACGTTGAGCATCGGGGCCGCCAAACGCAAAGCCCTCGCAAATGCGGCCATCGGCAAACACCACACGATGGCAGGGAATCTGACCAGGGCGCGGATTGCTATGCAGGGCATACCCCACGTACCACGCACTCCGCGGACGACCGGCGAGCAGCGCCACCTGACCGTAGGTGGCGACCATCCCCTCGGGAATCTGCTCGACCACCTCGTACACCCGCTCAAAAAAGCCCTCAGACGCCATTGCTCGCTCCCTTCCACCCGGAATAGCATAAACCACCACAAAGGTGCCTGTCCCCTTTGTGGTGGTTTATAGCAAGTCGGTTAGTTGACGGGCTGGAAGAAGGCTACTGCTACGGCGCCGGGGCCAACGTGGGTACCGATGGTGGCGCCGATGGTGTGAACGGGCAACTCGCCCTCGGTGTGGCCAGCCCAAAGTGCCGCGCTGTCCTCGATATACTTCTTGAGCACCGCATCCGAAAGACCCGTATAGCCGAGCGCCAGCGGCATGGAAAAGTCGATGCCGCCCGCCTTTTCGACCTTTTGGCTCAGCAGGTTGCGGCCGTTCTTGGAACCGCGCGCCTTGCCCAGCTGCACGATCAGACCGTCCTCGACAGCCACCACAGGCTTTACGTTGAGCAGCGTGCCCACGGCGCCGGCCGCGGCAGACAGACGACCGCCGCGCACCAGGTACTCCAGCGTCTCGAGCAGGCCGATAACCACCACACGGTCGCGCACGGCCTCGACAGCCGCCGCGATCTGAGATGCACTGTGGCCCTCGTCCACCAAGCGCAGCGCATACTCGACCAGGACGCGCTCGCCCAGGGTGACGTTGTTGCTGTCTACCACGAACACGTCGCCACCTGGCGCCTCGGCAAGTGCGGTGCGGGCACTCTGATTGGTGCCTGATAGCTTAGCGCCCACGGTAATAATCACGGCCTCGTCGCCGGCCTCACGCGCCTCGGCGATGGCCTGCGAAAACGCGTACGGGTTGACCTGGCCGGTCTTGGGCAGCTCATCGCGCTCCACGAGCATCTCGTAAAAGCGCTGGTGATCGATGTCGATGCCATCCATGTACACATCGGTGCCAAAGGTGACGGATAGCGGCAAAACGGCCAGTGCTGGGTGCTCGGCCGGCGACATATCGCTTGCGGAATCGGTAATAATGCGGACGGACATAGCGAATCCTTTCTTGCGCAGGTCCCGCGCAGGGAATTTTGACAGCAAGGCCCCGGCACGGTATACGCGCTCAAACAGGACTATGCAGTTGTTAATTGGAAGCAAAAGCCTTGGCGGCCCTACAGCTCGCGCAGGGTGTTGAGAATCGTGCGCAGCGACGTATACATCTGCTCGCGCTGCTCCACACCCATAGCCTTACCGGTGGTATCGAGCACCTCGCGAATGATGCGGTCCGCCTCGCTCATGCTCTCGCCGCCCAGAGCGGTCAGGCGCACCGGAGCACGATACTTAACAGCGGCATCGCCCGAATCATCGACCTCGACGTAGCCGCCCTCCTCCAGATGCGCGAGCGTACGCGAGACGGCGGCGCGGGTCACGCCTGCCATGCGAGCCAGGTCAGCGCCAGTCAGGCCATCCTTGCTGCGCTCAAGATAGTACAGGCACATAACGTCGGAGCCCTTGAGGCCCAGCCTTGCGCCCTCGGATGTCTTAATGCGCTGAATCTCCTTGTAGAGCCCGCTGATCAGTCCGACAAAGTCCTCGAAACGTGTCTCGTCGTTCTGCTGCATGGGAGACGACCGCCTTTCGCTTGCATAATGCTTACGGGTAAACATCTTAGTCGCATAAGGCGACACCCGTACCCAAATACCCCATTTGTTAACCCATCAACATAAAAACCACCACAAAGGGGACAGGCACCTTTGTGGTGGTTTGGGGCATCAATAGGTTCTAGGCGCCGCTACAGCTCCACGCAAGGATTGTCGCGGGTCACAAGCGTCTTAATGACAACCGTCGCTCCCAGATAGCGCTCAAGCAGCTCGGCTAAGCGATCGATCGCAGCCTGGCAATCCCCCATCCGCTCGGACTCCACGCACTCAATCGCCAGGAACGCATCGGCCGAATTATCGGACAGCGCCGTGCGAACGCCGTCGCGCCAGTTCCAGCAGCGGCACACAGCGCCCGCATCGTCGATGTAGGCGAGCTCGCCGGGCAGCGTCGGATCGTCCGCCTCCTCGCCAAGCGGCAAGAACGCATCGCCACCGTCGGTCACCTTCAGGCGAAGGTCTCCCTCGATCGCATGCAGATCCTCGCCTCCCACGGGCAGCGCGTAGGTCAGCGACACCGTGTTGTAAATATCTACCGCGGGCGTAATGTGGCCCACCGGCTTGCCTTTGAGCACGCGTTTGAGCAAGTTCTCGATCGAGCAGCGCGCGCCTTTCTTGGTCTTGAACAGACGATAGGCCTCGCGCCATGCCTTGACCGGTGCGTTCTCGCTGATAGTGTCGCTGGTCAGATGACGCTCCGCATCGATATTGGCGCGGTCGAGCAACGCCGCAATCGCATCCACGTCCTCTTGAGAAATCTGAGCCGTGGGCTTCATGCCCTCCACGACCACAACACCGACCGCTGCCTGCGGAAACAGCTCCCAGAATGAATCCTCGGCAATAAAGCTCTTCATACGCTCTCCCTTCATTGTGCGCGCCCGAGTGAGGGCGCCTAAACAAAAAGCGCCCTTACAACGGCCACCTTCAAAGTCCTACGGTGCCGTCACAAGAACGCTTGCGCTGTCCCCATCCGGAGAAGGGGACGATATGTCAGGCGTATTGTAACCCGAGTCATCCACGCGAGCAAAACCACCACAAAGGTGCCTGTCCCCTTTGTGGTGGATATGGACTCACGGCGAAGCTAGTGGCGAAGTCCCAGCAGCCCGCGGCCGCGATGACGGGCGTCGGCGTGTACTTGAACGTGCGGGCCGGCGGCTTTGACGGACTCGGGCAGGTGCGAGTACTTCTTCTCGAAGTTCTCCTCAAACATCACCGCCAGGTTGTGCGCTGCCTCGTCGTAGCGCGCGGTGCTCTGCCAGTACTGGCGCGGCACCAGGATGCCGTCGGGCACACCGTGGCACGTGGTGGGAATGTCGACGTTAAAGATGTCGTCGTGCACAAACTCGCTGTCCTCGATGGTACCGTCGAGGGCGCGAGCGACCAGTGAGCGCGTGTAGGCCAGCTCGATGCGATGGCCCACGCCGTAGCCGCCGCCAATCCAGCCGGTGTTGACCAGGTAGACGCGGGTGCGGCCGTCGGCGATGCGCTCGCCGAGCATCTTAGCGTAGACCATGGGGTCGAGCGGCATAAACGGCTCGCCGAACAGCGAAGAGAACGTGGGCGTGGGCTCGGTGACGCCGACCTCGGTGCCGGGAATCTTAGCCGTAAAGCCCGTCACAAAGTGGTACATGGCGGCGTCGGCCGTCAGGCGCGAGATGGGCGGCAGCACGCCAAAAGCGTCGCAAGTCAGGAACAGCACGACACTCGGAGTGGTGCCCATGCCCTTAGTCCACGCGTTAGGAATGTGCTCCACGGGATAGGCCACGCGCGTGTTGTGCGTGATCGAGATGTCGTCGTAGTTGGGCTTGCGGTTCTCGTCGAGCACCACGTTTTCGCAAATGGCGCCAAAACGGACGGCGTTGAAGATCTCGGGCTCGTGGAAGGCGTCCAAGCCCTCGCATTTGGCGTAGCAGCCACCCTCGATGTTGAAGATGCCCATGTCGGACCAACCGTGCTCGTCGTCGCCGATCAGCAGGCGCGTGGGGTTGGCCGAAAGCGTGGTCTTGCCGGTGCCGGACAGGCCAAAGAACACCGCGGTCTCGTGCGTGACGGGGTCCATACTGGCCGAGCAGTGCATGGGCAGCACGTCATCCTCGACGGGCAGCAAGTAATTCATAACGCTGAAGATGGACTTTTTGATCTCGCCGGAGTAGCCGGTACCAGCGACCAGAATCACGCGCTCCTGGAAATTGATGACCACGGCGGCGCTGGAGTTGAGGCCCTTGATGGCGGGATCACACTGGTAGCCCGGCGCGGCGAGCACACAGAAGTCCGGCTCGCCGGTGCGCGCGATTTCGCGGGCAAGCGGGCGGGCGAGCATCTGCTTAATAAAGAGCGCCTGGCTGGCACGCTCGCAGGCGACAAGCAGGCGACGCGTATGGTTGCGGTCGGCGCCGGCCATGCCGCGGGTGACGAAAACATCACGCTCATTGAGATAGTCGACGATGCCGGATTTGATGGCCTCGTAGCTCTCGACAGACAGCGGGCGGTTGACGGCACCCCAGGCAATCTTGTCGTGCACGTCGGGCGTATCGACGATAAAGCGGTCGTTGGGCGAACGTCCGGTACGCTCCCCCGTCTCGATCACCAGTGCGCCGTTGGAGGCCATACGGCCCTCTTCGCGGCGAATCGCATGCTCGACGAGCTCGGCTACCGGCAGGTCGACCAGCAGGCGAGGCTGGTTCTCGGCGGGGTCTTCGACCAGCGTAAGACCAAAGTTAGACAGAACTTCTGCAGGGGTAACACCAGACATGGGGCCTCCTTTAAAAGCGCGACACGTGGACGCGGCGCGCACTTTACTCACGTAAAGCCCGTTGTACCCGATATGCAAAAACGTTTTTGCGGCAACGGCGAAGCGCCCGCTCAACGGTCAAAAATCGCAGGCAAGCGGCCTAGTCATTGGGTGTTCCTATAGTTTTGTCAACCGTCGGGGCTACTCCCGGTAGGGCACCCGGTCGCGCATCACGGCGTATATCGCCCTGAGCCGCTTCCTCGCGACGGCCTTGAGCGCCCGCCCGTGCCCCATGCCCCGCGCCCTGCAGGCCCGGTAGTACTCGCCGTAGCGCCCCGAGGACCTCACCAGGCTGTTGCACGAGAAGATCAGCAGGGACTTGAGCCTCGCGTCGCCGCGCCTGGACGCCCTGACCGACCTCACCGACGTGCCGGAGCTCCTCACCCTCGGGGCTATGCCGCAGTACGAGGCCAGGTGGTCGTGGTCCGGGAACCTCCCGATGTCGACCGACACCGCGAGCTGCGCCGCGGTCCTCGGGCCGATGCCGGGCACGGTGAGCAGGCACGCGTAGGTCTCGTCGCCCTCGAGCAGCGCCGCCGTCTCGGCCTCGAGGGCCCCGGCCTCGTCGAGGGCCTCCGATATCCGGGCGGCCAGGAACCTGACCTGCCTGTTCTCGGCCTCGACGAGCGCCGGCGGGGGCGCGGTGGAGGCGGCCGCGGCCTCCCCGGCGGCCTCGGCCCGCGGGCCCCCGGCCCCGGAGCGGGCGATCCCCCACGCCCCGCCGAACCCGGCGAGCAGCTCCAGCCACCGCCGGTCCGACAGGTCGACCGCGGCCTCGAGGGCCGGGCAGGACTCGAGCAGCACCGCGCGCAGGCGGTTCTTGTCCCTGGTCGCGCAGGCGACGACGTGGTCGCGCTGCGACGAGAGGGCGCGGGCGGCCTCGAGGGCCTCGCCGCGGCCCGGGACCCCCGACAGGGAGTCCGGCACGCCCAGGGCGGTCCGCGCGATTACCGCGGCGTCGCGCTCGTCGGTCTTGGTCTCGCCGGCGAACAGGCCCGCGGCGCGGCTGGCGGCGAGCCCGGGCAGGTAGGCGACCCCGAGCCCCGCGGCGCGGGCCCGCCTCACGGCGAGGGACCCTATGTTGCGGAACTGGTCGACGACGACGAGCGTGCCGGCGGGCGCGGAGGCGAACAGCGTGTCGAGCTCGGCCTCCCTGTTGCGGACGGGGGCGCTGGCCAGCACCTCCCCGTCGCGGTCGACCAGGCAGGCCCAGTGCGATGACTTGCCGACGTCCAGGCCGAGCACGGCCGCGGGTCTGGTGGATGTCGCTTTCACGGTGGTATCCTTCCGGTAGTCGTTCGACCGGATGGCCTCCCCCTCGGCACTCACATTACCAGCCGCGGCACCTGCCCGGCACTTTCCTATCAGCCGTCGGGGGCGGCGCGTCCCGCGCCGGCAGCACCCAACAGGCCCTCTCGGGGGCAGGGACGTTCGGCCGTGCGCGGGCGCCCGGTCGGCGGCCCGTTCTGGGCGCGCCTCAATCGTAGCCCGAGATGGTCCCGGGCTGACAATTTCGACTGTAATGGACGTTCCTAAACGACTACCCAATGACTACTCTGTGGTGTCGTCGTCCTCGGCAAGTTGGGGGAACACGGCGTCCTTGGGCATGGTGGCCTTCGTCAGCGAGGTGAGCTTTTTGCTCAGCGACGTGTCCGTCTTGACCAGGTCGCTGAGCGTCACGATCTTGTAGCCGTCGGCAATGAGGCCGTCGATAATCTGCGGCAGCGCCTCGAGTGTCTGCTCGGCGCATTCGTCTCTATCGGTGAGCAGCACGATATTGCCCGGCGTCACCGAATCGAGCACCGTCGAGACCTGTTCGTCGGCACCGTTGAGCAGCCAGTCGCCCGAGTCGATATTCCACGAGACCACGGCGGAGACCAGGTCCATCGCATCAATCCAGTTTTGCTCGTCAAAGGCAGCGTAGGGAGCACGCAGCAGCATCGTCTTCACGCCGGTCGCCGACTTAATCGCGTCGGTGCCTTTCGTGATCTGTTCGCGTACCGCCTCACGGTCCCGACCCTTGAGCGAATCGTCGCTGTAGCTGTTGGATCCGATCTCGCACCCGGCATCGACAATCGCCTTGGCCGTGGCAGGCGAGGCCTCGACCGCATCGCCCGAAAGGAAGAACGTCGCGGTAACGCCCTTTTCCTTGAGCACCTGCAAGATCTGCTTGGTAGCGCCGCTCGGACCCTCGTCAAACGTCAGCGCCACGTACTTTTTGTTGCCCTTGGGCGCCACGCTGGCGCACGCAACAACGCAATCGGTGGCGGGCACAACCTCGCCGCGGTCTTGCGTCTTGCCCGACTGCTCACCAATCCACACCTCGGAGCGGCCCTGGACACCCCATGTCTGCACATACTCGATAGCGCCCGTACCCTCGACCTTGAGCTTGGGCTCGATAACCGTAGCCTGAACCTCGTGCTTCTCGTAGATGTTACGGCCATCCTTGACCGTCACCTTCTCGCCGCCCTCAAGTTCGCGGCTATCCCATTTGCCCTGCTTCACGCGCTTGCCGTCGACCTTCACCGACAGCTTTTCGCCCCCATGGCGCTTGAGCACGCTGTCATCGACGGCCAGCAGGTCGCCTGCGTCGTAGGTGTCAGTCAACTCCTGGTCGTCGATGAGATTCTGCAGCGTAGAGCCCACACGCACCGCGGTCTTCTGGCCGTTGAGCTCCACGTCCACACTGCGGTTGACGTAGCCCACGACGGCAGCGATAAACAGCACGAGTGCGCAACCCACGGCAATGAGCGCATAGGGCAAGCGAGACGAACGACGGGGCGTACGGCTGTTGCCGATGCGAGCGCTGCGGTCGCTAAAGCCGCGGCTATGGTTGAGATACATCGCGCCGGGCTTACGGTGACGCTTGCGCTGACCGCTGGGCAGCTGCCCCAGGTCACGGCGCGCCG
>UROZ01000056.1 GCA_900549655.1 uncultured Collinsella sp.
GTTCCCTTGCCGGGCGCACCTCCGTTGCGATTTCGAAAGGTTGGGTTCACGAGCCATGCCAAGTGCTCAGGAGCTACAACAGCAATTTGGTGGGTATCGGGGCGCCATGCCCCGTCCATCAGATTTCGATCTCTTTTGGAAGGACCGCATGGCCGAGGCCGACGCCGTCGGGCTTGACTATGCGATCGAGACGGCATCGGTCACCGATGCCGTGACCTGCCAGCTTTTCGACCTCTGGTATACCGGCATGTGTGGCGCTCGCCTGCATGCCAAGTACCTTAAACCCATCTCGGACGAGCCCGTGCCATTGGTACTTCAGTTCCATGGGTATCCGGGTGCAAGCCGCAGCTGGTTTGAGCAGGCGTCGTTTGCGGGCATGGGCATGGCACTCATCGCCCTCGACTGCCCCGGCCAAGGAGGTCCCTCCGAGGACATTGGTGGATTTGAGGGCACAACGGTCGCGGGCCATATCGTCGCCGGTATCGACGGCGATCCGGCCAACCTCTACTATGTCCGCTTGCACCAAGATATTCGCATCCTGTGCCGCATCGTTCGCGAGCTCGAGGGCATCGATCTTGCCCGTGTGTTTGTGAACGGCGCGTCGCAGGGCGGCGGTTTGGGCATTGCGACCTGTGCACTTAACAGCGAGCTTATCAATCGCGCCGCCATCCTCTATCCCTTCCTGTCGGATTTCCGCCTGGTCTGGGATTTGGATGCCGACGACATTGCCTACGAGGGCCTGCGCTATTGGTCTCGCTGGTTTGACGAGGACTCGACTCGTATCGACGAAGCCTATGCCAAGCTGGCGTACTTCGATTCCAAGAACTTTGCCCCTATGGTCAAATGCCCCGTGCTGTTTGGCATCGGCACAGCCGATACCGTCTGTCCGCCAGCGACGCAGTTTGCGGTCTATAACAACCTGACCTGTGAAAAGCGTCATGAGTTCTTTGAAGGCTTTGGCCACGAGGAGATTCAGGATTTTGACGATCTGATCATTCCGTTTTTCTGCAAGGGAGGGGAGGCTCATGTCTAAGTGCGAGAGCAATGTTGACGAGCTGATTGTCCCCGGACTCGTGGGAATTCCTGGAACGGTTTCGTCAAGGCTCGCAGAATATCGGGACTGGCGCGGTGATGTCCAAGCAGATGTTTCTGATTTAGAGACATGCGCTTCGAATCTTGAGATTCAAGGCCTGGCCATTACGGCGATTGACTTTGTTAACCCCTGCGCCCGTTACTCGGAGGTCTCCTTTGAGCTCGGTGACGATGCGATTCACGCTCGTTTGATCGAGCCTGTCGGTCGTGCCCGAGTATCTGAGCGCGTGCCGTTGTGCCTGATGTTCCACGACATCGATCGGCCTGTGCGCGGCTGGCATCACATGACGAGATTTGCCGCCATGGGGTATGCCGTCCTCGCGCTGGATGACGATGTTGCTGGTGCGGACGACCTGCAGCGGGGGATTTCTTCGCCCGCTTTTGTCGAGCGCGTCCGTTGGGGTTGCGCGCTGGCGAAGGTGGCGCGCAATCTTGATGGCATGGACCCCGACCGCATCTTTGCATGGGGCGAGGGTCTTGGCGGCGGAGTCGCGCTGGCGGTTTCTGCTCTGGACGAGCGGGGCCTCGCCTGCACGGCGGTTGCCAATCCGCTTCCTGGCGGCCTCGAGGCGCTGTCGTCTCGGGTGCGCGGATCGGTGCTCATGGGCACATCGCTTATGGATACCGTGAGCGATCCCAAGGATCAGTTTGCCGTATTCAACGGTCTTGAGTGTGACCGGAGGCATATCATCTATGCCAAATACGCTCACGAGCGCATCAATGCGTTCGAAAACGAAGTCGTCGACTTTTTTAACCAAACGTTCTACTCGTGTTCTTTGGCCTAGACGGCCTGGACACTGCCAACAAGAGTGGGCGGCATAGGGCTGCCCGCCAGACAACTAAGGAGATTCTTGTGGCAACTCAGAAATTCACCGGCGTTATCCCTCCCGTCGTTGTTCCCGATACCGAAGACCACCAGCTCGATGTTGCCTCCTTTGAGCGCAGCATCAACCGCATGATCGATGCCGGCGTCGATGGCCTGTTCTTCTTGGGATCCTCGGGCGAGGTCGTCTTCTCCACCGACGAGCGCCGTCGCCAGATTATCGCCGAGGCCGTTCGTATCGTCGACCACCGTGTGCCTGTTCTGGTCGGCATCATCGATACCGAGACCGAGCGCATGATCGAGCACGGCAAGGTCGCCCAGGAGCTGGGCGCCGATGCCCTCGTCGCCACCTGCCCGTTCTATGCCCTGCAGGGCATGACCGAGGTCGAGGAGCACTTCCGTATCCTGCACGAGGAGCTCGACCTGCCCATCTTCGCCTATGACATTCCCGTCTGCGTTCACACCAAGCTCCCCTGGAAGCTCCTTGCCAAGCTCGGCGCCGAGGGCGTCCTTGCTGGCGTCAAGGATTCCTCGGGTGATGACATCTCGTTCCGCTACCTCGTTCAGGAGAACGAGAAGAACGGCCATCCGATGAGCATCCTCACCGGTCACGAGGTTGTTGTCGACGGCGCCTACCTCGGTGGCGCCGACGGTTCCGTCCCGGGTCTCGCCAACGTTGAGCCCGAGGGCTACGTGCGTCAGTGGAAGGCCGCTCAGGCTGGTGACTGGGCTACCGTCAAGGCCGAGCAGGATCGCCTCAATGAGATTTCGCACATCTGGGATGTCACCTCGGGCGTCCAGGGCTATGCCGGTGGCGTCGGCGCCTTCAAGACCGCTATGAACCTTATGGGCATCTTCGACAGCCCGACCATGCCGCGCCCGGTGAAGGCCATGACCGGCGAGAACGTTGAGGCGATTAAGAAGGTCCTCCAGGACAACGGTCTCCTGTAAAGCTTCCCCGGGCACCCGACCTCGCCGTTCAACTGTGCGGCCATGACCCATTAGGTCAATGGCCACACGGTTTCTCGGCGATCTCGGGCATCTGGATAACCTTTACCGCGCTGTGACGGCTAGCCTGACGGCGCATTTCCTGTAGTTGTTTTTTATCTCCTAAGGAGAGCGACATGGAGAACAAGTACGTCTGCTCTGTCGATATCGGCGGAACTAAGATCGCGACTGCCATCATGGAGTACCCGGCTGACGGTAGTGTGCCCCATCCCGTTTTTGAGGCCGAGGTTCCTACCGAGGCCCAGGAGGGCGGCGAGGCCGTCTTCCAGCGTATCGAGGCGTCCATCAAGGCTGCTCTCGAGGCGAATCCCGATGTCGAGGTCCTTGGCGTCGGTATCGGTGCCGCCGGCGTCGTCGATCCCAAGACGGGCGCCATCGCGTATGCCAACGAGATCATGCCCGGCTGGTCCGGCGTTCAGTTGGGGCCGCGCCTGCGCGAGGACCTCGGTCTTCCCGTTGCCGTTGTAGGCGACGTGCAGGCTCATGCTCTGGGCGAGGCCCACTGGGGCGTCGGCAAGGGCAAGTTCTCCGTCTTGTGTCTTGGCATCGGTACGGGCATCGGCGGCGCATATGTCGAGAACGGCCGCGTGATGCAGGGTTTCCATGGTGCTGCCGGCCATATGGGCCACATCGAGTGCTCGGCTGCCGCCGGCATTCCCTGCGCCTGCGGGCGTTCCGGCCATCTGGAGTCGGTTGCTTCGGGCACTTCCATTGGTCGAATGTACGATGAGCGCTTTGGTCGCGTCGACCCCAGCCGTCCTTCGGTCGGTCGCGATGTGAACGACCTGTGCCGTGCGGGCGACGCAAAGGCGACCGAGGTCATCCATGACGCCGGCTTTGCGCTGGGGGCCAGCTTGGGCTCGCTCGCTAACATCCTGGACCCTGAGGTCATCGTGCTTTCGGGCGGCGTGATTCACCAAGGTCCCGATTGGCGTTCGCAGACGTGGAAGGATTCGGTGCACGAGGGCTATGCCAGCCAGGCGCTCGATCCGCTTCAGGACACGCCGATCCTCATCGGTTCTCTGGAGGGCGATGCTCCGCTCATCGGTGCCGCTGAGCATCTTCTTGCTTCGTTGAAGTAAACATAACTACCAAGTGTGCCTTCTGAGGTGCCGCAGATTGACGTGAAAGAGGAGCGAAGCGTACTTCGGTACGCGAGCGACGGTTTGAACGTCAAGGTGCGGCGTCTCAGAAGGCTGTTTTGAGAAAGGTTGAGTCGAACATGACCGTTGATCCTTTGATCCAGTCCCTGAAGGGCAAGCTCGTCGTGAGCGTTCAGGCGTATATGGGCGAGCCGCTTCGTACGCCCGAGACCATGGCGCAAATGTCTCGCGCTTGCGAGCTCGGCGGCGCCGCCGCCATTCGCTGCCAGGGCCTTGCCGACATTGCCGCCATTAAGGGTCGCTGTGAGGTTCCTGTTATCGGCCTGTGGAAGGATGGGCACGAGGGCGTTTACATCACGCCGACGCTGCGTCACGCTCGCGCCTGCGTTGCTGCGGGTGCCGATATCGTGGCGATCGACGCCACCGATCGTCCGCGTCCCGACGGCAAGTCGGTCGAGGATACTTTCCGTCCGCTGCACGAGGAGGGCGTGCTCCTGATGGCCGACTGTGCTACCATCGAGGATATTCGTCGTGCTGTTGACATGGGCTTCGACCTGGTGTCCACCACGCTGTCTCATGGTGTTGCCGCTATCGATTGCACCATGGCCGACGGTCCCGATCTGCCGCTCCTGCGCCAGGCGACTGAGGAATTCCCCGGCCTTCCCATCATTTGCGAGGGTCGCGTGCATACGCCCGAGGAGGCTCGCGCTGCGATCGATGCTGGCGCCTGGGCCGTTGTCGTCGGCACCGCCATCACGCACCCCACGAGTATTACGAGTTGGTTCAAGGCTGCGCTTGAGGCGTAAGACAGGCCTCGTATCCGCTCGGGGCGGTATACTCAATTTAGGCAATTGACCGCGCGGGATCCGGGTTGCTGGGTCCCGCGCTTGTTTTCGGGAGGCAGCACATGCAAAAGGGAGATGCCATGGATGCGGCGGAGCGCTCGGAGCGCATCCCCGATATCGTCATCATCACCGGAATGTCCGGATCGGGCCGCACACAGGCCATGCACGTGTTCGAGGACATGGGCTATTTTTGCATCGATAACCTGCCTCCGCGTCTCATCGCCCAGCTTGCCGAGCTCGTCGGCATCAATACGGGCGTGGGCAGGCATCTCGCCGTCACCTGTGACCTGCGCAGCCAGGGCTTGTTCGATGAGCTGCTCGATGCCGTTGCCGCACTCGAGGAGCGCGAGATGAGCTGTGACATCGTGTTTCTCGAGGCCTCTGACGAGGTGCTGATCCGTCGTTATAGCGAAAACCGCCGCCGCCATCCCATTGCCAAGCCGGGGGAGACTACGGCCGATGCGATTCAGCGCGAGCGCCTGCAGCTGCAGGGTGTGCGCGACCGAGCCGATATGATCATCGACACGAGCCGCCTGCGTACCTCTGCCCTGCGCAACAAATTGCGCATGGCGTTCTCCGAGTTGTCCGACCAGCAGCTCATGGACGTTCACGTGTTCTCGTTTGGCTTTAAGCACGGTATGCCCGTTGAGGCGGACATTATGATCGACGTTCGCTTCCTGCCCAATCCGTTCTACGATCCCGAGATGCGCACCATGACCGGTCTCGATAAGAAGGTCTCCGACTTTGTTCTGGACCATCCCAAGACCCAGGAGTTCTGGAAAGCTTGGACGCAGCTGCTCGATACGGTGATGCCGGGCTATATCGCGGAGGGCAAGCCACAGCTTTCTATTGCCATCGGCTGCACGGGCGGTCAACACCGCAGCGTTGCCATCGCCGAGGCCACGGCACGTTATTTGGAAGGCGCTCAATATCACGTGAGCATTTCCCACCGCGACCTGTCGCGCGCCAACACGAAAGCATAGGCCTGCATGTCGTTTACCGCCGAGGTGCGTGACGAACTCGCGCGCTGCGAACCCGAATGTGAATACTGCGATTTGTCGACGCTTGCCGCCCTGACGCGTGTGAGCGGTACACTTTCGCTGGCCGGCTCCGGGCGGTATCGTTTGACGGTCGCGACCGAGACGGGCGCCGTCGCGCGCACAATGATCACACTGACGCATCGCATCCTTAAGCTCAAAACGGAATTCACCGTTCGTAAATCTGTATTGCATAAGGTTCGAAACTACCTCATCACCTTGCCTGATCAGCCAGACCTGGATAAGGCTCTGGTGCTGCTGGGCATCCTCGACCGCAGGGGAGGACTTGTCGCCGGCGTGCCCCGACATATCGTTGCCCGTCCCTGCTGCAGGCTTGCCTATATCCGCGGCGCGCTCATCGCGGGCGGCTTCGTGGCCGATCCACGCGGCGATTTTCATTTGGAGATCGCGGTGCAGGGCGAGCAATATGCCAAGGGGCTTTGCGATCTGTTGGAGCAGATTGGGGTCCATGCTCGTGTTAATGCGCGGCGGGGGTCATATGCCGTGTACATTAAGAGCGCCGAGGAGATCGAGCAGCTCCTAAAGCTGGTCGGCGCCAAGCGCAGCGTTGCCGAGATCGAGGAAGCGCGCGCGGTCAAATTGGTTAAGAACGACGTAAACCGTCGCGTGAACGCCGAGCTCGCCAACCAGACCAGAAGCGCCGGTGCCGCCCAGCATCAGCTTGCGTTGATCGATGAGCTCGAGCAGCGTGGCCTTCGCGATGCGCTTCCGGATGCCTTGGCGGTCTTTTGCGACCTGCGCGAGCGCTACCCCGATCTGTCACTGCGTGATTTGGGGGAGATGGCTGACCCTCCCTTGTCGAAGTCGGCCCTCTACCATCGTGTTTTACGGCTTGAAAAGCTCATTGAAGCAAACAGGTAGATTAAAGTATCGACTTATATACGGATTTAGCTGCTGTTTTAGTATTTAAAACGTTTTAACGTAAATTTGATTTTCAATTTCGAGCATTCTCGTGAAATTCAAGTCAAAAAAAAGGTATATTAGGCGAGTGGTTAGTTTGTGGGCCTCAACGGCGGGCGCTGTAGCTCGCGGGGGCCTTACGAAAGGAGACACAATGGCAGTAAAGGTTGCTATTAACGGCTTCGGTCGCATCGGTCGTCTGGCTTTCCGTCAGATGTTCGGTCATGAGGGCTCCGAGATCGTCGCTATCAACGACCTCACCTCTCCCGATATGCTCGCTTACCTGCTGAAGTACGACTCCACGCAGGGCAACTATGCTCGCGATCACGAGGTCGTTGCTGGCGAGGATTCCATCACCGTTGACGGCAAGGAGATCAAGATCTACAAGGAGGCCGACGCCAACAACCTGCCTTGGGGCGACCTCGACGTCGACGTCGTTCTCGAGTGCACCGGCTTCTACACCAGCAAGGCTAAGGCTCAGGCCCACATCAACGCTGGCGCCAAGAAGGTCGTCATCTCCGCTCCGGCTGGCAGCGATCTGCCCACCATCGTGTACAACGTCAACCATGAGACGCTGACCGCTGAGGACAACATCATCTCCGCTGCTTCCTGCACCACCAACTGCCTCGCCCCGATGGCCAAGGGTCTGAACGACTTCGCTCCCATCGTGTCCGGCATCATGACCACCATTCACGCCTGGACTGGCGACCAGATGCCGCTCGACGGCCCGCAGCGCAAGGGCAACAAGCGTCGTAGCCGCGCCTGCGCCGTCAACATCGTCCCCAACACCACCGGTGCTGCCAAGGCTATCGGCCTGGTTCTCCCCGAGCTCAACGGTAAGCTCATCGGTGCCGCCCAGCGCGTCCCGACGCCGACCGGCTCGCTGACCAACCTCTACGCCGTCGTTGACAAGAAGGTCACCGTCGACGAGGTCAACGCCGCTATGAAGGCCTACGCTGCCACCATCTCCGAGACCTTCGGTTACAACGAGGACGACATCGTCTCCACCGACATCATCGGCGAGACCCACGGCTCCATCTTCGACGCCACTCAGACCATGTGCTCTGACCTCGGCAACGGCCAGACCCTCGTTCAGGTCACCTCTTGGTACGACAACGAGAACTCCTACACCTCTCAGATGGTCCGCACCATCAAGTACTTCGAGAAGTTCGTTGCTTAATTTAGCTTTTAGCGAATAGCTCGTTGAGCGTCTAAAGAAGGGCGCGGCCTCATAGGGCTTACACCCTAGGGTCGCGCCCTTTTTATAGGAAATCGTCTGCCGTAATGGGAGGCAGACACGTACGAAAGGTAGAAGCAAACATGGCCTTTACCAAGAAGACCGTCCGCGACATCGATGTCGACGGCAAGCGCGTTCTCGTCCGCGTTGACTTCAACGTGCCTATCAAGGATGGCGTCGTTGGCGACACCACCCGTATCAAGGCTGCCCTGCCCACCATCAACTATCTCGTTGAGCACAACGCTCGCGTCATCCTCATGAGCCACCTCGGCCGTCCCGATGGCACCGGCTTCCAGCCCGAGCTGTCCCTCGAGCCCGTCGCCAAGAAGCTCGCCGAGCTCTCTGGTCTCGACGTTGCCTTTGTCGCCGACACTTACGGCGAGAAGGCTGCCGAGGCTGTCGCTGCCGTCGAGCCGGGCAAGGTTCTCGTTCTCGAGAACGTCCGCTTCGATAAGCGTGAGAAGAAGAACGATCCCGAGATCGCCAAGAAGCTCGCTTCCTATGGTGACGTCTTCGTTCTCGATGCCTTCGGCACCGCCCACCGCGCCCAGGGTTCCGTCGTGGGCCCCGCCGCTTACCTGCCTGCCGTCGCCGGCTTCCTGCTTGAGAAGGAGGTCGACACGCTGACCGGCATCTTCGCCGAGCCCGAGCGCCCCTTCGTCGCTATCGTCGGCGGTTCCAAGGTTTCCTCCAAGATCGGCGTTCTCGATCACCTCATCGACTCCGCTGACACCCTGATCATCGGTGGCGGCATGGCCTACACCTTCTTCCTGGCTCAGGGCCTGACCGTCGGTCAGTCCCTCAAGGAAGAGGACTGGGTCGAGCGCGCTGGCGAGATGCTCAAGAAGGCCGAGGAGAAGGGTGTCAAGATCCTGCTCCCCATCGACAACCGCGTTGCCGATCACTTTGGCGAGGACGCTGTCCCCGAGGTTGTCGCTTCCGACGCTATCCCCGACGATCGTGAGGGCATGGACATCGGCCCCAAGACCGAGGAGCTTTACGCCGAGGCCGTCAAGGGCGCCAAGACCGTGTTCTGGAACGGCCCCATGGGCGTCTTCGAGTTTGACAACTTTGCTCACGGCACCCAGGCTATCGCCGAGGCTGTCGCCGAGGCTGACTGCACCTCGATCATCGGCGGTGGTGACTCTGTCGCAGCTGTCAACAAGTTCAACCTGGCCGACAAGATGAGCTGGATCTCCACCGGTGGTGGCGCTTCCATGGAGCTCGTCGAGGGTAAGGCCCTGCCCGGAGTGGAGGCGCTTCTCGATGCCTAATCGCACCCTTCTTATCGCTGGTAACTGGAAGATGAACAACGACGTCGCCGAGGCTGCCAAGCTCGCCGACGAGCTGGCCCAGGCTCTGCCTGAGGTTCCGGCTGGCGTCGAGGTGCTCGTCTGCCCTCCGACCATCGACATCACCACGGTTCATGACCGCATTCAGGCTGCCCCTATCGCCCTCGGTGCACAGAACGTGTACTGGGAGGCCAAGGGTGCCTTCACCGGTGAGTCCTCTTGCGACATGCTCAAGTCCGCTGGCTGCACCTACTGCATCATCGGTCACTCCGAGCGTCGCGACTACTTCCACGAGACCGACGAGGATCAGAACATGAAGGCCAAGGCCCTCGTTGCCGCAGGTCTTTTTCCCGTCTTCTGCTGCGGCGAGTCCCTTGAGGTCCGCGAGGCTGGCACCTATGTCGAGCACGTCGTGAACCAGGTCAAGGCCGGCCTTGCTGGTCTTGAGATCACCTGCCCCAAGCAGGTCGTCGTCGCCTACGAGCCCATCTGGGCCATCGGCACCGGCAAGACCGCTACCGCCGAGGACGCTCAGGAGGTCTGCGGTGCTATCCGTGAGACCCTCAAGGAGATGTTCGGCGAGGAGCTCGCTAACGGCATCCGCGTGCTGTATGGCGGTTCCGCCAAGCCCGGCAACATCGCCGAGCTCGTCGCCAAGCCCGACGTTGACGGCGCCCTCGTGGGCGGCGCTTCGCTCAAGGCTGCCGACTTCGCCTCTATGGTCGTCAAGGCAGGCGAGTAGGACATATGGCACAACGTCATCTTCCTGCACTCCTGATTATCATGGATGGCTGCGGCCTTGCTCCGGCCGATGGCGAGAACGCCGTCGCCGCTGCCAAGACGCCCTTCCTTGATGGCCTGTACGAGAAGTACCCCCACACCACGCTCGGTGCTTCGGGCGAGGACGTGGGCCTTCCCGACGGCCAGATGGGTAACTCCGAGGTGGGTCACCTCAACATCGGTGCCGGCCGCATCGTGTTCCAGGAGCTTTCGCGCATCAACAATGCCATCAAGGACGGCTCCATCGCCAAGAACGAGGTTTTCGTCAAGGCTATGGACGATGTCAAGGCTGACGGTAAGACTCTCCACCTCATGGGCCTTATGAGCCCTGGCGGTGTTCATTCTCACATGAACCACGTCGAGGCTCTGGTCAAGATGGCTGCCGAGCACGGTGTCAAGACCGTTCGCGTCCACGCCTTCATGGATGGCCGCGACGTTGACCCGCAGTCCGGTGCCGGCTACATGAGCGAGTTCTGCGCCTTCCTGGCCAAGATTTCCGAGGAGACCGGTTGCGACGCTCGCGTTGCCACCGTCTCGGGTCGTTATTGGGCGATGGACCGCGACAACCGTTGGGAGCGCATCCAGCGCGCCTACGACGTCATGGTCAACGCGTCCGATGCTGATACCGACCCCGTTGCCGGTATCAAGGCCTACTACGAGAAGGACCCGCGCGGCGACGAGTTCGTCGAGCCCTTCGCTGCCCACAACGAGGGCATTCACGAGGGCGACGCGGCCATCTTCTTCAACTTCCGTCCCGACCGCGCTCGTCAGATGACCCGCGTGTTCACGGACAAGGAGTTCGACGGCTTTGAGCGCGAGCAGATCAAGCTTTCGCACTTTGTGACGATGACCGAGTATGATCCGACGTTTGACGTCGAGGTCGCCTTCCCCAAGACGTTCCCCGAGAACGTCCTGGCCGACGTTATCGCCGCCAATGGCCTGAAGCAGCTGCACACTGCCGAGACCGAGAAGTACGCCCACGTGACGTTCTTCCTCAACGGTGGCATCGAGGAGCCCAAGGAGGGCGAGGAGCGCGTGCTCGTCGCTTCCCCCAAGGTTGCTACCTACGATCTGCAGCCCGAGATGAGCGCTCCCGAGGTTACCGAGAAGCTCGTCGCCGCCATCAACGAGGATCGCGCTGATTTCTACATCGTGAACTTCGCGAACTGCGACATGGTTGGTCACACCGGTGTCTTCGACGCTGCCGTTAAGGCCGTTGAGGCTGTTGACGATGCCCTGTCCAAGGTTGTCCCGGCGATTCTCGCCAAGGGCGGCTTTGCACTGATTACCGCCGACCACGGCAACGCCGATCACATGTTTGACGTTGCTTCCGACGGCTCCAAGCATCCGTTTACGGCTCACACCACCAACCGCGTGCCGTTCATCATCGTTGATGAGAAGGCCAAGCTCACCGGTATCGAGGACGGCCGTCTTTCCGATATCGCTCCGACCATGCTCACCATGGCTGGTATTGAGCCTTCCGCCGAGATGACGGGCCGCGTGCTCGCTACCGAGGCCTAATAGAAAACAAATACCGTTTTCTAGCAAGGGGGTTGTCCACAACCGGACAACCCCCTTTTTGGTATTTCTGCCATTTCCACCCCGTCCTTGAGTGGCAGGTAGGGGAGAGCGGGGGATTGTGGTACAGTACTGGAGTTTAAACTGTTCTATTAAGGAGCTTATCTATGGGTCCGTTCCAGATTCTTCTGTTTGTCGTTTGGGCTGT
>UROZ01000057.1 GCA_900549655.1 uncultured Collinsella sp.
AGGCAATCCATGAAGAAACTCCTGCGTTTAAAAGTACGTTTTAACTGCAATAACTGTATCGTACCGAACGGACTCGGTAAAGATGCTATTCCTCTTTGGCAAGATCGAACGTCACAGTGATGCGATCACGCGTAACACGAATCTTGGGGTCGCCGCAAAGGTTGAGATAGTACCGCGATGCAAGATCGTTAAAGTCGCGCTCGACGGCTCGCGAGAACTGCGCCATGTCGTCCTTGGCGATACGCAACCCGCGACGATCTTTGGCGAGATCAACCGGAGCAGACGCATGTGAGGACGAATCGCGCTCGCGTAGCAGGCGTGCGGTCACACCGCGAACGGGCTTAATCTGGCCCGCCAAGATACGATGCGCCGTACGCTCGGACATCTCAAGGCCCAAACCCGAACAGATACGGATAAAGTCTTCCGCATCCGAAGCAAGACCCAGGCGATCGATCACCGGAAGCTCGGCTTCGTCATCGATAAACAAAAGACGGGAAGCATCGAGACGGCTGGAGGCCTGTGCATGCAGCGTCGCGGCGATCTCGGACGGAGATCCCAGATAGACATCACAGGCGCGCAGCTCCTCGAGGGCAAACTCACAGGCGGCGCGAATGATGTTGTGAGGGCCGCGGGCGCAGACATAGTGACCGTCCTCGTCCTTAACGGCTTGAGGCCAGCTGGACTGATCGGCGCGCTCGCAAAGGCGGTCGGTAGCGACGCTCACCTTAAAGACCGAGCCAAGGTCAACATCCGACGCGACAACGCGCGCCTCGTCGGCGTTCTGCTTAATCGAGAACAAAGCCATGCCTCGACCGTGAACGCCCCAACGATCCATCTTCATGCTCTCGAGCTTGGAGGTAACGCGGGCATCGAAGATGCGTTCTTGCATATCCTGCGGCACGCCCGACCCGTTATCCAGAAAGACGAGCGTACGGACGCCATCTTCCTTGGTCGTGGCGAGATAGACCTTGTCGGCGCCGGCATCGCGAGCATTACGGAGCATTTCGATGACGATATCCTCGACATGCTGAATGTCGTGCTTTGCCTGGCGCCGTTCAGCCTCCGAAACGCGGAGGCGGACATACCCCTCGCCAAGGTTCTCCTCGACGCGAAGGTTGCCCTCCCCCGACATCGACGCGATAAATGAGATGAGCTCGTTCGCGTCGTTCATGTTATTTAGCGATATCGACAGCGCGGCTCTCGCGAATCACGACGACGCGCACCTGACCGGGATACTCCATCTCTTCCTCGATCTGATGGGCGATGTCATGAGCCAAGACCGTGGACTGAGCATCGGAAATCTTGTCCGGCTGAACCATGACGTGGACCTCGCGACCAGCCTGCATGGCATAGGTACGCTCGACGCCGTCATGGGAGTTGGCAATCTCCTCGAGCTTCTCAAGACGCTTGATGTAGTTCTCGGCCGATTCGCGACGGGCACCGGGGCGAGAGGCAGAAACGGCATCGGCAGCCTGGACCAGAACATCGAGCACCGTGTTGGGGTCGACGTCGGCGTGGTGAGCCTCGATAGCGTGAACGATAACGGGCTTCTCGCCATAGCGACGGGCGAGCTCGGCGCCGATAACGGCATGCGGACCCTCAACGTCATGGTCGATAGCCTTGCCAAGGTCGTGCAGCAGGCCGGCACGCTTTGCAGTCACAACGTCCAGGCCAAGCTCGGAAGCCATTACGCCGCACAGGTCGGAAACCTCAAGGGAATGCTGGAGCACGTTCTGACCAAACGAGGTGCGGTAGCGAAGAGCACCCAGGGTCTTAACGATCTCGGGATGCAGATCGTGGATACCGGTATCGAAGGCAGCCTGCTCGCCAGCCTCGCGCACGCGCTGCTGAACCAAGTCGGCGGCCTTGTGATACATCTCCTTGATGCGGGCGGGGTGAATGCGGCCGTCAGCAATAAGGTTCTCAAGGGCGACGCGGGCGGTCTCGCGACGGACCGGATCGAAGCTCGAAAGCACGACGGTCTCAGGCGTGTCGTCGATCACGAGGTTGACGCCAGAAACCTGCTCGAAGGTGCGGATGTTGCGACCCTCGCGGCCGATGATGCGACCCTTCAGGTCGTCAGACGGAATATGCACGGAGGTAACGGTGACCTCAGCAGTGTGATCGGCGGCGCAGCGCTGAATCGCCAGGGACAAGATCTCCTGAGCGGTCTTGTGGCACTCGGCGCGAACCTGCTGCTCGGACTCACGGATGATCGTGGCGGCCTCGTGGGTAACCTCGCCGCGAACCTTGTCGAGGAGCTCCTTGTGAGCGTCCTCGCGGGTCAGGTCGGCGATGCGCTCGAGCTCCGAGGTCTGCTTGGCGCAGAGCTCCTCAAGCTCGCGAGAGCGCTTCTCGACCTGACCGGCCTGGCTGGACAGCTGGTGCTCGCGTTTATCGAGCGCATCGTTGCGACGATCGAGCGATTCCTCGCGCTGCATCACGCGGTTCTCGAGCGTACGAATCTCGCTCTTACGCTGCTTGTCCTCGGCCTCGGCAGCCTGCTTATTCTTGATAATCTCTTCCTTGGCCTCAAGCAGAGCCTCTTTTTTGAGGGTCTCGGCCTGACGCTTTGCATCACCGATCAGGGACTCTGCCTGCGCGTGTGCCGACTGAATCTTTTCGTCGGCCTCGTGAAGACTACCCTGCTTGGCGGTGCGCATGTAGGCAATGGCGGCGATGGCACCCAAAACGAGGCCAACGAGCGCTGCAATGATAGGCATGCTCACTCCTTTTTATGGATTCGTTACACAGCAAAGCGAACCGTCCTTACGAACGGCTCGCGACATTTGAGTAATATGGGCGCAGCTTATGCGGGTCGGATACAGATAAACATATAAACAAACTCATCAAAGATGAGCACATATCACAAAGCAAATGACAGTGTTTATCGTACGTTGAACCGCAACAACTGTCAAATAAATGGACCCGGTACGGCGACTAAAACGCGGTGAACGGCGGGTACGCAAAACGCATGCGTCTAGCATGTGTCTAAACTGCACATTCCTCACGTTCGGCATCGAGACGCGCCTTAACGGCATCGGCGGCGATGTGGTACGAAAAGCCCTTGCCCATTAAAAACCGGACGAGCTTTTCGAATCCACGTGTCTCGGGAACACGACGCTTCGCGAGTAAAGCCGCTGCGCGAGCCAAATCGTCCTCCACGGCAAAATAATCCTCAGGATAGCCGGGGATATCATCGAGTACGACATGGCGGCGCTTGAGCTCGGTCTCAATCTTGCGCTGTCCCCAGCCGCGTCGCTTGCGTTCCTCGATAAAATACGAACAAAAGCGGTTCTCATCTAAAAACCGGTACTCAGTGGCTCGCTGGACGGCGAAATCAATTGCGGCCGCGCGAAAACCATAACGAGCCAGCTTGTCACGGACCTCACCCGTGGCATGGTCGCGACGCGACAGCATCTCAGTCACCATGGTAAGCGCGCATTTACGCTCAATGAGCTGCACCGCCTCGCGAAACTCATCCCAATCGCAGGGAAGTTCGGGGCGATTTTTAAGAAACAGGCGCGCGACACGAACAGGAATCCAAATGGATCGTTCAAAACCGCCCTCGAGCTCACAGTCGATATGTGCACAAGGCTTTTTTGATGCATACCCACTCGAGAACGAGGAGGCCGCCTTCTTATCGGTAAAGACGACCGTGGCCTCGGTCACCGTATACGACATGAGGGCAACCGCTACTCGTCGTCGTCATCGAGCATCGCGGAGCCATCGATGGCGTAAAGCTCATCGAACTCCTCAGTTTCGGGCTGATCGGTCAGCTCGACCTCGGACGGAGCATCGTCATCGAATTCAAGGCCGCAGGCAAGACGAACCTTATGCTCGATCTCGTCGGCACAATCGGGGTGTTCGCGCAGGAAGGCCTTAGCGGCCTCGCGACCGTTACCGAGCTTGTCCTCACCGTAAGCAAACCAAGAGCCCATCTTTTTGCAGATACCGCACTCGACGGCCATGTCCAGAATCGAGCCCTCCTTAGAGATGCCCGTGCCGTACATGATGTCAAACTCAGCCGAGCGGAACGGAGCGGCCACCTTGTTCTTGACGACCTTGGCACGCACGCGATTGCCGATGACCTCGTCCTTGAGCTTGATGCTGTCGATGCGGCGAATATCGATGCGCACCGACGAGAAGAACTTGAGGGCGCGGCCGCCCGTCGTAGTCTCGGGGTTGCCGAACATGACGCCGATCTTCTCGCGCAGCTGGTTAATGAAGATGCAGGTCGTTTTAGATTTGGCGAGCGAGCCTGCGAGCTTACGGAGCGCCTGGCTCATCAGACGGGCTTGAAGGCCGACCGTAGTGTCGCCGATCTCGCCCTCGATCTCGGCACGCGGAGTCAAAGCGGCGACAGAGTCGACGACAATGGCGTCGATGGCGCCAGAGCGAACGAGCATGTCGACGATCTCGAGCGCCTGCTCGCCCGTATCGGGCTGGGAAATGAGGACCTCATCGATGTCAACGCCGATACGCGCGGCATACGTGGGATCGAGCGCGTGCTCGGCATCAATAAATGCCACGACGCCGCCCATAGCCTGGGCCTCTGCCAAAATCTCGAGCGAAAGCGTTGTCTTACCGGAGGACTCGGGACCGTAAATCTCAACGATACGGCCGCGAGGCACACCGCCGATGCCCAGAGCGGCATCGAGGGCCAGAGCGCCCGTGGGAATGGCCTCGACCTCGAGCTCGGGACCACCGTCGCCGTACCTCATGATGGAACCCTGGCCGAATTTCTTCTCGATCTCGGCCTTGGTGGTGGCGATCATCTCATCGCGCTCTTTACCCGTCGTGCGAGCATGAACGGTACGTACGGGACCTGAATTCTTGGCCATGAATAGCCCTCCTCTTAACAACCTGCATCGATAATAAACGAACGGCTGTTCGTGGTCAACCGTTCAGATAAATCATATGCAGCCGACCTTTCCAAAACCCAACCAAACGCTGACCAAACACTGACCAAAAACTTGACCGCAGGCGAACCAAGCAAGGCAAGACAAACATGAATACGCCAACTACCTGCACAAAGAGCAAATTCGCCAGAGGTCCCTATCTCCACAATTAAGGGGCCCGGAGGCCCCTTAAAACACGTCTATTCCATAGAATCGAGCACGTAGACAATGCGGCCCAGTGCCTCCGCGACCGCATGGGCGCGAACACACGAACGATCGCCCTCATAGTGACAACGAATGGAGTCCACGACCGGCACTCCCCCATCGGTCGAGCGATACGCCCAGCCAATATAAAAGGTTCCAGCCGGATCGTCCTCGGTCCCTCCACCGGGTCCAGCGTAGCCCGTTGCGCTTACGGCTATATCGCTCTGATAGAGGTCCAGCGAGCCCGCGGCCATCTCACGTGCCGTCTGATGCGACACGGCGCTAAACCGATCGAGCGTTTCCTGCTCGACGCCAAGCACGCGATGCTTGATTGCATTGCAATAGGTCACCGCACCGCCACGAAGCACCGCCGAGGCACCCGGGATATCAGCAATCGTCGAGGCGATCATGCCCGCCGTCAGCGACTCCGCCGTCGACACCGTCACACCACGGGCACTCGCGCGCTCGACAATATCGCGCGCCAGCTCCTCGTTGTTTGCGGCGATCTGCAAATAAGACTCCGTCATACCCACCAGGACCTAGACCGAAAAGACGATCTTGCGACAGTTCCAGAAGTACTGGGCGCCCGAGACAATGGTCAAAATCACGGCGATGACGTACAGGAAGCGCGACACCGAATAGACACCGAGCAGCAGCGACACCGGACCCAGCTGAAGGCCGGCCATCGCAAAGACGCACAGATAGCCGCAAATGGAGACCATCGTGGTCGCCGTCTTGTACTTGCCGAGCTTATCGGCGGCAACGACGACACCGGCAGCACTCGCGACCATGCGAAGGGCACTCACCAGCAGCTCGCGGAACAGGATAATGAACACGGACCACACGGTCACCGCGCCAAAATCCAAGAACAGCAGCAGGGCCGAGAACACCAGTAGCTTGTCGGCGATGGGGTCCAAGAACTTACCGAAGTCGGTGATCTCGTTGCGCGAGCGCGCCAGATAACCGTCGACCTTATCGGTGCACGACAGGATCACATACAGAATGAAGGCAACGGCGGCAAGCGGGCCGTCGAAGGTGCTCCAATCCGTACCGGCAACGCTCGTGTGAGACAGCGCCGAGACGATCATGAACACCGGGATAAAGACGATGCGAACGCACGTCACGATGTTGGCGGGCGTCCAGACACTCGTCAGTTCCTTATTGCTCTCGTTTGCCACGATGCTCTCCTACTCCACAACATGGCCGATAAGCTCATAGCAGAAGCTATCGGTAAACTCGACAGTCAGAATATCGCCCACGGACGCCTCGCTGGCGTCCAAGTGCACCGCACCATCGGAATCGGGCGCCTGGAACCAGGCATGGCCGATCAGCTCGGCGCCATCCTCGGTCTCTTCGATACCGTCGACGATCACCTGGGCGCGCTCGCCCACATGTGCGGCGGTAGCGGCAAAACCGAGCGACTCGGCCAGATCCATGGCCTCCTGGGCGCGCTCAAGCTTGACCTCCTCATCGACCTGGCCCTCCATCTTGGCGGCCAGGCTACCTTCCTCACGCGAGTAGGCAAAGACGCTTGTGTAGTCAAAGCCGACGGTGTCCATAAAGTCGATAAGGTCGCGGAACTCGTCGTCGGTCTCGGTCGGGAAGCCGACCATGGCCGTGGAACGGATCACGATGCCGGGGATACGCTCACGAAGGTCGCGGAACAGATCCTCGAGCTCCTGGCGCGAACCGGAGCGACGCATGGCCTTGAGGATGCGAGCGTCGCAGTGCTGCACGGGGATATCGATATAGGGCAGCACCTCGGGCGTATCACGAATGGTCTCAATGAGCTCGTCAGTCATGCCCTCGGGCTGCAAGTAGAGCACACGGACCCAGACGTTGTGCGGGCGCACGGCCTCGGCGACGGCACACAGCAGCTGCGCCAGATTGCGCGGCGAGCCCTCGGCGACGTCCTCGTCGGCAAAGTCGGTACCCCAGATGCCCGTGTCCTGGCCGATCAGCACGATCTCGCGCACACCGCCGGCAACCAGGTCGCGCACCTCGGAGATAATGCTCTCGGCATTGCGCGAATGATAGCGACCGCGAATGTAGGGGATCATGCAGAAACTGCAAAAACGATTGCAGCCATCGGAGATCTTGACGTAGGCGACAGCACCCTCGACAGTGCGCTTGACCTGCGGAATATAGGCTGCGATCTCACGCTCGACACCCAGTACGCCATCGATGACCGCCACGATGCCGTCCTCCTCGTCGGCCTTCACAAAGGCAGCGACCTCGGGCAACTCGTCAGGCAGGTCGTCGCCATAGCGCGACGGCACGCAGCCGCACATGACGATGGGGCAAGAACGAACGCCGTCCTGAACCTCGTTGGCGAGCTCGAGCGTGGTCTCGATGCTCTCGGACGTTGCGGAGGCGAGGAACGAGCAAGTATTGACGATGGCGATATCGGCATCCTGCGGGTCGAATGCCTCCTCGTAGCCTGCGGCGGTCAAAAGAGAACGCATGCGGTCGGTGTCAACCTCGTTCTTAGCGCACCCGAGGGTGATGTAGAGCACGGAGCCCAACGGTGTATCCATGTTGGAGAGCGGTCCTTTCGATTGATATTAGCGGTAGTTGGTGAACTGCAGCGGCTGGCCGTAGTCCTGGTCGCGCAGGAACTGAATCACGGTCTGCAACGCGTCCTTCGAAGCAGAGGAAACACGCAGTTTGTCGGCCTCGATGGTCACCTTGACCTTGAGCTTTTGATCCTTGATGTCCTTGTTGATCTTCTTGGCGGTCGCCTGGTCGATACCCTCGACGATATGGCCGAGCACGCGCACGGTGCCACCCGATGCCGCCTGCGGAGCATCCCACGAGACAGCCTTGAGGTCGATGCCGCGCTTGATGAGCTTGGAGCTCAGCACGTCGACAATCTGTTTGGAGACAAAGTCGGCCGGGGCGTTGATCGTAAAGAGCTTGTCGCCCTTCGAAAGCTCGATCGTGGCGCCGGAATCCTTAAGGTCATAGCGCTGGGAAATCTCGCGCGTGGTCTGCTGGAAGGCGTTGTCGACCTCTTGCATGTTGACCTCGGACACGACGTCGAAGCTGGAATCTTTAGCCATGATGTTTCCTTTCGCGTACGAGCGGCCTAGTAGCTATCGTACGAATTGTCGGTAGAATCGGTGGGTGTCTGACCGTCAGTTGCGGTATCGGCGCCATCCGTGGACTGGGCATCGGTACCGTCGGTGGCATCGGTACCATCGGTGGTGTCGGTACCATCAGAACTTTCACCATTCTCGGAATCAGACGTCTCCTTCTTGGGAACGGTGATCGTCACACGCGCCACGCCCGAGGTCTTGGTATCGTAACGAACCTTTTCACCGTTCTTGGTAACGGTGACATCGGAAGGCTTGGACGTGGTGATCTCGATCGAAGACTCGGGCGTGTACTCCTGCTCAAAGGGGCCAGTCGCCTGGGCGCCATAGACCGACTTGCCGTCAACCTTGACCTCAATCCACGCGGTCTTTCCCTTGGCAACGGAGACTTTGACCTTCGTGACCTCGTTCTCTTCCTTCTTGGCCGTCGTCTTGGTAGCGTCCGAATCAGTCGCCTCATCCGTCGCCTCATCGGTGTCATCGTCCTCGTCGACCGTTTCGGTCTTCTTAGAAGACTTCTTGGTCGTCATCTTGGTAGCAGTGGGCGTCTCGGGCGTGTTCTCGGGCGCCGAAGATGCGCAGCCACGTAGAAGCACCACGATGAGCACAATCAACAGCAGCGCAACGGCACCGATGCCGGCGTAGACGATACGCGGATCGAGCCCGTTGTTTTGAGGAGTACGTGATCCGCCGCGTCCACGATTGGAACTGCTGCGGCCGCCTCCCTGAGGCATACGACCACGATTGCTATCGGAACGGCCGCGATAGCCACCCTGGCCCTGAAGGCTGCGCTGACCCGAGCGGGGCGCAAGTTCACCGCGGCCTTGATAGCCACGCTGGCCCGAACGCGGAGCCGAAGAGCGCTGGCCATACGGCTGTGATTGAGAGCGAAAACGCGGCGTCACCTGCGTGGTATCGGCATCCGCATAGCCACCACGAGAGCGACCAGAAGAGACCCCACGGTAACCGCGATCGGAATAGCCGCCGTCGCCGTAGCCGGCACGAGGGTCACGCGCCACGCCTCGGGCAGCGGGAAGTGCACGGTCCTCGGGCATCGGCGTACTGCGGAACCGGTCACGCTGTGAGCGAATCTCCTCGCCCGAACCCGTCTCGGTAATATAACCGGCCTGCTGAGGACGCTGTCCATAACGCGTCGAACGACCGCCCTGAACCATCAGGAAGCGCCCGTTATCGACCGAGGAACGCGAATTGACGTAGCCAGCGGCGTCCTGAAAACGACCGCCCTGCTGCGACGTCTCGCGCTCATATGCCATCAGATCGTCAAAGTAGGCATTGACGACCTCGCGCGGATTGAGGCCCAAAAAGCGAGCATAGCTCGAAATCATGCCCTGCGCATAGCCGCGCGGCGGCATCGAAGCAAAGTTACCGGTCTCGAAAAACTCGATGATCTGCGGCCTGATTTTGATGGTGTTGGCGACTTGCTGAATGGAAAGGCCCATTCGGCGACGCTGCTCGAGCAGCATGTCACCAAAGCGTGCAGCCATCAGAATCCTCCAAACTCACGATCTTCACGTGCCATCTCGGCGTCGACAGATTCCAGCGCGGCAAGTCCCTCCTCGTCCAGCAGGACCTCGCGCGGCTTGGAACCGTCGGGCGGACCGACGACACCCTTTTCTTCCAGCATGTCCATAATACGCCCGGCGCGCGCATAGCCAACCTTCAGACGACGTTGCAGGCCAGATGTGGAGCCAAGCTGCGATTCCACCACAATATGGGCGGCTTCCCAAATGAGCGGATCATCGTCTTGCGGCTCGGCGACTCCGGTGCGGACAATGCCGCCGCCACCCGCCATGGACATGGAAGCGGGCGCCACGGCAGACAGGATCTCCTCGTGGTAGTCGGGCTCGCTCTGCGACTTGACGAACTCGACAATCTCGTTGATTTCGTCATCCGAGACAAAGCAGCCCTGGATACGGCGAGGCTTACCCCAGTCGACCTTTGAGAACAGCATGTCGCCCAAACCAGTGAGCTTTTCGGCGCCCATCTGATCAATGATGACGCGCGAGTCGATACCCGTGGCGACGTTAAAGGCGATGCGGTTGGTGATGTTAGCCTTGATAAGGCCCGTCACCACGTTGGAGCTCGGGCGCTGCGTGGCCACGATAAGGTGGATACCGGCGGCACGGCCCAGCTGAGCAATACGCACGATCGAGGCCTCGACATCCTTACCGGCGACCATCATCAGGTCCGAGAGCTCGTCGATGATGATGACCAGGTAGGGCATCTTTTGCGGCGGGTTATCGTAATGCTCAAACTCGCCGGCGGCCTGCTTTTCGTTGTAGGTCGAGATCTTACGCACGTTGAGACGCTCGAAGACCTTCAGGCGACGCTCCATCTCGGACACGGCCCATTGCAGAGCGCTCGCGGCCTGCTTGGGCTCGGTCACTACAGGCACGTAAAGATGCGGCAGACCGTTATAGCCCGCAAGCTCGACGCGCTTGGGGTCGACCATGATCAGGCGAACGTCCTCGGGAAGGGCGCGCATGAGCAAGGTCGTGATGATGGAGTTGATCATGACCGACTTACCGGAACCCGTGGTACCGGCGATCAGCAGGTGGGGCATCTTGGCAAGGTCGGCGACGACCGGCGTACCCTCGGCATCTCGACCGATGGCGAGCTCGAGCGGACCGCCCTTCACATAGGGAAGCACGTCGCCCAGGTTGACGTTCTGGCGCTTGCGATTGGGGATCTCGATACCCACAAGCGAGGTGCCGGGGATCGGGGCAAAGATACGCACGGACTGGGCAGCAAGCGATAGCGCGATATCGTCCTCGAGGCTCGAAATCTTGCTCACGCGCTCGCCCTCGCCAGGTTGCAGCTTAAAGGTCGTCACCGTGGGGCCGGCGATCCAGCCGACCACGCGGGCACTGCGGCCAAACTCAAGCAAGGTGGATTGCAGTGACTCAGCGGTCTGCTCCAGCTCCTTGTCCGAAGACGCGGCGGAAGCCGACTGCGGGTTGGCATGCAGGATTTCGAGCGGCGGAAGCTTGAGGCCGTCCTCTTCTTCGCCTTCATTATCTGCGGTGCCGCCGTCCGCTCCACCATCGCTAGCCGCAGCCGATTCGACAGCACTCAAGGCAGGCGCATCGGCAACCTTGGGATGCTTCAAGAAGTCGGGGATCTGAGGTGCTGCCGAGACAGGATTCACGGCAAACGGCGGCTCGGACTCGTCGATCTTATCGGGGTCGTCTTCCATCGAAAGCTGACCGGTTACCTGGTCGCGCTTTGCATGGCGACGCGGCAGCAAAGTTGTCTTTGCGGTCTCAATCGGAGCCTCGTCGTCCTCGTCATCGCCCTCGGTGAGCTCAATCTCGCTCTCGGACCAAGACGGGTCGGGCTCACTCGTATTGAGTTTGGGCGCAGCCTTGCCCTTCTTGGCATGGCGGCGCGGCAACAGCGTCGTCTTAGCGCGCTCAGCTTCCACGGCATCGGACACGTCG
>UROZ01000058.1 GCA_900549655.1 uncultured Collinsella sp.
GGGTGTCTCGGCGGGCGCGGCGTTTGGCTACAACTTTAAATCGCGCCAGATCGGCCGCGCCATTCGCTATAACAAGGCCTATTGCGCCGACAAGCGCTATGCGAGCGTGACCAGCTGGCTGCGAACCGGCGATATGTTCAATGCCGACTTTGCTTATCACGAGGTGCCTATCGAGCGCGATCCCATCGACTTGGAGGCGTATCGCGCCTGCCCCATGCGATTTACGTGCGTGTGTACCGATATCGAGACGGGCAAGGCCGTCTACCACGACCTGCCGTATGGCGACGAGCGCGATATCGAGTGGATCCGGGCGTCGTCGGCAATTCCCGTGGCGACGCGTCCTGTCGCCATTGAGGGCCGCAAGTACCTGGATGGCGGCGTGGCTGATTCTATTCCCAGTGCATGGCTGTTTGCTCAGGGGTATGACCGCAATATCGTGGTGCTCACGCAGCCGGCGGGCTTTGTGAAGCGGCCCAACAGCGTGATGCCTATGCTGCGTCGCGTGTTCCGTCACTATCCGGAGTTTGTCGCAGCGCTTGAGCATCGGCATGAGGTCTACAATGCCACGCTCGATGATTTGGCACGTCGTGAGGCCGCCGGCGATATCTTTGTGGTGCGGCCGAGCGAATCGGTGAAGGTGCCGTCGCTGTGCCGCGAACCGGATGAGCTCGAGCGCATCTACCAGGTCGGTCGCCGCGATGCGGAGGCGACTTTGCCGGCGTTGGAGGCCTACCTAGCGGGGTAGGGGTTGCATACGGAAAGCGCATCCCGGAATGGAGGTCCAAACTGGGATGCGCTTTCCGCTCTAGAAGATATGAGACTGTGGATCAGCTGTTCGGCTTATGCCTATGCCTGCTGCCAGGTGTCGACGAGCTCCTTGGCGGCGGCGTAGGGGTCGTCGGCGCTGCAGACGGCGCTCACCACAAAGAAGCCGTCGACGCCGGTGGCCTTGAGCTGCGGCAGGTCGGCCGTCTTGACGCCGCCGCCCACCACGATGGGCACGGGGCTTGCCGCGTGGAGTGCGGCCAGGTCCTCAAAGCTTTTGGTGATGATGGAGCCGTCGGCCGCGCGTCCGCAATCTCGCTTGGTCTCGGTCTCGTGGAGCGGGCCGATGCCCAGGTAGTCGACCAGACTCATGTCGGCGGTCTTGACGTACTCGAGCATCTCCTCGCAGCGGGCCGAAAGGCCCACGATGGCATCGGGGCCCAAAAGTTTGCGGCAGACCTCGACGGGAATATCGCTCTGGCCTACATGCACGCCATCGACAGCAATACCCTGCTCGCGCGCGGCGAGTACGCAGTCCAGGCGGTCGTCGATTAACAGGGCGACCTGACCGGTCTTGCCGGCCTGTGCGATTGCCTGCGCGGCGTCGCCGGTCAGTGCGATGATCTCGCGGGCGCTTGCCACCTTGGAGCGCACCTGGATGCAGGTAAAGCCGGCATCGAGCGCCTGGGCCACCACATTGCCCACGGGACGTCCCAGCGTGTTTTCGGGGCCGAGTACCAGATAGGCCGAGATATCAAGGTTGTCGCGGATGCTCATCGTGCTTCCTCCTGCTTTTTGATCTGTGCTTCCATGCGCTCGAGTTTGCCGGTCATGGTGTCGGTAAATCCGGGTCGAATATCGGCCTTGAGCACGACTTCGGTGCGGATGCCCTTGCTCGCCAACACAAAGGTTGCGTCGCGCACGACCTGCATGACCTCGTCCCAGTCGCCCTCGATTTCGGTGAACATCGAGGTGGTGCGGTTGGGAAGGCCGCTCTCGCGAATGACGCGCACGACCTCGGCGACCTCGGCGGAGAGTTCATCGCCGGTGCCGCACGGGGCGATGGCCACGGCGACGAGCGTGTTCATGCCGGTATTGGTTGCGGGCTCGGACATGGCCTATGCCTCCTCGAGCTCGAGTTGGTTGTTGGCGATGTCTTGGGCGGTCGCGCGGTAGAGCTCGTCGATAAAGGCCACCTTAAAGCTTGCCGGGGCATCGGCGACAGCGGCGGCACGCGTGCCGGCAACGTTGTAGACCGCGGTGCCGCAGACGGCTGCCGTAAACGGATCGGTGACGCAGGCGTACACGGCCAGCACGCCGCCCTGCGAGCAGCCGCAGCCGGTGATCTTTGACATGAGCGGGCTGCCGCCGTGGGACTTGGCCACGGTCGTGCCGTCGGTGATCAGGTCGACTTCGCCCGAGACCACTACGGCGCCGCCGGTGTAACGGGCGAGCGCCACGGCGGCATCGCGGGCGGCGTCGACCGTGTCGGTGGTATCGACACCGCGCACGCGGCTCAGATCAGCCGCCTCGCCCTCAAGACCCCACAGGCCGGCGAGCGCGATGATCTCGGAGGCGTTGCCGCGCACGATGGCGGGCTTGTACTGCTTGAGCTCGTTTACCAGCTGGGTGCGCAGGCTGCCGATGCCCAGGCCCACCGGATCGAGCACCCAGGGCTTGCCGGCGTCGTGTGCCGCCTTGGCCGCGCGGGGAATCGTCTGCTCGTAGATGGGGAAGAGCGTGCCCATGTTGAGATAGATGGCGCCGCCGCCGGCAACGAGCGCCTCGCCCTCGTCGGGCAGATAGACCATGGCGGCCGAACCGCCCACGGCGAGCTGCGCGTTGGCGACAAAGTCAATCGTCACCGTGTTGGTGATGGAGCCGGCCATTGGATTGGTGGCGCGAATCTCATCCACGGCCTTGACCACATTTTGCTTAAGCTGTTCCGAATCAATCACTGCACATGCCTCCTTGGCATAGAAAAGGGGCGCTGTGCATAGACAGCGCCCCTGTAAAGGCGGCATGCTCCCTACGCCAGCATTAACTGACAGGTTCAAAGGATTGGGCCCCATGCCCTCTCAGCCTTGTGGTTTGCACCGCCGGCACTCCCGCATCGAATCTGTTGTTCCCTATACTAACGCACCTGCCAAAAAGGGACGGGTTTATTTTGGCAGGTCGTTACAATAGGTAGGACCGATACGAATGGGGACCTCATGATCAAACTTGTGCTGACCGATATGGACGATACGCTGATTCCGGCCGGGCATGACGGCGCCAGCGACTACGCCATCGAGGGCATTCATGCCATGCAGGCGGCGGGTCTGCACTTTGGCCCGGTTTCGGGTCGCCAGCCGTCTGCGATGGGCTGGATGTTCCGCAATCGCGCCGAGTGCTTTTCGACTGGTGCGTTCTGTAACGGCCAGGTTATGTTTGTCGACGGTCAGGCGATCGCTTCGCGCGCGACCGACAACGATGCCCTGACGCGTCTGGCCGATTACCTCGAGCAAGAGACCGACGATACCTATCTAAAGGTCTACAGCCTGGGTGATGACTTTTGGGATAACGATGCCTATTGCGTGACGAGCGACCCCGAGCGCGTGCGTCGCGCTATGGAGTCGGGTGGCAACGCGTGGCTCAAGGGCGAAGAGGCCCCGTGCCGTCCCGTCGTCGATGACGCGCCGGTGTTCAAGGCGAATATCTGGAGTGCTCGTTCGCGTGAGGAGCTCGCGGAGCTACGCGAGCGCGTTGCCGCTGAGGTGCCGGAACTCTCGCTCGTGTTTCCCAACAATCGTGTGCGCCTGTTCGACATTCTTCCAGCAGGTTGGGACAAGGGTTGCGCTGCGCTGGAGCTGGCGCGCGCTTTGGACCTGACGTCCGACGAGGTGGCCGTATTTGGCGATTCCGATAACGACCTGCCCATGATCGGTGCCGTCCCCAACTCCGTTGCAGTCGCCAATGCCAACGAGGCCGTCACGGCTGCCGCGCGCTGGCATATCGGCGCTGCGGCAGACGATGCGGTTGCCGGGGCTCTGCATCAGATTGCCGCCTGCGCCGCGACGGGGGAGATGCCGTCGTTTATGCGTCAGGCAGATGCGGCGGGTTCGGGTATCGCGGACGTCTAGGGAGGCCATCATGAAGCTTCAACAGCTCAGGTATGTCGTCAAAGTTGCCGAATGCGGCAGCATCACCGAGGCCTCGCGCCGGCTCTTTGTGTCGCAGCCTTCGATTACCGCGTCGATCCGCGATCTCGAAAACGAGATGGGTGTGCACATCTTTGAGCGCACCAACAAGGGTGTCATTGTGTCCGAGGAGGGCGAGACCTTCTTGGGCTACGCGCGCCAGGTGCTCGATCAGGCGGATCTGCTCGAAGGCAAGTACAAGGGCGCGTCCGAGCAGGTGCCGCACTTTAGTGTGAGCTGCCAGCATTATTCCTTTGCCGTCAACGCGTTTGTCGATGTGATCCGTGAGTTCGATGCCGCGCGCTATGACTTTACCCTGCGCGAGGAGCAGACTCACGAGATTATCGAGGACGTCGTGCATATGAAAAGCGAACTGGGCATCCTATATCTGTCCGAGCACAACCGCGAGGTCATCGAGCGCATGCTGGTGGCCAACGAGCTCGTGTTCGAAGGGCTCTTCTGCGCCACGCCGCATGTCTTCGTCTGCGCCGACCATCCGCTGGCGGCCCGCTCCAGCGTGACGCTCGAGGACTTGGAAGACTACCCGTTCCTGTCCTATGAGCAGGGCAGCTACAACTCGTTTTATTATTCCGAGGAACTGACCTCGACGTTTGAGCGTCGCAAGAATATCCGCGTGCGCGATCGCGCGACACTGTTCAACCTGGCTATGGGCCTTAACGGCTACACGGTATGCTCGGGCGTGATCAGTCACGAGCTCAACGGCCCCGGCATCATCTCCATTCCGCTTGATGTAGACGAGTACATGGAGATTGGCATCATCACTCGCAAGAACACGACGCTCACGCGCTACGGCCAAGCCTATATCGACGCGATCCGCCAGCATATCTAGACTGCTGCGTCCTGTACAGGTCAAATCTCTTCATGGCAGTCCCAACTGATATAGGAAGCATCTATATCAAACTGTTATAAACGTATATTTTACGATGGCTATATGAGCGCTCATACTTTGTCCCAGTAAAGCAACCAATGCAAAGGGAGATATCTATGAGTGCTTTAACCACGCTGAACGCGCCGTTTCGCGCCGATATCGTCGGCAGCTTTCTTCGTCCACAGGCCGTAAAGGACGCCCGTGCCGCCTATGTCGCGGGTAAACTCGACGCTTCCGGCCTTAAGGCCGTCGAGGATGAGGCCATTCGCGGCCTGGTGGACAAGCAAAAGTCCGCTGGCCTGCAGGTGATTACCGATGGCGAGTTTCGCCGCAGTTACTGGCACCTCGACTTTATGTGGGGGCTCAACGGCATTGAACGCCGTACCTCGCGTACGGGCTATATGTTCCACGACGAGGAGACCACAGCCGACACCGCCGTGGTAACCGGTCCCATTAGCGGCGAGAACCATCCGTTCGTCGAGCACTTTAAATTTGTCAAGGCGCTCGAGGGGGAGGGCCAGGTCGCGCGGCAAACCATTCCGGCGCCGATCCAGACGTTCTCCGAAGTCACGCTCGACCGCTGCGACGGCCAGCAGGAGAGCCTGCGCGCTGTCTATAAGACCGATGAGGAACTTGCCGGCGCCATTGCAGCCGCTTATCGCACGGTGATCGCCGACCTGTACGCAGCAGGCTGCCGCAACATCCAGTTTGATGACTGCACCTGGGGCATCTACTGCGACACCGATTTTGTCGCCAAAACCGGCATGAGCCCGGTCGACCTGCAAAAGGTAAGCGAGCTGGGCGTGGCGCTCAACAATGCCGCCATCGCGGACAAGCCCGACGATCTGGTCATCAACACGCATGTGTGCCGCGGCAACTACCACTCCACCTATGCCTTTGAGGGCGGTTACGATCCCATCGCGCCGTACCTGTTTGCGCATGAGGATGTCGATGCGTTCTATCTGGAGTTCGACACGCCGCGCGCCGGCGGTTTTGAGCCGCTCAAGTACGTTGCCCCGGGCAAGAAGGTCGTGCTGGGCTTGGTAACCACCAAGGCGGCAGAGCTCGAGAACGAGGATGCCATCGTCGAGCGCATCCGTGAAGCCGCAAAGTACGTGCCGCTCGAGAACCTGTATCTGTCGCCTCAGTGCGGCTTTGCCAGCTGCGAGATTGGCAACAAGCTGACCGAGGATGAGCAATGGGCAAAGATCGCGCTGGTCAAGCGCATTGCCGAGCGCGTTTGGAAATAGCGCTAGTGTTTGCAGGTGGCGGCGCGTGCGAGGCATAGTGTATCGCGTACAATGGTTCGGATCGTATCGTTCGGGCAGGTTATCCGATATGCCTGATCGCCCTTCCATTCGAAAGGACATCCATGTCCCAGTCCTCGACGCCCGCCGTCAGCGATGCCATCTACGACGCATCGTCGCTCGGCCGCCCGCGCATGTTCCTGCTCGGCCTACAGCACCTGTTTGCCATGTTTGGCGCCACCGTGCTGGTGCCCGTGCTCACCGGCCTCTCGGTATCGGCAACGCTTTTGTTTGCCGGCTTGGGCACGCTGCTGTTCCACTTCCTGTCGCGCGGTAAGGTGCCGGCATTTTTGGGCTCATCGTTTGCCTTTATTGCCGGTTATGCCGCAATCGCGCCCAACGGCGAGACCGAGCTTTTGCCCTACGCCTGCCTGGGCGTAGCTTGTGCCGGTCTGCTCTATCCGGTGCTGGCGGCGCTCTTCCGCGCGTTTGGCGCCAAGCGTGTCATGCGTTTCTTTCCGCCGGTGGTGACTGGCCCCATCGTCATTTCCATCGGCTTGATCCTGGCAAGTTCCGCTATTGCTAACTGCCAGACCAACTGGCTTGTGGCTGTCAATGGCGTTGCCGTTATCGTCATCTGCAACATCTGGGGCCGTGGCATGGTCAAGATCGTGCCGATTTTGCTGGGCGTTGTGGTGAGCTATGCCGTTGCGGCTGCGCTCGGCGAGGTTGATTTCTCGGGCGTTGCCGCCGCTTCGTGGGTCGGTCTGCCCATCGTGTGGGACAACACCGTGTTTGCACTCTTTGGGCCGCAGTTCGATAGCGGTCTTGCCACGACGGCCATCATCACCATCATGCCGCTGGCCTTCGCGACCATGATCGAGCATATCGGCGATATCTCTGCTATCGGTTCGACTTGCGAGCGCAACTACATTGCCGATCCCGGTCTGCATCGCACGCTGCTCGGCGACGGCCTTGCCACGATTCTGGCTTCGCTCTTTGGCGCTCCGGCCAACACTACGTATGGTGAGAACACCGGCGTGCTCGCCCTGACGCGCGTGTTCGACCCGCGCGTAATTCGAATTGCCGCGTGTTGCGCCATCGTGCTTTCGTTCTGCCCCAAGTTCGCGGCTGTCATTGCGGCCATGCCGGCGTGTGTGATCGGCGGTGTGTCGCTCGTGCTCTACGGCATGATCAGCGCTGTGGGCGTCCGCAACCTCATCGAGAACCAGGTCGATTTCCAGAACAACCGCAACGTGCTGGTTGCCGCGCTGGTGCTCGTGCTTTCGCTCGGCATCGCGTACAGCACCGCCGGCGCCATCGTGTTGGAGCTGGGCGGCGTGACCATTTCGCTGTCCGGCATTGCCGTGGGCTCACTGGTGGGCATTGTGCTCAACGCCATCCTGCCGGGTAACGACTTTGAGTTTGATGTCTCCGAGCTTGAGGAGGCTGCTGAGTAGCAGCTGCGTTCAGCTAAAACAAGATATGGTGCCCATGCGTATATGCGTGTGGGCACCATTTTTAATGTGTCAGTATCCAGTGGATGCCGCGGGCCATGCGTAAGTCGGTTTGGGCAAAGTGATTGCCGGGGTTGAGCTCCAGCGTTGTTGGAATGCCGCGCTCGACGAGCAACGTTTCCATCGCGCGTGTGTCGTCGAGTACATGCCGCATCATGCGGTTGGGCGTTTTGGTTTCCTTTTTGCCGAGTGAGAGGTAGACGGCTTGCGGGCTGCCGGCAAAAGGGGCCGTGCTGGCACGGTCGACAAAGTCGGGAAACCATAGCGACCCCGATGCGCTCGCGGCGCGGTCAAAGGCGTCGGTTTGCCAGAGGGACCAGAGTGCGAAGAGGCCCGCGAGCGAGTAACCGGCAATGCCGCGCCGGGTGGGCGGTTGAGGAAGCGACGACTCGACCTGGGGGATTATCTGATTCAGCAGCTCATCAAGAAAATCGGCAGCTTGGCCGCCGAAAGGCTCGGCATCGCGTACGGTCCCGTCGCATGCCCAGGGGCTCAGCTCGCGATTCCAATCGAGCCCGCCAATGGTGACGAAGGCGAATGGCGGACAGTCGAGCTCTCGGCAACACTTATAAACCTCGCTGCCGTCGCCCACGACCACTGGAAGGTAGATGACAGGCGCGCTTTCCGTATGATTCGAATAAACGGTTATCTGCTTTTGATGCGCTTCCATGACGGGCTTCTCTCAGTGTTGTGATATCGGCAGCCCCAATTGTCGCACGCCAGCGTATGCCGGTTGGGCTAGACCAAAGACAATCTCGTGCATCCCCTGCGGACGCATATGGAAAACGCCACCGCCGGAGGGGAGCTCGGCGGTGGCGTTGTTAAACGGTGCTGGGGCTCGGGGCCTTCGCGGGAGCTGCCATGTGCGCAGAGGCGTCTAAGAACGCTTACGGCTCGCCATGGTGCCTGCGGCGATAGCGGCTGTTCCCGCAAGGACGGTTGCCACGATGGCCGCACCCGAGGTGTCGCCGGTTACCGCGAGCACGCCGGTAGTCTTGGCTTTCGTGGTTGAAGCCGCAACGGCCTTGGTCGGCTTTGAGCCCTCAGGCTTGGGGTTCTGCTTGGACTCCGCGGGCTTGCTTTCTGCGGGCTTGGTCTCGTCGGGCTTGGGGTCTTCCGGCTTGGCTACCTCGGGAGGTGCGATGGTCGTACTTTTGGCGACTGCTTTGATATAGAGGGAGTCGACCGTGGCGTCGCCCGTGCCGATGGCTTGGCCTGCCTCGTAGATGCCGTCACGGAGCTTGCGATAGTCAATGACCTTGCCGCCTTCGGGCGTCTTGATGGCGGCGTTCTCAATCTTGATGGTGCCGATTGTCTTGCCGTCAGCGCTCATGGCACGGGCAAAGATTGCCGCTGTATCTCCTTCGGCCGTTACCTTGCTGCGGATGATCGAGATGACTGCGGGTGTGACGCCCTCGCTGGTCTGGGCGATGATGCCGATGTTCTCGCCTTGGGGTTCGCGCCTCGTCTCGCCATCTTGTTTTTCGCTGTAGGGGATGGGGCCGTCGCCGTTCTCGACATAGCGGGCTATGGCCTTGACAACGGAGTCGCTGATGTAGATGTGGCCGCTCTTCTCGTTGGGTCGATCGTTTCTGGTGGAGAATGCAGCCGAAACCTCGCCTTCCGCAAACGCGTCCACGGTGGAGCCGTTCTTGACGACGATGTCGTCCTGGTAGGTGAAGAGGGCGTTGGCGCCACCGTATCTGCCTTTACTTGCACGGACCGTCACGTTTGCATGATCGAGGGTGATGCCCTTGTGGGCATAGACGCCATATTCAACACCGTTTACGTTGAGGGAGGCGTTTGTGGCTGCGAGGCTGCCCTTGGCCTCGACGGCAGCATCTTTCTCGGAGCTTGCCTCGACCGTCCCGCCACCCTTGATGGTGAGGTTCTTGTCGGCTCCAATACCCTTGTCCTTGGTAGCCCTGGCGGTGACGGCTCCGCTGTCGTCAATCGTGATATTGCCGTTTGCCCTGATGCCATCCGATGCACCCGTGGCGTTGACGTTGCCCGAACCTTTGATAGCGAGATCACCTCCGGCATTGATGGCATCAAACCCAGTGCTCGTGGCGTTGACGGATCCGGCTCCGTCGATGTTGATATTACCCGTGGAGAGGATAGCGTCCTCAGTAGATGTCACGCTGAGCGTGCCGCCCTCGTCGCCTTGGATATTGAGCTCGGCATTCTCGTTAGTGCCATGAAAAACGTTGATGCTTTCGATCAATTCGGCGGTGACGATGTTGGTTCCCGAGTAATTCACGTTGAGCTTGCCTGCGGCCTGGATCTCGCCGCCGTTATAGTTGTTGAGCTTCAAGTCGTCGGCGCCGTCCCACGACCAGGTACCGGCCTCGTCGCTCGCCGCGGTGTTGTACTTGTTGCCGCCGACCTTGACCCATTCCGCTGCGAGCGAGACGCTCGGCATGAGCAGCGAACTTACCGTGAGCGCGCAGGCCAGACCGCAGACGATGCGGCGCGTCACGCGACGCCAGCTGCCGTGTGCGAGCAGCGTGCGAGGGCGCACGTCGGGCTCGACAAAATGGGCTCCAGAGGTTTTGTCATTGCGCTTGGGGGTCGTGAACAAGGCGGCCATGGTTACTCCCATCCTCATAGGGCCTATGCGATTAAGCCCAGCATATCTGCAGGATGTAGCCGGCGGTAGTGCCGTTTGGAGGGCAAAATGTCCAAAACTTGGGAAGCACAACATCGCGCGTCCGTGCGTTGCCTGGCTTTAAAAGAAAAGCGCGGAGCCGCTCGATGCGACTCCGCGCTTTGGTGTTCTGCTTTGGCAGCTTTGCCGCTACGCTACAAAGAAGTAGACGAGGAAGGCGAGGGCTGCGATCCACATGAGCGGCTTGATCTTGGAGGCCTCGCCCTTAAAGAGCGCGACGATCACGTAGGCGATAAAGCCCAGACCAATGCCGGCAGAGATGGAGTAGGTAAAGGGCACGCCGGCGACAATCATGAACGCCGGGAAACCCTGCGACACGTCGGACCAGTCGATCTCGGAGGCCTCGCTCATCATGAGGTAGCCGACGTAGACCAGAGCACCGCAGGTGGCGGCGCTGGAAACGATGGTGACGATGGGGGAGAAGAACGCGGCGAGAATGAACAGCACGCCGGTGGTGACGGAGGTGAGGCCCGTGCGGCCACCGTCGGCGGCGCCGGAAGTGGACTCGACGAAGGTGGTGATGGAGGAGACGCCCATAAAGCCACCGGCAGCAGCGGCCACGGAGTCGACGACCAGGATGGGACGGATGTCCTCGACATTGCCGTCCTCGGTCAAGAACTCGCCCTGCTTGGCGACGGCCATCGCGGTGCCCATGGTGTCGAAGAAGTCACTCATGAGCAGCGAGAAGGCAACGACGAGCAGCATCGGGTCGGTCAGAACCTTCACGATGGCCATGTTGCCGTCTGCGGTGCTGGCAAACGGGGCGCCAAAGGTCGAGAAGTCGAGCGGTGCGATGAGGCCCTCGGGGGCGTGGGTGACGCCCAGCGGGATACCGGCGATAACGGCGACGATGATGCCGATGAGCAGCGAGCCCGGCACGTTGCGGGAAGCCAGGGCAACCGTCACGATGATGGAGATGATGCCGACGATAAAGGTGGGGGAGGCGATGTCGCCCAGACCGACGAGCGTACCGGCACCAGCGGTGATGATACCGGCGTCGCACAGGCCGATCATGGCGATGAACAGGCCCAGACCCACGGAGATGGCGTGGCGCAGGACCACGGGGATGGCGTCCATAATGGCCTCGCGCAGGCCGCACAGGACGAGCAGCAAGATGACGATACCCTCGAGGAGGATAACGCTCATGGCCACGTGCCAGTCACCGCCGCACATGGTGGTGGCGATGCCCGCGATCATGGCGTTGATGCCCAGGCCCGAAGCGCAGGCGAGCGGGCGGTTGGCGAAGATGCCCATGCAGATGGTCATGATGCCGG
>UROZ01000059.1 GCA_900549655.1 uncultured Collinsella sp.
GTTCAAATCTTCTAACGCCCACCAAATGTTCGCAGCTCAGAGGCTATGTCCTCTGAGCTGTTTTGTTTTGCTACCAAGCACGCCGTCAAATATGCCAGCAAATATTGATCCAAGGTCCCCGTAGAGGTGCCGGCAGATTGCATACGTCCTGGCCGATCGTGACCGCAACATGTTGGTCAAGCACAATCTTTTGGAATCTTTTGGCGTGAGCGGCTTGGTTTTGGTAGGATTTGTCAGCGGCTTGACTAAGGGGGTTTTATAACTGCCATGCAGGTAGCCGTGTTGGTAACGTTTTACCGACTTGCCAAGAACCCCTCATAATTAATGCGTCTGCAAAATGACTAATTGCTTTGACCTGCTGAAACACTATATGTTGTGTTTGACCTAAAAAAAGAATACAGGATATAGATGCCTCTTTGTCGTATGATAGATGGCGGACAGAGAACGAGAACCTTATTCGCCCCATTTGGATAGATCTTTGAGCCCCTTGATTGGCTGCGAGGATTGTCCGCATGAGGGACTATGGTTATCGAGAACACAGATTGCGCGACGGCGCCGCAAGACAGGGGCACGCCCTGCCGGGCATCGTTTGGCTCTGAAGCGCAATGAGACTACGACGCGAAAGAGGCAAGAGGATGAAGATCATCAAGCGCAGCGGCACCGAGGTTGTCTTTGACATCGATAAGATCGTCAATGCCATCCGTGCCGCAAACTTGGAGGTCGAGGAGAGCTCTCGTCTTACCGACCGCCAGGTGGTTTACGCGGCACAAAACGTCGCCGAGGCATGCGAGAACGCGGGCCACACTGTTTCGGTCGAGGAGATTCAGGATTTGGTCGAGGACGAGATCATGCGTCTCGACTGCTACGAGGTTGCCCGCCACTACATCATCTATCGCTATGTTCAGAGCCTGAAGCGCCAGAAGAACACGACCGATGACAAGATCCTGTCGCTGATCGAGTGCAATAACGAAGAGGTCAAGCAGGAGAACTCCAACAAGAACCCGACCGTCAATTCCGTTCAGCGCGACTACATGGCCGGCGAGATTTCCAAGGACCTGACCCAGCGTGTGCTGCTGCCCCAGGAGATCGTGGATGCCCACAATGAGGGCCTGATCCACTTCCACGATTCGGATTACTTTGCCCAGCACATGCACAACTGCGATCTGGTGAACCTGGAGGACATGCTCCAGAACGGCACTGTTATCTCGGGTACGCTGATCGAGAAGCCGCACAGCTTCTCGACCGCCTGCAACATCGCGACGCAGATCATCGCCCAGGTTGCTTCCTCCCAGTACGGAGGCCAGTCGATTTCGCTGACCCATCTTGCCCCGTTCGTCGAGGTGAGCCGTCAAAAGATTCGCGGCGAGGTCGCTCGCGAGCTCGAGGAGCTCGGTGTCTCTGCGTCTGCCGAGAAGGTCCATGAGGTCGTTGAGGACCGTCTGCGTGACGAGATCCGTCGCGGCGTCCAGACGATTCAGTATCAGGTCGTGACCCTTATGACCACCAATGGCCAGGCGCCGTTCGTGACGGTCTTTATGTATCTTAACGAGGCCCGTACGCCTCAGGAGAAGCACGACCTTGCCATGATCGTGGAGGAGACGCTTCGCCAGCGCTACGAGGGCGTTAAGAACGAGGCCGGCGTATGGATCACCCCGGCATTCCCCAAGCTTATCTATGTACTCGAGGACGATAACGTTCACGAGGATTCCCCGTACTTCTACCTGACCCAGCTGGCTGCCAAGTGCACTGCCAAGCGCATGGTGCCCGATTACATCTCCGAGAAAAAGATGCGCGAGCTCAAGCTGTCGAAGGGCGAGACCGCGGGTAACGGCGACTGCTATACCTGCATGGGCTGCCGCAGCTTCTTGACGCCCGACCGCTCGGGCAACGGCTTTAACAACGTTGCCAACGCGCTGAACTACGACCCGAACAAGCCCAAGTACTATGGTCGCTTTAACCAGGGCGTCGTGACCATCAACCTGCCCGATGTCGCGCTGAGCTCGCACCAGGATATGGACAAGTTCTGGAAGATCTTCGACGAGCGCCTTGAGCTGTGCCACCGCGCCCTGCTGTGCCGTCATGAGCGTCTGATGGGTACGCTTTCGGATGCCGCACCGATTCTTTGGCAGTACGGTGCCCTCGCCCGTCTGAAGAAGGGCGAGACGATCGACAAGCTGCTCGTGGGCGGTTACTCCACCATTAGTCTGGGTTATGCCGGCCTGTATGAGTGCGTCAAGTATATGACGGGCCACAGCCACACCGAGAAGGAGGGCACGCCCTTTGCCATGGCCGTCATGCAACGCATGAACGACAAGTGCGCCGAGTGGAAAGCCGCGAGCGACATCGATTTCTCGCTGTACGGCACGCCGCTGGAGTCGACGACGTATAAGTTCGCCAAGTGCCTGCAGCGCCGTTTTGGCATTATCCCGGGCGTGACGGACAAGGGCTACATCACCAACAGCTACCACGTCCACGTGTCCGAGGAGATCGACGCATTCGACAAGCTCAAGTTCGAGGGTAGGTTCCAGCAGCTTTCGCCGGGCGGTGCCATCTCCTACGTCGAGGTTCCCAACATGCAGGACAACCTCAAGGCTGTCATTCGCGTGATGCAGTACATCTACGACAACATCATGTACGCCGAGCTCAACACCAAGAGCGACTACTGCCAGGTGTGCGGCTACGATGGCGAGATCAAGATTGTTGAGGACGATGGCAAGCTGGTGTGGGAGTGCCCCAATTGCGGCAACCGCGACCAGGAGAAGATGAACGTCGCTCGTCGTACGTGCGGCTACATCGGTACCCAGTTCTGGAACCAGGGCCGAACCGAGGAGATCCGCGACCGCGTGCTGCATCTCTAATACCGCTCCGGGGCTGAACCGAGAGGGCCGCTTGGGCATTTGCTCGCTATTTCGGACAGTCCTGCGCAAGACGAAGGCCACATTAAGTGGCCTTCTTTGCGTGCGGAACTCATATCGAGCAAAAGCCCAAGCGGCCCTCTCGGTTCAGCCAAGTTAACGTAGCTGAGATGCAGCGCGCGGTCTGCTCACTCCTCGAAGTTCTTAGCGGAAATAATTTGAGCTGCAGCTGCGATTTACTTGCGATGGCGGTTGAGCCGCAACCCAGTTTTTATTGGACCTCGAACCCTATGCTCGATGTTCGCTTCGTTCATTGAGTTACCCTTTGCATGAGGCCGGGACATATCGTCCCGCCCGCAGTTTCGCAGGCCGAAGGCCGAGAATGTTTGAGGACGGGATGATATGTCCCGGCCTCCCGGGAGAGTTACCTATGAACTACGCGAACATTAAGTATTTCGACATTGCTGATGGGGAAGGCGTTCGTACTTCTCTGTTTGTGAGCGGGTGCCGTCGTGGGTGCAAGAATTGCTTTAACTCTGTCGCGTGGGACTTTGCTGCGGGTGAGCCGTTCGATCGTGCCGTCGAGGACAAGATTATCGAGAGCCTCGATCATCCCTTTATTGACGGCCTGACGATTCTGGGCGGCGAGCCTATGGAGCCCGAGAATCAGACGGGGCTCGTTGACTTTATCGAACGCGTGCGTGCGGCCTATCCCGCGGGGTCAGGAAAGACCATTTGGTGTTTTACCGGCGACGTGCTCGAGGAGCTTATGCCGGGTGGTCGTCACCATACCGAGGCGACGGACCGTATCCTTGCCTGCCTCGATATGTTGGTGGATGGCCCGTTTGTTCAGGAGCTGTACGATATCTCATTGCGTTTTAGGGGCTCGAGTAACCAGCGTGTGATCGATATGAACGCTACGCGCGACCGTGCTGAGCGCGAGGGTGTTGCGCTTTGTGATGCGGTTGAACTTTGGCGGGACGATCCAGTCTATTCGACCCATACTATGTAGCTTGTGGCCGATGCCAAAGGGCGTGGTACCATAGCGCGAACGCAAAATCGGAAAAGTGAGGCCCAGATGATCGATCAGGAAAAAGTCGAGGCCGCCATTAAGCTGTTGCTTGAGGGCATAGGCGAGGACCCAACTCGTGAGGGCCTGCTGGAGACCCCGGCGCGCGTTGCCCGTATGTATGGTGAGATCGCCGGCGGTATGGACCAGAGTGCCGAGGAGCACCTGTCCAAAACCTTTGCCGTCGCTTCGAACGATTTGGTTATCGAGCGCGACATCACGTTTTACTCGCTGTGCGAGCATCATCTGCTGCCGTTTTATGGCAAGGCCGCCATTGGTTATATCCCCAACGGCCGTGTCGCAGGGCTCTCTAAGCTTGCCCGCACGGTTGAGGTCTACGCCCGTCGTCTGCAGCTGCAGGAGCAGCTGTGCGCACAGGTTGCCGATGCCCTCATGGAGTATCTCGCTCCCCAGGGAGCGATTGTGCTCATGGAGGCTGAGCATATGTGCATGACCATGCGCGGCGTGCAAAAGCCTGGCACCAAGACCGTGACGCTCGCTCGCCGCGGCGTCTTTGAGACCGATCCGTCGCTCGAGGAGCGGTTCTTTAGGATGCTGGGCCGTTAGCATGAGGGTCGTCAACGACTTTACATCGAAGACCGATGAGGGGACGCCGCGTCGCGGCTTCATGGCTTCGGGCCTGGCCCCCTTTGATGCCATGCCTCGCATTGATTACATTTGCGCCAACGGGCTGTTCCGGCGGCACCTGGGTAACATTGCACAGTTGGAATCGGGGCGCATCTTCTGCCGCCACGGTATTGACCACCTGCTGGATGTCGCTCGCATTATGTGGATCAAGAATCTCGAGGAACAGCTCGAATTTGACCGTGAGGTCATCTACGCCACGGCACTTCTTCACGATATCGGCAAAGATGAACAGTATGAATCGGGTATATCCCATGATGTTGCAAGCGAACGCGTCGCTGATGCGATTCTCGGCGGCATGCCCGATGATGTGGCGTTTGAGCCGGCCGATGCCGCAGCCATTAAGACGGCCATTCTGGGCCATCGAAAGCTGCGTGTGAACAGCCAACCGCTTGAGCGTCTGCTCTATGCAGCCGACAAAGCGTCGCGCGCCTGCTTTGCATGCCCCGCGCGCAATGCTTGCAACTGGAGCGATGATAAAAAGAACCTGTCGATTCGCGTGTAGTTAGTTTGCGCGGTCGGGGTTCTAAACGAAGGAGACGATCGCGATGAGCAATAAGAAACTGCCCGAGAATGCAACCAAGACTGAAGGTGCCGAGCTCGCCCGCCGTGGAAGGGGCGAAATATCCACCGCAACGGCGGTACCCCACGTGAGCTATGACGATCTGCGCCATGCCGACCGCATCACCGTTGAAGGTCTTGAGGTTTTTGCTAACCACGGCGTGTATCCCGAGGAGAATGCGCTGGGTCAGAAGTTCATCGTTTCTCTGGTGCTCTATGCCGACTTGCGCGCGGCGGGGGAGCACGATAACCTGGATGCCTCGATTGACTACGGCTCGGTGTGCCACGATGTCGATGGCTATCTGCGCGAGCATACGTTTAAGCTCATCGAGGCGGCAGCCGAGGGTGTGGCCCAGATGCTGCTGCGTCGTTACCCCCTGCTGCTTGGCGTGCGTGTTAAGCTCGATAAGCCTTGGGCGCCCGTCGGTCTTCCCCTGGCAAGCTGCGGTGTCGAGATCGAGCGCGTGCGCTAGTCGGTTCTAATACGTCTCTATGGGCGGCTGCTTGAGTCGCTGAGACAGTGCTCTATTGTTGGGGCAGTACGTGTCGAGCAGGGTGTGAAACCGCCGATTGTGGCTTGGCTCGAGCAAGTGGACAAGCTCGTGGGCGACAACCATGTCGAGGCATTCGACGGGGTAGGCGGCGAGCTCGCGCGCGATGCGAATGGCGCCGGTTTTGGGTGTGCAGGAGCCCCAGCGCGTCTTCATGCTGCGCACGGAAACGCGGGAAACGGCGACACCCATTGCGATTTCGTATGCGTGCACCATATCGCGCAGCGCCGATGTGACCTCGGACGTATAAAGCTGGTCGATGTGGGCTTGGAACTCATCGGACGTTAGGCCGTCGAGGGCCGTGCACTGCTTTGCCTGCGCGCGCCCACTTGGCTCATCGGTACCCATAAAACTTGCGAAGGTGGCCTGTTTGGGTCGCGGTGCGGGTGATGCAAAGTTGTGATCGAGTGCATCCTGTACCGTGATGGGCTTGCCCCAAAGCGCAATGATGGACGAGGGACTGAGCGGCTCTTGCGCTGTCGCCTGACGTTGCTCACGTTGGGCAAGTCGGCTGATAATCCAGGCGCTGTTGCGCTTCACAAACGCTTCGATGCGCTCGCGGCTGGCGCCGAGCGGTGCGCTGGCGTGGACCTCGCCGCTCGATGTGACGCGTAGGTTAAAGTTCTTGACGCGCTTTTTGGTAACGACGACGGGGATGAGCGTTCCATCCGGTCGGGATGCGGAAATCGTAAATTGCTGCGTCAAATGTGATCCTTCAGATTGGGGACGGGCCGGCATGTCGACCGCTCGGCATGCCGGCCCGCTCAAGGGATGTGAAATTAATAACGCTCAAAGAAGGCAAGCGCGTTGTCGCTGCAGAGCTTCTGCATCACGGTCTTGCCAAAGTGCTTGGAGAGCATGTTCTGGAACTCGGGCATCTTGCTGGCATCGGAGAGGAAGGCGGGCACCGTGGCACCGTCCCAGTCGCCGCCGAGCGCGATGACGTCCTCGCCGCCCAGGTCGAGCCAGTGCTCGATATGTGCCGCTAGCTGGTCGAAGGTGACGTCTGCGGCGGTCTTGTCGGTTGCGTCGTTGAAAAGGAACTCGCTGCAGTAGTTGAGGCCGACGATACCGCCCATGTCGCGAATGGTGCGGAACTGGTCGTCGGTAAGGTTGCGTTTGACGCCGCAAACCGCACGGGAGTTGGAGTGGCTGGCGACGAAGGGACGTGTGGCGTGGGCGACAACCTCGTCAAAGCACTCGTCGTTGAGGTGGGAGACGTCGAGTACCATGCCGGCATGCTCCATCTGCGTGAGCGCCTCGATGCCGGCGGCGGTGAGGCCGGCGTGGGTGTCGTGGCCGCTCGCGAGCGGTCCCTGCGCGTTCCAGCTGAGCGATGACATGAGTACGCCCAGGCTCTTGAGCACCTCGATCAGCGCGGGGTCCTCGGCAAAGAACGTGGCGTTTTCGATGGTGTGGATGCAGGCGACCTTGCCGTCTTTGAGTGCAGGGCGAATGTCAGCGGCGCTGCGTACGTTGACCATGCGGTCGTGGTTGAGCATTGCCTGGCCGCTCATGTGCGCCATGATCTGTGCTTGGAAGCGTGCGGCGTGGGCGGTGGGAATCTCGTCGGGGACAAACGTGGCGAAGCACTGTGCCCACGGCGTGTTGCCGATCTTTGCGAGCGAGATGGCGCAGGCGTTGCCCTCGATGAGGTCGAAATCTTGCGGATGTGTTTCGTCGCCGGGGAAATAACCGTCGGTGCCGGCGGTAAAGCGCAGGTCGAGATCGAGCGTGGCCCAGCCGATTCGGTCGGCGGTGTCGCAGTGTAGGTCAAATACGGGATATGCCATGGTTCCTCCGGTTGCAGCGTTTCTTTGCAAACTGTCTTCAAATTGTATGACTAGGGTATAGTTAGCGCCATATGTTCATGGCGGCCCGTGTTGTGCGCCGCCCTTATCACGGAGGTTTCCATGTCCAACCAGGGCAAGAAGGTCAAGACTCATTATCGCGGCACGCTCGACGACGGCACGCAGTTCGATAGCTCCTACGATCGCGGTGAGCCGCTGGAGTTCACCTGCGGTGCCGGTCAGATGATCAAGGGCTTCGACGCCGCTGTTGTCGACATGCAGGTGGGCGAGAAGAAGACCGTGCACATCCCGGCTGCCGATGCCTATGGCGAGCACAATCCCGAGATGGTTTTGACCTTCCCAGCCGAGCAGGTTCCCAACATCGAGCAGATCGAGAAGGGCATGAAGCTCTTCCTGTCCACGCCGAGTGGCATGCCCGTCCCTGCCTTTGTCATCGATGTGACGCCCGAGGCTGTGACGCTCGATGCCAACCACGAGCTCGCCGGCAAGGATCTCAACTTTGACATCGAGCTCGTCGAGGTCGAGGACTAGGCTATGCCTGCAAATCTGGTTTCGACAGCGTGCCTCGGAAATCTCAACGACCCGTCCTATGAGCTTTTGCTTCGCCGGGAGCTGGGCGGTGTCTTTGAGGTCGATGAGCTGCTGCTCGATTGGGACCAGGCCGATGCCCGCACATTCGTGGGCATGACGGAGCTGGGGCGTACGGTCGATATTCGGCTGGGCGCTGCCGATGGCGTTCGCCTTGTCGATGGCGATGTGCTTGCCATCGACTGTACGGGCATGGTACCTGTGGCGGTTGTCGTGCGCCTGCGCAGTGCCGAAGTCTATCTGGTCGAAGTCGATCGCATGGACCCTATTGCGCTTGCACATGTGTGCTGGGAGATTGGCAACATGCATACGCCGCTCTTTCGGGGCGAATCGGACGAGCATACCGTGCGCCTGTATACGCCGCTGCAGCCGGTTTTGGGCCGCATGCTTCGCGCTATCGAGGGAGCTCGAGTCTCGGTCGTTTCATGCGAGCTCGATGCGGGTCGACGCTTTGCGTCGAGTGCGGCGGATGTTGTCGTGAGCATGGCTCCGGACTTTACAATCGTAAAGAAGGCGCGTGATTAAGCGCCGGAACATGGGACGGACTTTGAGGGATTGCCATTCAAAGTCCGTCTCGCTGTTGATGAGATGCTTTGGGGGAAGCATATGGGTCTTGAGGGAATCAAGCTGATCGCCTGCGATTTGGACGGCACGTTGCTGCATCCGGGGGAGCGTGAGCCGCGTCCCGAGGCGTTTGAGCTTATTCGTGAATTGCACCGTCGTGGCGTTGTGTTTATGCCGGCGAGTGGTCGTCAGTACGCGAGTCTGCGCTACCTGTTTGCCCCTGTGGCCGATGAGCTGGGCTACGTGTGCGAAAACGGTGCCCTGGTCATGAGCGAGGGGCGTGCCGTGGTCAAGCGCGCCATGGAACGTGACCTGGCCATGGATATCGCGAATGCCGTGGTTGCGTATCCTCATGCCGACGTAACCTTGTCGTGTGAGGGGCACCTCTACACCATGAGCGGCAACGATGCGTTTGTCGACCACCTGCGTTATGAGGTCCACTGCGACGTAGCGGTGGTTGACCGTCCCGAAGACATTGACGAGGATGTCATTAAGATCGCGTTCCAGACGCCCGAGGCGGAGCAGCCGGCGGCGTTGGAGTATTTCGAGCGCCACTTTAGCGACCGAGTCGATGTCATGACATCGGGAACCGAATGGACGGACTTTATCGGTTTTGGTTCGGGCAAGGGTTCCGCACTTGCCGACTACGGTCGCGCCCTGGGGATTTCGCCCGATGAGATGATGGCGTTTGGCGACAACGAGAACGATCGCGACATGCTTAACGTCGTGGGCCATCCCTATCTGATGGAGAGCTGCAATCCCTCTATGCGTGGCATCAACGACCGCGTCCGCTACGTGCGCACGGTCGAAGAAGAGCTGCGTCGTCTACTTGCTGAGTAGACATTTGGGACATGTCTAGAAATCTACTTTTTGCTGCAGAGTGCGGAAAGGTGGATTTTAAGGCATGTCCCAAACATCTATCGGCAGTCGGGGCAGAGACCCTCGAAGATGGTGTAGTGCGACGTGACGTGCCAGCCGATTTGCTCGGACGCTTTGGCGTCGAGCTGGGCATCGAAGGGGAGCGGTACGTCGATGACGCGGCTGCACGAGGTGCAGATGATATGCGCATGCGGCTCGATCGTGCGATCGAAGCGGCTGCCGCCCGGCGTCTTGATGGAGAGGATCTCGCCGGCGTCGGCCAAGAGATTGAGATTGCGGTAGACCGTACCGCGGCTGATTTTGTCATCCTGTGAGCGCACGACGTTGTAGATTTCGTCGGCGGTGGGATGGTTATAGCTTTGGCGCACGGCGTCAAGAACCAGCTTTCGCTGTCTGGTATTCCTTCTCTGCACCGCCATGCGCCTCGCCTCTTTTCTATCAACGGTCGTAGGTAAATGATACCGTATTTAGCACACAATACTAATAACGAGGATTGAAACCGTCTTCATTGGCAAGCGGGGCTCGGGCCTGGGCGTCTACGAGGCGAAAACGCGTTCCCATGCGCTCGTAGGAGGCATGAAGCGCCTCGAGCTGAGACACGATGTTTGCCGGCGTGCCCTGTAGCTCCATCTCGACTGAACCGTCTTCCATGTTACGTACCCAGCCGGTGAGGGAGCGCGCCTGTGCGAGGTTGGTGTTGGTGAAGCGGAAACCGACGCCCTGGACCTGCCCCTCCCACCGCAGGAAATAGCGCTGCGGGGCGCCTTGAGTGGCCTCGTCGCTTGCGAGCACAGTAAGCCTGCGGCGCAGCTCGAGCTCGACGCCTGATGGTTTTTGAGGCTCGCGATTGACACCGGAAAAGAGCTTATCGAAGAAACCCATCGCTAGGCCTGCTTGCCTGCGTCGGCCGGGAAGGTTATGCCGGCCTGCTGGCGCACGGCATCCATGATGCGCAGCGAGACGAGCGTGACATCGCGGTAGTGGCCAAGCTCGTGGCGTCCCGCCGGGGTCTCCCAAATCTCTTCCTTGACGTTATCGATGCCGCCGATGGCGGTGATGAAGTCTGTGAGTTCGTATTCCATAGTGTTGCTCGATTTGGGTAGGTCGAGCACGCGGCCGTTGTCGCCCTGTTCGCGCGGTGCCTCGGTCGCCGAGCCGCGTACGACATCGCCGCGATAGTCGATGCGGACGTTGCGGGGCGTGGACAGATGGTCAATCTGGATAGTGCCACGCTCGCCTTCGATCTGCGAGGGTAGTAGGTCATTCGTAATTTTGGAGTGCGCGAGCTCGACGGAGATACGGCCACCGCCGTAGCTGGCGAGGATGGAACCGCAGCCATCGATGGGGCCGTGCGTGAGCTGTCGCGTGGTGGGGTCGAGCAGAGTAGCCATGCTCGTAAGGCCGGAGGGCATGCCGAAAATCTCGACCATGGGCTCGACGGTGTAGACGCCAATATCCATGAGGGAACCCGATGCCATATTGCAGTCGAAGATATTGGTGGCGCGTCCCGCGAGAATCTCGTTGTAGCGCGAGGAATATTTGCCAAAGCGCAATGAGGCGCGGCGGATGGGGGCGATCTCACCCAGGGCGTCCTCGATGGCGTGGAAAGCGGGGTCATGGAGGGGGCGCATGGCCTCGAGGGCTACGACGCCCGCCGCCTCGGCTGCGCGAAAGACCTCGAACGCCTGTGCCTCGGTGGCACAAAAAGGCTTTTCGACGATAACGTGCTTGCCGCCGGTGATACAGGCGAGCGCCTGCTCGTAGTGGAGCGCATTGGGGCTGCCGATGTAGACGGCGTCGACGTCGGCAGCGGACGCAAGCTCGTCAAGCGCGGTGAAGTTACGCTCGCCACCATGCTTAGCGGTGAAGGCGGCGCCGCGATCTGCATCGCGCGAGAGCGTGCCCACAAACGCAGCTTGGTCGTTGGCGTTGACGACCTGGATAAAGTCGTCGGTAATCATGGATGTGCCGATGGTCGCGATGCGCAACATACGTCCCCCTTGCGTTGTTT
>UROZ01000060.1 GCA_900549655.1 uncultured Collinsella sp.
GCCGAGGTCGAGGACAACATGTATGCCTCGCGCCTGGAGCAGATCGATGAACAGCTCGAGGAGGTCACGGCATCGCTCGAGAGCCGCCGCGACCGTGCTGAGGAGCTTGAGAGCGCCCTTGAGGCGGCTCGTCAGGCTCAGAGCGATGCGCGCGAGGCCACCGAGACGGCACGGGCTGCCCTCAAGGACCTGCGTGCCCGCGCAGGCGAGGCACGCAACAAGCTGTCCGAGGTGCGCTCGGAGCTTGCCAGCCAAAAGAAGCTTGATGCTCGCATGGCCGACAGCTCGCCGCTCGTAAGCCGTCTGGTGGGCGCGCTGGGCGACGATGTCTCGGGTCGTCTGGGCGATGTGCTCGAGGCACCTCGTGAGCTTGAGGGCCTGGTTGAGCAGCTGCTCGCCGGCGATATCGATGCCCTGTTGTTCGATAACGCTGCCGCACTTGAGCGCGCCGGTCGCGCTGCGCTGGACCAGAAGAAGGCCTCGGGCGAGGCGCTGCTGGTGGCGCGCAGCGTGAGCGGCTCTGCGGCTGCCGAGGGTGCCGCCGGTACCCGTCTTGTTGATCGTCTGTCCGTGCGTGTGGGCTATGGTCCGGTCGTCGAGGCATTGCTCGGCGACTATTACGTGGTCGATGACTTGGCTGCCGCGCTGTCCGCGCCGGTCGTTGACGGTGTGACCTATGTGACTCCCGATGGCGCACGCGTTGCCTGCGGCGGCCTGGTTCGCGTGGGGCTTGATGCCGGCGAGGCTTCGGGCGCCCTGGAGCGCAAGCGTCGTATCCGCGAGCTGGAAGGCCTGGAGCCCGATCTTGCTGCCGCGTTTGAGTATGTTTCTGATCAGGTCGTCGAGGCCAATGCGGCCGTCGAGGAGGCCCGTGCCGCCGAGGGCGATGCCGCCGGCGAGATTGCCCGCCTTGAGGGCGAGCGTCGCTCTCTGCTGTCCGAGATCGGCCGCCTGGAGCAGAGTGCCAACAACGCCGAGGTCGAGCGCGTGCGCATCTCCAAGCGCCGCGAGCAGGCTGCCGAGGCCGTTCGTGCCGCGCGCCCGCGCGTTGACGAGCTCACCCGTTCGCGTGACGAGGCGCGTGCACAGGCAAGCGACCTGGGTCTCCAGATTGCCGAGGCCAACGATGAGCTCGATCGCGTGCGCCGTGATGATTCCGAGGCAGCCGGCAAGCTCGCCGATGCCAAGGTCCGCCTGGCCCAGACGAGCGAGCGCCTGCGTTCGCTGAAGGGCCGCGTGCCCGACCTTGAGCATCGTCTTGAGGGCATCGACCGTCGTATCCGCGGAACACGCCAGGCTTCGCGCTCGCTCGAGCTGCTGCGCCTGCGCGTCGACCCCATGCACGAACGCTATTCTGCCCTGTTGGAACGCGCGTCGGATTGGGCAGCGCGCCTGCGTGACCAGGCCTCTCTGGAGGAGGCGGACTCCGCTTCGCTCAAGAAGACCATCGAGGATGCCAAGGCAGAGGTTGCCCGCGCTAAGGAGCGAGTCGATACCGCCTCCGCCGCGCAAAACGAGTTCAAGGTCGCGCGTGGCAAGCTCGAGGTGCAGGTAGAGGCCGCCATTAAGGCCATTACCGCCGATGGCACCACGGTACTCGAGGAAGCACTCATGCTTCCGGCGCCCACGGACCGCGATGCCGCCGAGCGCGAACTCAACCAGCTTGTGCGCCAGATCAACAACCTTGGTCCCGTTAACCAAGTTGCCATGGAGGAGTACGAGCAGCTCAAGCGCCGCGCCGATTACATCGAGGAGCAACTGGCCGATCTGGAGAGCGCGCGCAAGGCGCTCACCAAGATCACCGTGGCGATTGACCGCAAGATGCGCAAGGCGTTCCTGGTGACGTTTGAGAAGGTCGACGCGAACTTCCGCGAGATCTTCGCCATGCTCTTCCCGGGCGGCCAGGCTCATCTGGAGATGACCGATCCCGAGCATCCTGCCGAGACGGGCATCGAGGTCGTGGCGCAGCCGCGCGGCAAGCGCATCACCAAGATGATGCTTATGTCGGGCGGCGAGAAGAGTCTGACGGCGCTCGCCCTGCTCTTTGCCGTATACCGTACGCGCACGGTGCCGTTCTATGTGCTGGACGAGGTCGAGGCCGCGCTCGACGACGCCAACCTGTCCAAGCTCATCGGTGCTCTCGATGTGCTGCGTTCCGATACGCAGCTCTTGGTAATCTCGCATCAGCGCCGTACTATGGAGGACGCTGACGTTCTCTACGGCGTCTCGATGCAAGCCGACGGCGTCAGTCGCGTCGTCTCGCAAAAACTCGATCGCGAAACCGGAAAGGTCGTGAATGCATAATGGGATTCTTCGATGCTCTCTCGCGCGGACTTGAGCGCAGCCGCGAGGCCCTCAACGAGGTCTTCTACTTTGGCGGTGAGGTCGACGAGGATTTTTGGGAGGACCTTGAGGACACCCTCGTTATGGGTGACATGGGTGCCGAGGTCGCCATTCAGGTCTCCGATGACCTGCGCGACGCCGCTGCCAAGAAGAACCTCAAGACCGCCCCGCAGCTTCGCCGCGCCCTGGCCGAGCAGCTCGAGGGCCATTTTGTTCCCGTTGAGCGCGATCCGTTCGCCGACACGCCGAGCTGCGTGCTGTTTGTCGGTATCAACGGCGCCGGCAAGACCACCACGGTCGGCAAGATTGCGAGCGCCATGGCCGCCCGCGGCAAGAACGTGGTGATCGGTTCGGCCGACACCTTCCGCGCCGCCGCCATCGAGCAGCTCGATGTGTGGGGGCAGCGTGCCGGCGTACCCGTCATCAAGCGCGACCGCGGCTCCGATCCGGCGAGTGTGTGCTATGACGTGCTCGACGAGGCCGATAAGCGCGGCAGCGACCTGGTGCTCATCGATACCGCCGGCCGTCTGCACACGAGCCCCGAACTCATGCGCGAGCTCGCCAAGGTGGTCAACGTGACCCGTAAGCGCGCCGCCAATATGGCCGCCGGTCCCATGCCGGTCTCGGTTGTCCTCGTGATCGATGCCGCGACGGGCCAAAACGGCCTGAACCAGGCGCTCGAGTTTAACGAGGCGCTGGGCCTGGACGGTATTATCATGACGAAGCTCGACGGCACGGCAAAGGGCGGCATCGCCATGGCCGTGGCCGAGAAGCTCAAGCTCCCGATCCTGCGCATCGGCGTGGGCGAGCAGGTCGATGACCTGCAGGAGTTCAATGCCAAAGATTTCTGCCGCGCCCTGGTGGGCGAGTCCAACTAAGGAGTAACCAGTGTTTGATTCCCTGAGCGATCGCCTCAACGACACATTTGACCGCCTGCGCGGCAAGGGCAAGCTGACCGAGGCCGATATTACTTCGGCCATGCGCGATATTCGCATGGCGCTGCTCGAGGCCGACGTTAACTTTAAGGTCGTCAAGGAGTTCGTCGCCAAGACCAAGGAGCGCTGCATGACCGCCGAGGTCATGGAGTCGCTGTCGCCGGCGCAAAACGTCGTCAAGATCGTGCTCGACGAGCTCACCGAGATGCTCGGCTCAACCGAGAGCAAGCTCGTCTTTAGCAACCGCATTCCCAATGTCATCATGCTCGTGGGCCTGCAGGGCTCCGGTAAGACCACGGCGGCCGTAAAGCTGGCCTACCTGCTCAAGAAGCAGGGCCGCTCGCCGCTGCTCGCCGCGTGCGACGTCTACCGTCCCGCCGCTGCCGACCAGCTGGCCACGCTCGGTGGCGAGATCGGCGTGCCGGTCTTCCGCGGTGACGGCTCGCACCCGGTCGACATCGCCAAGGGCGCCATCCAGGAGGCCGTCGACCACCTGCGCGACGTGGTCATCGTCGATACCGCCGGTCGTCTTCAGATCGACGAGCAGATGATGCAGGAGGCCGTCGACATCAAGAAGGCCGTCAAGCCCGATCAGGTGCTGATGGTCGTCGATGCCATGACCGGCCAGGATATCGTCAACGTCGTCTCGACCTTCGCCGATCGCACCGACTTTGACGGCGTGATCATCTCCAAGCTCGACGGCGACGCCCGTGGCGGCGGCGCGCTTTCCGTGCGCCAGGTGACCGGCAAGCCCATCAAGTTTGTGAGCATGGGCGAGAAACCCGATTCGCTGGAGCCGTTCTATCCCGACCGCATGGCCAAGCGCATCTTGGGCATGGGCGATGTTGTCGGCATCATCGAGAAGGCCCAGGAGGCAGCCGACGCCGAGCAGCTCGAGGCTGCCGAGCGCATGCTGCGCGAGGGCTTTACCATGAACGACATGCTCGACCAGATGAAGGCCGTCAAGAAGATGGGCGGCATGAAGGGCATTCTGGGCATGCTCCCCGGTGGCCAGCGTGCGCTTAACCAGATGGGTGGCAACCTGGACGAAGGTATCTTCGATAAGAACGAGGCCATCATCATGTCGATGACCAAGGAGGAGCGCCTTCGCCCCTCCATCATCAACGGCCAGCGCCGTGCCCGCATCGCCAAGGGCGCCGGCGTGACCCCCACCGAGGTCAATAGCCTTATGAAGCAGTGGGGCGAGATGAACAAGATGATGGGCCGCATGCGCACGATGGCCAATCAGGCGCAGGCCGGCGGCAAGAAGGGCAAGAAGGGTAAGAAGGGCAAAAAGATGCGCATGCCCAATATTCCCGGTCTGGATGCCATGGGGCTGGGCGGCATGGGCGGCCTGGGAACGGGCGGCCCCAAGTCCGATATGGACCTGCTGCGCCAGATGGAAGCGGAGATGCGTAATAAGAAATAGAGCTCTAATTCCAGTTTGATATGGCAAAGGCCACTCGGAAGCTACCGGGTGGCCTTTGTTGTTGGCTTTGATTGTTGGGTTGCGTTCAGCGTCGCGCCCCGAGCTCGCGGTGTCGTGCCGTTAGTGGCAGCCACAGCCCTCGTGGCCCTCGTGCTCGTGATGGTCGTGGCAGCTGCAGGACTCGCCGTGTTCGTGGGCGTGGCCGTGGTCATGGCCGTGGCAGCCGCATGTGGCCTCGCCGTTCTGTGCGAGCGTGCCGGCAATAAGGGCTTCGACGCAAGCGTCGCAGCTGCCCTGGGCACCTGCGTATACCGTGATGCCGGCTTGGGCAAGCGCGTTGATGGCGCCACCGCCGATGCCGCCGCAGATGAGCGTGTCCACACCGCCGTTGGCGAGCAGGCCCGCCAGGGCGCCGTGGCCGGTGCCGCCGGTGTCCACGACCTGCTCGTTGAGCACCTTGCCGTCCTGAATGTCGTAGATCTTGAACTGCTCGCTGCGGCCAAAGTGCATAAAGATGTTGCCGTTGTCGTACGTCGTTGCCACCCTCATGGTGCCGACCTCCTTTGCTGGCCATGCGGCCGTCGTCGAGGCGATGGGGGAGTACGCGATATTGCCGCCCTCGATGACGAGCGCTCGTCCGTTGACCAGCGCATCGGCCACCTTGCGATGCGCGCGGCTGCAAATGGCCGCCACCGTTGCACGGGCGATGCCCATCTGCTGGGCGACCGCCTCTTGGTTGAGACCTTCCAGGTCGCACAGGCGCAGCACCTCAAGCTCGTCGACGGTCATGTCGATGGCATCACCGCTGGCCAGGCCATCGGGGGTGAAGCCGCGGTATTCGGGGATGATCCCGACGCGGCGCAGTTTTTCGCGTCTTCCTGCCATGCACACTCCTTATCTGACATATGTCAACAATAGGATAACGCGTTAGTCGTTGGGCGCAAGGCATTTCTGGCATATGTCAGAAAAAGGCTAAGATGCCTCGTTGCCGCATGCGGAGCCGCGCTGCCGTGCATTGCGTGTGCCGGACTAAGTGTCCAATTCGACACTTGCGCGCCTGGGCTACAATAAATCTCGCTTATAGGCGACTGACAGGAGGGTCAATGAGCAAAGCTGATCAGCAGTTTGTAACCATGTGCCGCGATATCTTGGACCATGGCACCACCACCGAGGGCCAAAAGGTCCGTCCGGTGTGGGAGGACGGCACCCCTGCCTATACCATTAAAAACTTTGGTGTCACGGCGCGCTATGATCTGCGCGAGGAGTTCCCCGCGCTCACCCTGCGTCGTACGGCGCTTAAGTCTGCCATGGACGAGATTCTGTGGATCTATCAAAAGAAGTCCAATAACGTGCATGATCTCAACAGCCATATCTGGGATGAGTGGGCCGATGAGACCGGTTCCATCGGTAAAGCCTACGGCTATCAGATTGGTCAGAAGAGCCATTACGCCGAGGGCGACTTCGACCAGATGGACCGTGTGCTGTACGACCTTAAGCACACGCCGTATAGTCGCCGCATTATGACCAATACGTACGTGTTTAGCGATCTGTCCGAGATGCACCTTTATCCGTGCGCCTATAGCGTGACCTATAACGTGACGCAGCGTCCTCAGGACGACAAGCCGACGCTCAACATGATTCTCAACCAGCGCAGCCAGGACATTTTGGCCGCGAACAACTGGAACGTGTGCCAGTACGCCATTTTGCTGATGATGGTCGCGCAGTCGGTCGATATGATTCCCGGTGAGCTGCTGCACGTGATCGCCGACGCCCATATCTATGATCGTCATGTCGATATCGTCCGCGAGCTTATCGAGCGTCCGCAGTTTGCGGCACCCAAGGTAACGCTCAACCCCGATGTGCATGACTTCTATGCGTTTACGACCGATGACCTGATCGTCGAGGGCTATGAGCACGGCCCTCAGGTCAAGAACATCCCCATTGCGGTGTAGGTGACGCGCATGACGTGTAAGCTTTCTGCCATCGTCGCCGTGTGTGACGACTGGGGTATTGGCTGCGAGGGCGATATGGTGGTGTCCAATCGCGCCGATATGCGCCATTTTGTGGCCTGCACCAAGGGCTGCCCGGTTATCATGGGACGCAAGACGCTGCTGAGTTTTCCCGGCGGGCGTCCGCTCAAGAACCGCCGCAATATCGTGCTTACGCGCGATATAGGCTTTACCCGCGAGGGCGTCGACGTGGAGCATAGCGTTGACGAAGCGCTCGCTGCGGTTGCCGATGAGCCCGTTGCCTGGGTGATCGGTGGCGGCGATGTCTATCGGCAGTTTTTGCCGTACTGCGTGGAGGCCGAGGTCACTCATAACCACTGCGTCCATCCCGTGGACACGTACTTTCCCGACTTGGACGCCGATCCCGCGTGGGAGATTGCGCAGCGTAGCGGGGTCGCGACGATTGCCGCCGGTGAGGGTGACGAGGGCGTCGATTATGAGTTCGTGACGTATCATCGCGTTGAGGCGTAAATCGTCTGGCGTGAACGGTATCATCGGGTTGATTGAATGCATGGGGCGGCGCTTAGCGTCGCCTCGTTTGGTATAGATGTGCTGTAAAGAAGGGTGCGGGCTGGCTGCTATGACTGATGCCGTTGAGGTTCTGCGAATTGATTCGCTCGAGGACGAGCGGCTCGATGCTTACGTGCGACTGACCGAGCGTGAGCTTCGCTGCGTGCTGGAGCCGCAGAAGGGCATTTTTATCGCTGAGAGTGCCAAGGTCATCGAGCGTGCGGTTCGCGCCGGATATGAGCCGGTGAGCTTTCTTTTGGGCGAGCGCTGGCTCGACCAGATGATGCCGCTGTTTGACCAGCTTGTCGTGCGCGAGGGAGCGGGTCCGGTTCCCGTGTTCGTGGCCTCCATGGAGCTCATGGAGCAGTTGACGGGCTTTAACGTGACGCGTGGTGCGCTCGCGGCGTTCCGTCGCCCGCGTCAGATTCCGGTTGATGAGTTCTTGGGCGGTGTCGTCGAGGCGGCGGGGGATCGTCCGGTGCGTGTGTGCGTGCTTGAGGGTATTGTCGATCACACCAATGTTGGCGCTATTTTCCGCTCGGCTGCCGCATTGAACGTTGACGGTATTTTGGTCAGCCCGACGTGCTGCGACCCGCTGTACCGTCGCTCGGCCCGCGTGAGCATGGGCACCGTGTTTCAGGTGCCGTGGACGCGCATTGGCAGCGAGGCTCGTGTGTGGCCGCATGATGGTCTGAGCGCGTTGCACGATGCCGGTTTTTCGTGTGCCGCTATGGCGTTGACGGACGATTCCGTATCGCTGGACGATCCCGTGCTGCAGGAGATTGACCGCTTGGCAATCTTTATGGGTACCGAGGGTGCCGGCTTGGGCGCCAAGACCATTGCCGGCTGTGACCACGCGGTGCGCATTCCGATGGCGCACGGGGTCGATTCGCTTAACGTGGCCGCGGCGAGCGCCGTCGCCTTTTGGCAGCTGTGCCCGCACGTGAGCAATGAGTATCACTACCAGCCGGGTTTGTATCACTAGGCAGATATTTCGCACCTGGCTCTGATTCGGGGTGTTTCGGTCGACGCCAGTCGGTGCTAAGCTGATATTGGCTTTGGTCTTAAATTGCCGTTTTGCTGTTTGACGTATGCGTGTGGGGAGGGCGTGTGGCTAAGAAATCTACGGCGATCGATGTAACGCAAGGTGTCATTTGGCAGCAATTGCTGTCGCTGTGCGTTCCCATCTTTTTTAGTTCGTTTTTTCAGCAGGCCTACACGCTTATCGGTACGTATATCGTCGGCCAGTTTGGCGGCAAGCTCGCGCTGGGTGGCATTCAAGCCACGATGGTGCTCACCGAGCTCTGCATTGGCTTTTGCGTTGGCGTCGGCGCCGGCTGCGCGGTCATTACCGGTCAGTATTTTGGCCAGCACGATGATGAACGACTGAGTCGTTCGGTTCACACGGCCATGACGCTCGCGCTGGTGGGCGGTATCGTCTTCTCCATTCTCGGCATAGTGTTCGTTGAGCCCATGCTGGTGCTTATGAACACGCCGCATGAACTATTGGCCGAGGGCGTGGCCTATGCTCGCTGTTATTTTGCCGCGATGGTTGCGGCACTGCTGCTAAATATGGGAACCGCACTGCTGCGTGCCGTGGGCGACACGCGCGGGCCCGCCGTGATCATTGCCTCTGGCTGCCTTGTTAACGTGGTGCTGGATATCATCTTTGTCGCTGTGTTGCATATGGAGGCGCTGGGCTGCGGCATCGCAGTGGCGCTGACCATTTGCTCCAATGCAACGATGATCGTGTTGCGCATGATGCGCGCTCCGGGTGCATGGCGTCTTTCGCTGTCTAAGCTCGGTATCGATCGCGGTATTTGCAAGAGTATGATCTCGTGTGGTCTGCCACTCGGTTTTCAATCGGCTGCCTATTCGATCTCGAACGTGCTGATCCAGGTGTCGGTTAATTCGTTTGGCGCCGATGTCACGACTGCTTGGGGTCTATCTGGGCGCCTGGATGGCATTATCTGGATGGTGACCGAGGCGCTCGGCGTATCGATCACTACGTTCTCGGCGCAGAACTTTGGCGCGCGCAACTACGAGCGCATGCGCAAGGGCTACCATACGTCGCTCGTGCTGTCGTTTATGCTCATTGGTGGCCTGTCTGCCGTGCTGCTGGGGTTTTCGGGCCCGCTGTCGCGTTTGTTTGTCGACGATGCTTCGATTTCGGCGTACACCACGACTATCCTCCATTTCATTGCGCCGTTCTATGCGATCTTCTCGATTATCGAAAACGCGTCGGGTTCCATTCGCGGTGCCGGCGTGAGCTTGCAGCCCATGCTGCTCACCATCTTTGGCACTGTCGTGCTCAGGGTGATCTGGGTGTTTGCGATTATGCCGTTCGATCCGTCGCTTGAGCACCTGCTGCTTGTCTACCCCGTAACCTGGGTAATCACCGCAACCATGTTCATCGTCTACCATCACAGCGGAAACTGGCTCGGCCGCGCCACCGCCTAGCCATTCGGGACGTCCCCAATGGCTAGTATTCGATGCCTTGGCGGGCTAGGAGTCCTTCGTCGAAGTAGTGTTTGATGGGGCGCATTTCGGTGACAAGGTCGGCGAGGTTCGCGAGGGGCAGCAAGCCCCGGCCGGTGAGCACGAGCTCCGTGGTGGCGGGCTTTATCGCGATCAGCGCTTCGACATCCTCGCGCGTCACGAAGCAGCCGTCGTCTTGCCCTTGCCGTTGCCTGTATAGATTTGAACCTTGCCGACTTACAGTGATGCCATCTCTGTCCTTTCGTGCCCGGCGTCGGTTTATCGTCGCTCGGGTTGGGTATTCTAGAAACCATTATCAACCCCAGTAGATGGAGTTCAAGCAGATGGAGATGGATGACAACAAGCGTAGACGGAATATGATCCTCTACGTGCTCATCGCCTTCGTCGTCTACCTCGTGCTCTCGACCGTTCTGTTCCCCAACATCGGTCACACGCAGCAGATTACGAAGACCGATTACTCGACGTTTGTCAAAGCGCTCGATAAGAAGAGTGTCGACAAGGTCGAGTACAACACGGACGATTACTCGATTTATTACACCAAGAAGGGCGAGGACGAGAACATCGCCTACAAGACGACCGGTGTGCCGAATGACGCGGGCTTTACCGATCGCGTGCTTGAGTCTGGCGCTTCGCTGGAGTCGGTCGTTCCCGATAAAAACTCGGGTTTGATGACCTACTACCTGCTTACGCTCATCCTTCCCATGGCGATTTTCTTCCTGATCGGCTGGTGGCTCAACCGCCGCATGAAGAAGGCCATGGGTGATGACGGCCCGTCGATGAACTTTGGCGGCGGCGGTTTTGGCGGCGGCGGACTGGGTAAGTCCGGCGCGCGTGTGATCGCCTCCAAGGACGTGGGCGTGACCTTTAAGGATGTCGCCGGCCAGGAAGAGGCAAAGGAGTCCCTCAAGGAGGTCGTCGACTTTCTGGAGAAGCCGCAGCGCTACGAGGAAATCGGCGCCAAGCTGCCGCGCGGTGCTCTCCTTGTCGGCCCTCCGGGTACCGGTAAAACCCTGCTTGCCAAGGCTGTTGCCGGCGAGGCCGGTGTTCCGTTCTTTAGCATTTCGGGCTCTGAGTTCGTTGAGATGTTTGTTGGTCGCGGCGCTGCAAAGGTTCGTGACCTGTTTAAGCAGGCCAAGGAAAAGGCCCCGTGTATCGTCTTTATCGATGAGATCGATACCATCGGTAAGAAGCGCGATGGCGGCGGCTTTAGCGGCAACGACGAGCGCGAGCAGACGCTCAATCAGTTGCTGACCGAGATGGATGGCTTCGATAACCACAAGGGTATCGTTGTCCTTGCCGCAACCAACCGCCCCGACAGTCTCGATCCCGCTCTACTGCGCCCCGGTCGTTTTGACCGCCGCATCCCCGTCGAGTTGCCCGATCTGACCGGCCGTAAGAACATTCTTGAGCTGCATGCTAAGAGCGTGAAGACCGAGCCGCCGATCGATCTGACCGCGATTGCCCGCGCCACGCCCGGTGCCTCGGGCGCCGACCTGGCCAATATCATCAATGAGGGCGCCCTGCGCGCCGTTCGCGAGGGTCGCAAGCGTGCAACCCAGGACGA
>UROZ01000061.1 GCA_900549655.1 uncultured Collinsella sp.
GAGCGGGCCAACAGGCTACGGATGCGGCCCTTGGCGCTGGTGAGCGCCTCCATGACCTCTTCGTAGCGGCTCGCGTCGCACGACACGTACACGCGCGCGAACGAACGGTCCACCGCGACCTCGACCGCGGTCAGGGTGACCAGGTCGAGACGCGGATCGGAAACCTCAAAGAGCAGGATATAACCGAGCTTCTCGCGAAGCTGCTCGCCCAGACGGCGGGTTGCCTGCGTTTGCTTCATAGCGCTACCCCCTACTCGGTACGGGCAACCTGGTCGATGCGGTAGCCCTCAATGGTGTCGCCAGGCTTGATGTCCTGGAAGTTCTCCAGGCCAATGCCGCCCTCGGAGCCGCTCTTGAGGCTCTTGGCCTCGTCCTTGTAGTGGCGCATCGAGGCGATCTTGCCGTTGAAGACCACGATGCCGTCGCGCACCAGGCGCACGGAATCGGTCGCGGCGATCTCGCCCTCCTCGACGCGGACACCGGCGGCGATGCCGACTTTGGGCACCTTGAAGGTGTCCAGGACGGTCGCGGTACCCGTGGCGACCTCGACCTCGGTGGGCTTGAGCATGCCGATACGGGCAGCGTCGAGGTCCTCGAGGCACTTGTAGATGACGTCGTAGCAACGGATCTCGACGCCCTCGCGCTCGGCGGCGGAGCGGGCCTTGCCGTCTGGACGGACGCCAAAGCCGATGATGATGGCGTTGGAGGCGTCGGCCAGGACGACGTCGGTCTCGTTGATGGCACCAACGGCGGAGTGGATCGTGTTGATGCGCACCTCGGACTGATCCATCTTGTCGAGGGAGTCCTGAAGGGCCTCGATAGAACCCTGGACGTCGGCCTTGATGATCAGGTTGAGCTCCTTGACCTCGGCGTCGGCGATGGTCTCGAAGAGGTTCTCGAGCGTCACGTGCTTCACGCGGCTCTGCTCCTCGATACGGGCCTTGAGCGAACGCTCGTCGGCCAGCGCACGCGCCTCGCGCTCGTCCTCGAACACGCGGAACTCATCGCCGGCGTTGGGGACGGACTGCAGGCCCAAGATCTCGACGGCGTCGGAGGGACCGGCCTCGGTGACGGCGTTGCCCTTGGGGTCGAGCATGGCACGGACGCGGCCATAGGTGAGGCCGGCGACCAGCGTGTCGCCCACGCGCAGGGTGCCGCGGGTCACGAGCACGGTAGCAACCGAGCCGCGGCCCTTGTCGAGCTTGGCCTCGAGGACGTTACCCGATGCGAACGTATCGGGGTTGGCCTTGAGCTCGAGCACGTCGGCCTGGAGCAGGACGGTCTCGAGCAGGTCGTCGATACCGATCTTCTGCTTGGCCGAGATGTTGACGAACATGTTCTGTCCGCCCCACTCCTCGGGGATGATGCCGTACTCGGTGAGCTCCTGGCGCACGCGGTCGGGGTTGGCACCCGGCTTATCGATCTTGTTGACGGCGACGACGATGGGTACGCCGGCGGCCTTGGCGTGGTTGATCGACTCGATGGTCTGGGGCATGACGCCGTCGTCGGCAGCCACGATCAGAATGACGATGTCGGTCACCTTGGCGCCGCGGGCACGCATGGCCGTAAAGGTGGCGTGACCGGGGGTATCGATGAAGGTGATCTTGCGGTCGTTGATCATGACCTGCGAAGCGCCGATGGCCTGCGTAATGCCGCCCGCCTCGCCGGCAGCGACGCCGGTGTGACGGATGGCGTCGAGCAGCGAAGTCTTGCCGTGGTCGACGTGGCCCATGACGGTGACGACCGGGGCACGCGGCTTAAGGTCGGCGGGATCGTCGTAGAACGAGAAGGTGTTCTCCTCCTCGGGGGTGATGATCTTGATCTGACGGCCCAGGTCGTCGGCAACGAGCTCGACGAGGTCGTCGGACATGGACTGCGTCATGGTGAGCGGCGTGCCCAGCAGGAACAGGCGCTTGATGATGTCGTTGGCCGGAACGTCGAGCGCCTCGGCAAGTTCCTGAACGGTAACGCCCTGGGAGACCTTGATGGCGTCGAGGTCCTCGGGGTTCACGCCCTGGGCCAGCGCCTCCTCTATCTTGCGCTCCTCCTGAGCCTTTGCGGCCTCGCGCTCGCGCTTCTCCTTGCGCTTTTTGCGGCGACCGGTGGACTCGCGAGAGGCCTCCTCGACGGCGGCACGAGCCTCCTCGAGCACCTTCTCGCGGCTGTACTCCTCGGCCTCGCGAGCCATGCGGCTGTAGTGGTCCTCTTCGTTGTTGTGACCGCCCTTGCGCTTCTTGCCCTTGCCCTGCTTGTCGGGGTTGGGGAAGTCCATGCCGGCAGCGACGTTGTTGCTGGCGTTGGTGCGATGGCTGTGGGGACGGTTCTCGGAGGCATTGCGCTCGGAGTTGTTGTCGGAAGCGTTGCGATCGTTACGACGGCCACCGCGACGGTCGTTGTTGCCGCCACGACGGTTGCCGCGCTCTGCGGCGCGCTCGGCCTTGGCCTTGTCCTCGGCGTCCTTCTTCTCCTTGAGCACGGTCTCCTGTGCGGCGATCTGGTCGAGCAGCGAACGGAAGCGCGAACCGGAATCGGAAGCGGGAACGGCGCGGCGCTGGGCCTCGCGGGCAGCCTCCTCCTTCTCGCGGGCAAGGCGCTCCTGCTCGGCCTTCTTCTTTGCCTCGGCCTCGGCGCGGGCGGCCTCCTCGGCAGCCTGGGCAGCGGCGAACTGGCGGCGCTCCTCCTCGCGTGCCTTCTCGGCGGCGATGCGCTCGCGCTCTGCCTCGGCGGCGCGTGCTGCCTCCTCGGCGGCAGCGGCCTGCTCCTCGGCCAGCTTGGCGGCCTCGACTTCCTGGGCGCGGGCCTCGATCACCGAGGCGAGCTGCTTGCGGACCATGGCGACGTATGCGTCCTCCAGAGCGGAGGAAGCGGACTTAGCGGGAATCTTCATTTCGGCGAGATGACCCATCAGTTCCTTGGAGGTCATGCCGAACTCTTTGGCCAGGGTGGACACACGGACTTTTGCCATATGACTTCACCTACCCTTTCTGGCACCTTGGGTGCCTAGAGACTGAACGAGCGTGGGGTATGCGCTGGGACCCGCCCGGCGCGACCGCGCGCTAGATCAGGTCCTCCGCATCATCGAAGGCGTCGGTGTCGTGGACACCGCAGAATCGGGAGCCGGGACGAGCCTGGTTGCGGCACTGGATGCCGTCCTCGGACACGTACTCGCAGCGGCGGACGTCCTCGTCCTCCTCGTCACCGATCAGGTCGGCGGCGGGCTCCTCGTGAACGGGAACGTTCTTGAGGATGTCGGCGGCAAGCGTCTCGGACTTGATGTCGATGTGCCAGCCGGTCAGGCGCGCGGCGAGGCGGGCGTTCTGGCCCTCCTTGCCGATGGCGAGGGACAGCTGGTCATCGGGCACGATGACGCCGGCGTAGGCCTTCTCCTCGTCGATGAGGACGCGGGTGACCTTAGCGGGCGACAGGGCGTTGGCGACGTAGACGGCCGGATCGGCATCCCACAGGATGACGTCGACGCGCTCGCCACGGAGCTCGCCCACGACAGCGCGGACACGGCTGCCCTTGGGGCCGACGCAGGCGCCCACGGGATCCAAACGGTCGTCGAGCGAGTGAACGGCGACCTTGGAGCGCTGGCCGGGCTCGCGGGCGATCGACTTGATCTGGACGGTGCCCTCATAGATCTCGGGCACCTCCTGCTCAAACAGACGACGCATGAGCTCGGGGTGGGTACGGGAGATGACGATCGGCGGACGGCTGTGCTCGCCGCGGACCGGCTGCAGGTTGGAGTTGGGGTCGCGGACGTCGATGATCACGGCCTTGATATGCTGGTTGTGCAGGTAGCGCTCGCCCATCGGACGCTCGTTGCGCTCGTTCTCGTAACGGCGCTGGTCGAAGTGCGGAAGCTCGGCCTCGACGCCCTCGCGGATCTTGACGATCGTGAAGTCGGGCGTGGACTGCAGCACGGTACCGCTGATGAGGTCACCGATGCGGCCGGAGAACTCCTCGTAGATCTGCTCGCGGGCGGAGTTGCGTACGATGGCGTTGATCTCGGCCTTGGCGTGCTGGGCGGCGATACGGCTCGTGTTCTTGGGGGTGACGTCGATCTCCTCGAACTCGGTGAAGTTGCCCTCCTCGTCCATGGAATCGTCGATCGGCTCCAGGCGGTAGACGTAGATCTTGCCGGTGGTGCGGTCGATGGTCACCTTGGCGCCCCACTCAAGATGCAGGATCTCGGCATAGCTCTTGGCGAGCGACTGCTCCAGGCGGTCGATCAGGTAGAGCTGGTCGATGTGCTTCTCCTGGCAAAGCTCCATCAGGGCGGACATCATGTCGGATGCTGCCATCTTACTTTCCTTCCTTCGCGGGCTTGAAGTCGTAGGTGGGCTTCAACTTGCACTTTTTAACATCAGAGAAATCGAGGGTGACGGACTCGCCGTCCTCGAGCTCGAGGGTCACGTTCGTCTCGGTGGCGGCGGCAATCTTGCCGGCGTACTTGCGACGGCCCTCGGTGGCGGTGGAGGTGAGCTCGCAGTTCTCGCCCACAAAGCGGGCAAAGTCACTCGGGCGGCGCAGCGGGCGCGCCATGCCCGGGCTCGACACCTCGAGCGTATAGCTCGAAGAGATGGGGTCGAGCTCCTCAATCACGTCGCCGACCCATTTGGTGTTGGCCGTGACGTCATTGAGCGACAGGCTCTGACCCTCGGCACCCTCGATACGCACGCGCACGCAGGGGGCCTTGGTGGCACCCACGAGCTCAACGTCGACGATGTCGACATCGTGCTGGGGAGCGACGGCCTCGAGCGCGTCGATGATCGCCTGCTCGGTCTTGGTCTTGACCATTGCGGCACCTCCATCCATACAAAAAAGAAGCGGGGCCGAAACCCCACTTCTTTCAATTACAACTTCATTTGCAAGCAAACTATACCAATACCTGCACAAACGTGCAAGCGTCGTACAAATCCGCAGGTCAGCGTGCGCACAGCTTCTCCACAAGAATAGGACAATTGACCGCAGACATCAGGGCAGGTACATGAAAAACGAGGGACGACCCAACCGGACCGTCCCTCGTTTATTGCATGTCAGCTTTGCGCGCAGCGCTTACTTGACCACCAAGTTGACCAGCTTACCGGGCACGCAGATGGCCTTGACAACGCTCTTGCCCTCGGTCCACTTGGCGACGGCGGCCTCGGCGGCAGCCTGCATCTCCTCGTTGGAGGCGTCGCGGGCGACGTCGATGCGGCCACGGACCTTGCCGAGCACCTGGACGACGATCTGCACCGTGTCCTCGATGGACTCGGCGATGTCGAACTCGGGCCAGGCGGCGGTGTAGGCGTTGCCCTCGCAACCGAGCGCCTCGTGCCACAGCTCGTCGGCCCAGAACGGGCAGATGGGGGCAAGGACGCTCACGATGTCCTTGGCCACGCCGTAGCACAGGGCCTTGTCGCGGGCGGCACCCTCGGTGGCGTTGAGGTAGGCACTCGCGGCGTTGACGAGCTCCATGACGGCAGAGATCGCGGTGTTGAACTGGCCGCGGTCGAAGTCCTCGGTGCACTTGGCGATGGTGCGGTGACGCTCGCGATAGAGCTTCATCGCGGTCTCGTCGAGCGCGGACTTGTCGAAGGCCACGTTGGCGTCGCCGGACTGGACGAGCTGCCACACGATACGCCAGGCACGCTTGATGAAGCGATTGGCGCCCTCGACGGCCTTGGGATCCCAGTCGAAGTCCTTCTCGGGCGGGGCGATAAACAGGATCGCCAGACGCATGGTGTCGGCGCCGTAGGGCTCGATGACCGAGCTCGGGGGCACGACATTGCCCTTGGACTTGGACATGGTGTCGCCGTTCTCGTCCTTGACCATACCCTGGCACAGCAGGTTGGTGAAGGGCTCGTCAACGCTCAGCAGGCCGAGGTCGCGCAGGGCCTTGGTAAAGAAGCGGCTGTAGAGCAGGTGCAGAATGGCGTGCTCGATGCCGCCGATGTAGTTATCGACGGGCATCCAACGGTCGGCGGCCTCGCGGGAGAAGGGCAGCTCGGTGTTGTGCGGGTCGGTATAGCGCAGGTAATACCAGCTGGAGCAAGTAAAGGTGTCCATGGTATCGGTCTCGCGCTTGGCGGGACGACCGCAGACCGGGCAGGTGGTCTCGTAGAACTCCTTGCACTCGGCGAGGGTCTCGCCGGCGCCCAGGTCCAGGTTCTCGGGCAGCGTCACCGGCAGCTGGTCCTCGGGCACGGGCACGATGCCGCAGTGCTCGCAGTGGATGGCCGGGATGGGGTTGCCCCAATAACGCTGGCGGGAGATGAGCCAGTCGCGCAGGCGGAACTCGACCTTGCGACGGCCGCAGCCCATAGCCTCGAGGTCCGCAACAATGGCGGCCTCGCCCTCGGAGTGCTTACCGCCGCGCATGCCGGTGTACTTGCCGGACTGGACGAGCGTGCCCTCGGCAGCGTGGGCGCAATCCCAGTCGACGGTCTCGGCATGGAAGGTATCGATGGTCTCGCCGCTGGCCTCGACGGCAGCGCGGTCGTCATCGTCCAGGATGATCGGCACAATAGGCAGATCGTACTTGCGGGCGAACTCAAAGTCACGCTGGTCGCCGCAGGGAACGGCCATGACGGCGCCGGTGCCGTAGTCGGCCACGACGTAGTCGGCAACCCACACGGGGACCTTCTCGCCGTTGACGGGGTTCACCACATAGCGGCCGGTAAAGGCACCGTGCTTCTCGAGGGTGCCCTGTGCGCGCTCGACGGCAGAGATATGCTTGGAGTCCTCGACGATCTTGGTGACGGCCTCCTCGTACTCCGTGCCCTCGACGAGCTCGTGCAGGCGCGCGTACTCGGGAGCCAGGACAAAGAAGGAGACACCAAAGAGCGTGTCGGCTCGCGTGGTGAAGACGGTGATCTTACCCTCGTCGCCCTCGATGGGCTCGCCGTCCTTGTCGCACAGGGTAAAGTCGACCTCGGCGCCCTCGGATCGGCCGATCCAGTTGGCCTGCATCTGCTTGACGCGCTCGGGCCAGCCGGGGAGCTTCTCCAGATCGTCGAGCAGCTCCTGAGAGTACTCGGTGATCTTGTAGTACCACTGCTCAAGGTCGCGCTTCTCGGGCTCGGTGCCGCAGCGCCAGCACTTGCCCTCGGTGACCTGCTCGTTGGCCAGAACGGTCTTGCAGGTGGGGCACCAGTTGACCGGGTTCTTCTTGCGGTAGACCAGGCCCTTTTCCCACATCTTCTCAAAGATCCACTGACCCCAGCGGTAGTAGTCGGGGCTGCAGGTCTTGACCATGCGATCCAGATCGTAGGAGAAGCCCATGCGCTTCATCGTGGCGAGCGCCTGGTCCATGTTCTTATACGTCCAGGCGGCAGCCTGCGTGTTGTGCTTGATGGCGGCGTTCTCGGCAGGCAGGCCAAAGGCGTCAAAGCCGATGGGATGCAGCACGTCGTAGCCGCGCATGCGGGCCTGACGGGCCATGGCATCGCCGATAGTATAGTTGCGCGCGTGGCCCATGTGCAGGTCGCCCGACGGATACGGGAACATCTCGAGCACGTACTTCTTGGGCTTGCTGTCATCGGTGTCGACGGCAAAGAGGTTGGAGTCCTCCCAGGCCTTCATCCACCGGGACTCAATGGCCTGCGCGTCGTAGGCAGGGATCTCGTCCTTATGATCTGTGCAATCGCACATATCAGCTCCTTTAATCTTAGCTGGGGCCGGTCGGCTAGGCTTTGCTCGCTGCTGCGGACAGTCCTGCGCAAGACGAAGAGCACATTAAGTGCTCTTCTTTGCGTGCGGAACTTGTAGCGAACAAAGCCAAGCCGACCGACCCTAAGGTTAACTTGACTGATGATAGCAAATACGACAAGCGAGATGCCTGCGACTTGCGGGCATCTCGCTTTATCTAAATAACGTGGTTGGGAATCAACCACTAATTGTTACCCGCTCAAGCATGGTCGGGTTTTCCAAGTGCCGCAGATTGCCGCGAAAGAGGAGCGTCGCGTACTTTGGTACGCGAGCGACGGTTTGAACGGCAAGGTGCGGTGCTTGGGAAAGCCGCTTAGCGGTAGCTGACGCTTTGCTGGGAGTCCTTGACGACAACGTCGTGGGCGCCGCCTTCGACGATCGAGGTCGAGCTGACCAGGGTCAGGCGTGCCTTTTCCTGGAGCTCGGGGATCGAGAGGGCGCCGCAGTTGCACATCGTTGACTTGACCTTGTAGAGCGTGCCGCCCACGCCGTCCTTGAGGGAACCGGCGTACGGGACGTAGGAGTCGACGCCCTCGACGAAGCTGAGCTTCGCGGCGCCGCCCAGGTCGTAGCGCTGCCAGTTGCGGGCACGCGCGGAACCCTCGCCCCAGTACTCCTTCATGTACTGACCGTTGACGTTGACGCGCTCGGTCGGGCTCTCGTCAAAGCGGGCGAAGTAGCGGCCCAGCATCATAAAGTCGGCGCCCATGGCAAGGGCGAGCGTCATGTGGTAGTCGTAGACGATGCCGCCGTCGGAGCACACGGGCACGTAGACGCCGGTCTCCTCGTAGTACTCGTCGCGGGCGCGGCAGACGTCGATCAGCGCGGTGGCCTGGCCACGGCCGATGCCCTTGGTCTCACGGGTGATGCAGATGGAACCGCCGCCGATACCGACCTTGATGAAGTCGGCACCGCAGTCGGCCAGGAAGCGGAAGCCCTCGGCGTCGACGACGTTGCCGGCACCGACCTTGACGTCCTCGCCGTAGTTAGCGCGGATCCACTCGATGGTGCGCTTCTGCCACTCGCTGAAGCCCTCGGAAGAGTCGATGCACAGGACATCGGCGCCGGCCTCGATGAGCAGCGGCACGCGCTCGGCATAGTCGCGGGTGTTAATGCCGGCGCCGACCATGTAGCGCTTATCGCCGTCGAGCAGCTCGTTGGGGTTGGTCTTATGGCTATCGTAGTCCTTGCGGAAAACGATGCCCATAAGGTGATCGTTGTCGTCGACGATGGGAAGGGCGTTGAGCTTGTTGTCCCAGATGACGTCGTTGGCAACCTTGAGGCTAATGTTCTTGTCGCCCACGATGAGCTGCTCACGCGGGGTCATGAACTCGGAGACCTTCGTCTGGTGGTCATCGCGGCTGGGGCGATAGTCACGGCTGGTGACGATACCCAGGAGCTTACCCTTGGGAGTGCCGTCGTCGGTGACCGGCATGGTGGAGTGACCGGTCTTCTCCTTGAGCTCGATGACCTGCTCCATGGTCATGTCGGGGGTCAGCGTGGAATCGGACTGAACGAAGCCGGCCTTGTGATCCTTGACGGCCTTGACCATAGCGGCCTCGGACTCGGCGCTCTGGGAACCGTAAATGAAGGACAGGCCACCCTCGGTAGCGAGCGCGACACCCATGTCGACGCCCGAGACGGACTGCATGATGGCGGAAACCATGGGGATGTTCAGGGTGATTGCCGGCTTCTCACCGCGCTTAAAGCGGGTCAGCGGCGTCTTAAGAGAGACGTTGTTGGGGATGCACTGCGAGGACGAGTAACCAGGGACCAGCAGATACTCCGAAAACGTGTGGGACTCACCGGGAAAGAACGTAGCCATGTTTCTCCTTTTTCCATGCGACCGGTCGGCTGCAGGCCTCGTAGGACCCAGCCCAACCTTGGGCGCCCAATACTGGGGAAGTATCTTAACGCACTTTGACTGCTACAATGCATGATTTAAGAAGAGCACACGAGGGTTTGACGCAGGCTTTGCGTTTGCCCAGCAAACACTTTAGCGGGAAGACGTGGAGCGTATGAAGTACAAGACGACGGCAAAGTTGGTCATTCAAGCGTGCGACAAGGATTTGCCGGGCGTGTTCGGCCACGGCTGCGTCTTGCTGCTGCAGGGTATTGCCCGCGAGCACTCGCTCAACCGCGCCGCCAAGAGCATGGGCATGGCGTATTCCAAGGCCTGGCGCATTGTGAACGAGGCGGAAGGACAGCTGGGCTGCAAGCTCATCGAGCGCGACGGCGCCCGCGGGTCCACGCTCACGCCCGCAGGAGAGCGAGCCATAGCGGTCTTCGAGGAGCTGCAGGCCGACATCAACAACGTCATCGCCACCAAAGCCAACGACCTCATCGCCAGCATCAAAAAGTAGCTAATTTAGGACGGGGCTTTTTTAGCTGCACAACCCCTTCTCATAAGTTGCGGTGAAATAGGGACTGTTTATGCCGATAAAGCCGTAAACCAATCCCTATTTCACCGCAACTTATGGAGTTGAGGATGATTTAGCTAGTTGCGAAGGGCGTTGTCTAGGGTGGACGCTACGACCAGAGGGTCGTCGGTGCCGGCGAAGAGACGGATGGTGCTCCCCCGCTTGCCGCGTGGGGCCGAAAGACGCGTCGTTGCGCCGCCGGCGGATGATGTGCGGAACTCCCCCGGCAAAGCATCGAACAGCTCGCGCGCGCTGCGCTCGATAAGGTCAAATTCAACTGCAGGGCCAAAACCGTGCTCCAGGATGCCGGTCGCGATGGCATGGTCGGGATGCGAGGCCAGCCCGGGATAGCGCACGTTGCTCACCATCTCGTTCGCGGCCAAATATTCAGCCAGTGCACGCGCGCGGTCAAAGTGTGCCTGCATGCGAGTGTCGAGCGTGTCGAGCCCGCGTTCTAGAACCTCGGCCTCATCGGAGGACAAGTCGAGCGCGGCCAACCCGCACCCCTCGATCAGCGCATGCGCGCACTCGGCCGCGGCGTCCACACGATGGCGCTTGAGCTGCGAGCGTGCGACCGATACGGCAACGAGCTTGCGAGGAGCCTTACCGGCGCACACACGGTCGAGCGCCTCGAGCGACAGGACGGCACCCAAACGCAGCGGATCGCACCCAAAGAGGCCGGCCACGGTGTTATCCACCACGAGCAGCGCATGAGCCTCACGCGCTGCGCGGCCTAACGCGCGCAGATCGGGCACACGCAGACCAAACCCGCCGATAGAATTGACGAACCACCACAGGTGCGGCCCCTCGGCATCAAGCGAGGCATCAAAGCCCTCGGACGCGGCAACAAATACCTCGGCGCACGAATCCCCCACCAGCACAACATCGCGGCCATCAAAGCCACGAGCAAACGCATCGGCAAAGTCATCGGCAAACGCAACCAGGCGGTCACCGGGACGTA
>UROZ01000062.1 GCA_900549655.1 uncultured Collinsella sp.
GCAGACATATAAGGTCGCCTGCTCGGACAGTCCTGCGCAAGACGGAGGCCACATTAAGTGGCCTCCTTTGCGTGCGGAACTCGCGATCGACCTTATATGTCTGCCGCCCGGCGGCGGGGCTCCCGCACAACGGGACCTCAGTTGGGTTCTATCCCGGTTGCAGTCGCTTCGCTCCTGCACCACTTGGCTGGTGCGGCGGTTTGGCGTTGGAACGGTTCTTTTTCTGATATATGCTTGTTGCGGCTCTTCTTTTGGGAGGGGCCGCTTTTTTGTTGCTAGGAGGTTGGCCCGTGGTTGATGGGGAGAATCGTTCTGAGCTGCTTTCCACAGATTGGAACCAGGAGTGGATGCAGATGCAGGCCGCTCGGCATCGGGCTGATGATTCTTTTGAATGGGATAAGCGGGCTCGGCATTTTCGGCCGTTGGAGACTGCCCCTTATGCTCGGGATTTTATAAAGCTGTTGGCGTTGAAGCCTGGTGAGTCGGTGCTTGATATGGGGTGTGGGGCTGGGTCGATTGCTATTCCGCTTGCTCAGGCTGGGCATTCCGTGATTGCGGCTGATTTCTCCCCTGCCATGTTGGGCACGCTTGATGCCGGCATTGAGTATTACGGGCTCGAAGATCTTATTACGCCGCTTGAGCTTGCTTGGGATGATGATTGGGATTTGGTTGGACCGGTCGCGAAAGCGGTGGATGTTGCCTTTGCCAGTCGGTCGGTTACGACGACCAATCTAAAAGATGCGCTTGCCAAGCTTGATCGAACGGCTCGTCGGCGTTGCGCTGTCACGATGGTCGCCAACTCCAGCCCGCGCTATGATCTGCACTTGATGAACGCTATCGGTGCCTCGGTTACCTGCAGTAATGGCTTTGTGTATGCTTTTAATATCCTCATTCAGATGGGTGCCCTGCCGCAGGTTACGTACTTTGAATCGCCTCGTCGCGACACCTTCGATAGCCTTGAGGCAGGTGTGGCGGACTTTTCTCGTATGCTCGAGCATGGCAACGAAGATAAGGTCGACCGTCTGCGCGACTACATCGCCCAACACATGATCGAGAACCCCCATGCCGGCGAGCCGGGCTCCAAGGGCGTGCCGCAGGGGCGCTATATGCTCGATCATGTTCGTAAGGTTCGTTGGGCGTTTATTGCATGGGAGCCGGTCTCTGCGCCCCGCTCATAGCCTGTTCGCAGCCCGCACCGCCCACTCACTCGGCATCCGCATTCTTTTTGAACTGGGCAAACGCGCTCCACACCGCGCCGTTCCTGCGCTATCGTGGGACAGCTCACGTAGATTAAGGCCCCGTCGCGGGGCGCCCCATACATAGAAAGCGAGAACCCATGGCACTGACAGGAGCCCAGGTCAAGCAGCTTCGCAGCATGGCCCATCACCTCAACCCCGCCATCATCATCGGCAAGTCCGATGTCAACGAGGGCACCGTCGAGCAGACGGTCGCCTACCTGGAGAAGCACGAGCTCGTTAAGTGCTCCGTGCTCGATGGCTCCAGTCTTTCCGCCCGCGAGGCCGCCGAAGAGCTCGCTGAGCGTTGCCACGCCGAGGTCGTCCAGGTCATCGGCCGCAAGTTCTCGCTGTATCGCGAGTCCTCGCGCAAGGACATCGAGAAGATCAGGCTCGTCTAAGAGCCAATGATCCGGCGAGCCAACACATAGCAAGCTTACGGGTGCCCAAGTACTTCGGGCGCCCGTTTTTTATCGCTCGACCAGCACGCGATTGAGCCGCCCCTCCACCAAGCGCTCGTATAGGCGCCGCGTCTCGGGCTCGGGCACGCCATTGACCTGCTCCCTCAGATGGTGCATATGCCCGCTGTACAGCTCGACGATATCGCGCCGCCGCCCCGCCGCACTGTAGACGCGCATGGCACAGCGCACCATATCCTCGCGCGCCGTTTCCTGCCGAAGCCCCGACTCCGCCAGCCAGATCGCCGACTGCAGATCGTTTTCTTCTAGAGCGGCATTTGCTCCCTTAATCATGCAATCGATGTACTTTGACTGCATAATGCGTCGCATACGCAAAAAGTAGGTGGGATTACAGCCATTGGGAACATACAGCGGTCCAGCATAAAGTTGCTCAATCTTAAGGCACAGCTCAACTAAATGGGGACCGCGCGCACCCGCGCGATTTCCCAAAACCTCGCGGCTTATCTGGTCAAACAGCCGTACATCGGTCTTGACGTAGTCGCCGTTGAGCCCAATGCATTCATTTTGGATGAGCACACACGACTTGCCATCCGGCGTCGGCCCCAAAGCCGACCGCAAGCGCGATATCGTCGAGTACAGGTTGTTGCGGGCGCTATTGAACTCGGCATGGGGCCACAGCTCCATGGCCAGCGTCTCACGATCGACGAGCGCATCCATGCCCAGTGCAAGCCGCTCGGCAAGCGTCGCCGCCTTCTTGCGGCGCCACATTTTATCCGTGATGGGAAACCCGTCGCGCTCGGCGCGAAACGCACCAAACATGCGAATCTCGATATGGTCGATGGTATCGACGGCTTCAACCTCGCCGGCCTGGAACAGGCGCTCGCCCTCCCCTTCCAAATCGTCGCGCAGCGAGTACCGCGACAGCTCGCGCACGGGAAGCTTCTTGCGTATCCTGCCCGCCGGCTCGCCCAGACAATGCATGGCAAGGCGCGCAAAGAGCCGATACGATGGCTCTAGAATCCCCGCACGATTCATGGACATCCAGGCCGCAAGATCGCTATCTCGCCCCGCGCAAGCCAAATGCAGCGCCACCATCCAGGCTTCTGCGCCACCAACCTGCGTCTGGCTTATATCGAGTAGCTCCGCTTCCTCGCGCACCGAAACCATCGAGGTGTTACGCAGATATGCCACGCGCTCCAGCAGCAATGCGTTATCGCGCATGTACGCAATCGACTCCTCGGCAAGTTTGAGCACTTGGACCGCACGGAACTTCGCATTAACCGGCCGTCCCTCTGCCAGCGACTGCCAGCCTTCTAGCAACAGGCCAAACAGCTGAATCTGGTTGTCACGCATGCGCACGGCAAAACGATCGAGCTCGTTGAACGCCGCGTCGTCGGTTACCGGCAAGCCGGAAAGGAGCCGCCGTGCCGCCAACACCATGCGCACCCAGATAGCCATCGCCTTAAGCCCACGTACGTCGAGCGCCTCCCGCACCACCGTCATCTCGTCGTCGCGCTCGTCGGTTCCCGCAAACGACCCGTCAAAGAGCTCCACCAGCATGCTATCGGCCCGTATAACAATCCCCACGATGTCGAGCTCGCAATCGTAGGCCCTGCTCGTTTTGAGCTGCTGTAGAACGCCGCCGTCATCTCCCCGTTCGGTCAGGCATCGCTTGATCTCGATATGCGCAGACAACATATCGAGTGCGGTATGGGATGTCTCGATTTCTGGCACGGCCAGGTTCGTAGGGAGCCCAAGCCCGTTGTCCCCATAGCAAACAGCTGTCAGTGTCTGGGCCACCCTCCATGAGACAGGGTCTATTTCGCAGGCCGCCCGTTCGCCCCCGCGCTCGATAACCGATGCCATATAGCGAGCGAGCTTTGTATTGGACACGCTGACCGCTGCCAGATATACGCCGAGCGCCTCGGCAGGCGTTGGCTCTGGAGCCGGATCGTCGGCATCGATCGTGCCCAGCGCTGCTCGGCAGATATCGGCCCCGTGCCCCGTCAGAGCCAGATCGACCCCATACTGCCCAGCGAGTTCAAGGACCGCTTCACGGTCCAAAAAGGCGTCCGCCAGGCCCATCGCCGCATCGCATCGGCCCGCCTTAAGCAAAATCCGGGCCGCCCTCGGAACAAGTTCGGGGCGGACCTCGGCCACCAACTTACGCAAGCGCAAGCGTCCGTTATCCTCCGTGCCCAGACACGTAAAACTCCGCTCGGCGGGATCCAAGCCAAAGATCGGGTAGTCGCGCACAAAATAGGACTGGTCGACCATCGACAGCCTCACCCCACAGGCCTCGAGTTCTGCGATATTGCCCTCGCCCATCAAAACCATGAGACATGCCACGCAAAACAGCGCATTATTGTCGAGCGAAGCCAGATCGGCAAGTGCCGCGCCATATACGTTGACAATCTCGTTTTCGAGCAGACCGGCTACGTCACCTTGGCCATACAGACCCGTCTGCAATGCCGAAACGAGCTCGGGCACGCCCTGCGTGAGCTGATAAAAGTCGAGCGATGTGCTGATCGAAAACGCCGATGCCCACGCCGAATACTCATAGGCATGCACCTTGAGCATCTGCGCATTGATCTTAACCGAATCGCCCAGCCCATGAATCAGCTGACGATTTGAAGGACGGCAGGAAATAAAGACCCCTACCCCCATAGCGCGCAGGCCGCGAATCCTGTCGATGAGGTCTTCGGTATCGTGCTGATCGAGGTTTGGCACATTATCAATTGCGATAAGGGAGTGCGGTTTGTCTTTGAGTTCTTCGGTAACCACCTCGAGCTGCATAAACACCTCGCGCCCAATGGCACGATCGGCCTCGATAATCCGCACGGGGCCTCGCGTCGGGTCGCATTTAACCTCATGGGTGTACTGCAGCAGCACCGAGGTCTTCCCAAACCCGTCGGGCGCATAAAGAACCACGATGCCGGCCTTTCGGCCCTTGGCGATAAGCTCATTCATCAAGCGTTCGCGTCGCACCATATAGCCTCCGCCCAGCGGCATCAGCTCGAGGTCGTCTATACCACTCAAATCGTTTACCATGCCCGCTCCTCAACTCGACCGTATGGACACTGTAGCCGCAAGACCATACAAGCCGCGCTATGAATAGAGCGCCCTTGTGTTTTAGGTTGTCTTTTGGTACGCAAGCGGCAAGTTTTTGTACAGCGAGGGCCGATTGTTATTAATCCCCCGACTAATCGGTCTTTAAGCAGGTAAATGAGCTTGTCAGCTTGTCCCATCCAAGCGGCAGTGTAACGCAGATGAACAAGGTTCAGCCATGTCATTCAACTCGCCTAGCACCCGCTACCGTCTACGACCTTTTAGTGGCATTTTTGCATAGAATCTGATATAGAATGAATCAAGCTGTTGGACATCCGGCATTCGTCAAGCTTGCGGCAAGATTTTGGTCAAGTGGGCAAAAAGGGATAGCAAAAAGGCCCCCGCAAAGCGGAGGCCTTAGGCAAGGCTATGTCGAGCTGCAGGATTCGCGCTACTCGCAGAGCGAAAGGGCGGCCTCGTCGGCAACGACAACGCAGTTGGTGTGCAGCTGCAGGATCGAAGCCGGGCACTCGGGCGTAACCGGACCATAGCACATGTCATGCACGGCCTGAGCCTTGGCCTCGCCGTTGGCGACGACCAGGATCATGCGGGCATACATGATGGTCTGGGTACCCATGGTGTAGGCCTGACGGGGAACATCGTCGATACTGTCGAACAGGCGGCTGTTGGCCTGAATGGTGCTCTCGGTGAGGTCGACGCAGTGCGTGCCCTTGGAGAAGTGGTCATCGGGCTCGTTGAAGCCGATGTGGCCGTTGTTGCCAATGCCGAGCAGCTGCAGATCCGGGTAACCGGCGTCGGCGACGATCTTGTCGTACTCAGAGCAGGCAGCGGCGGCGTCGGGGTTGGAACCGTCGGGCACATGCGTGTTGTTCAGGTCGATGTTGATGTGATCGAAGAAGTTCTCACGCATGAAGTAGTGATAGCTCTGGGGATCGTCGTGCGAAAGGCCGCGATACTCGTCCAGGTTGTAGGTGCTGACCTCGGCAAAGTCGACGTCGCCCTTCTTGTACCAAGTAGCGAGCTGCTTGTAGGCTCCGATCGGGGTGGAGCCGGTGGCAAGACCCAGCACACAGTCGGGCTTGAGGATAACCTGGGCCGAGATGATATTAGCGGCCTTGCGGCTCATATCCTCGTAGTCTTTAGCTTTAATGATCTTCATTACGCGTCCTTTCTCGTACAAGAGAGGCAAGGCTCCCTTACAAGCACTTGCCCGCGGCCCGCGTCGGCCGCAACCAACGTGTGCGGCCACCAGGGCGAGGTCGCGTAATGTATGTGTCTCGTGTCTAGCCGCGTCGAGGCCCCTGCCCGTCCACGGTGACCCGAAGCTGTTTAGCCTCGGACGTTTCCCATCTTGCCACGGAGGGCGTCCTCTTTCAAGGGCGCCCTCCGTAAACGTGTTTGAATTGTAGGCTAATGGCCACGTGCACTTGCTAGCGCTCGCGAGCAACGATGAGCTGGTCCATCTCTTCGACATGCACACCAACGGAGCCCTTGATACTCGAGAACTCAACGGAGTTGCATACCAAGATGGGAACCGTCACATCGTAGCCCTCGGCAGCAATTGCCTCGCGATCGAACTCAATGAGTACATCGCCCTTATGGACAATGTCACCCACTTGCGCATGTACGGTAAAGTGCTTGCCCTCGAGCTGAACAGTGTCCAAACCAACGTGGATGAGCACGTCCAAGCCATCGACCGTGTTAAGCGCAACAGCGTGTCCCGTGGGAAAAATGGCCTCGACCTTGGCATCAGCCGGTGCAATCACACGCGTTCCGGTGGGCCGAATCGCCACGCCCTGGCCCAAAAGGCCGGTGGCAAACGTCTGGTCGTTTACCTCGGAAAGCGGAATGACATCGCCCGAGATGGGAGCATCCAGCGTAAGGACTCGACCACGCATACCAAAAGACCTTAGGACTTTAGTGAACATGCTCCCCCTCGGACATACCAATCAATCAAAATAACCTTAACAGTTTACCACTTGGCAACGGTTTTTGACCATTAGGGAAGTTCGCGCTTGACAACCTCGACGATGTCGTCGACAACGCGCTGGGTCAGCTCGTGCGTCTCGGCCTCGGCCATCACGCGGACCAGCGGCTCGGTGCCGCTCGGGCGCACCAGAATGCGGCCGCGGCCGTCAAGCTCCTTCTCGGCAGCAGCGACGGCATCCCAGATAGGCTGGCAATCGTCCAGACCAGCCTTGTTATCGGAATGCACGTTGACGAGTACCTGCGGGTACTTCTTCATGATGCCGGCAAGATCGGTGAGGGTACGACCGGTGCGCTTGAGCACGGCCAACAGCTGCAGGGCCGTCACCAGGCCGTCACCGGTGGTGTTGTGCTCCAAGAAGATGATGTGGCCAGACTGTTCGCCGCCGATGACGGCGCCGTCCGCGAGCATGCGCTCAAGAACATAACGGTCGCCCACAGCGGTCTGAACCATTTCGAAGCCCTGCTCCTTCATAGCGATGGAGAAGCCCAGATTGCACATGACGGTCGAGACGATCTCGGAGTTGGCGAGCTTGCCGCGAGCGGCGAGGTCAGAACCGCAGATAGCCAGGATGTAGTCACCGTCGATCTCATTGCCCTCGCTGTCCACGAACAGCACGCGGTCGGCGTCGCCGTCGTGGGCCAGACCGATATCGGCGTGGGTGCGCAGCACGAGCTCGCGCAGGGGCTCAAGGTGAGTGGAGCCGCACTCGACATTGATGTCGGTGCCGCAATAATCGGTGTTGATGGCATGGACCGTGGCACCCAGGCGCTGCAGCGCGGCGGGCGTAGTCTGGCAGGAAGCGCCGTGGCCACAGTCGACGGCAACAACCAGTCCGTCGAGCTTAAGGCCGTCGAGCGTGCTGATGGCATGATCGACATAGGCCTTGCGGGCGTCCTTCATCTTGATGATGTGACCCACACCGGCGCCGGTCGGCAGCGTGTCGGCAGCCATGGCCTCCTCGGACATGACCCAGGCGCTGATCTCTTCCTCGACAGCATCGGGAAGCTTCATGCCCTTGCGGCTAAAGAACTTGATGCCGTTGAACTCCGGCGGATTGTGCGAAGCGGAGATGACGATACCGCCGTCAAGCTCGTTTTGAACGGTGAGCAACGCCACGGCCGGCGTAGGGATAACGCCGCAGCAGTGCGGGCGGCCGCCCTCGGCCATAATGCCGGCGGTCAGAGCACTCTCGAGCATGGTGCCCGAAAGACGCGTATCGCGGCCGATGCAGATATCCGGGCCAAGGAACTTGGTCGCCGCGCGGCCCAGGCGAAATGCGAGGTCGCACGAGAGGTCGGCGTTGGCGACACCACGGACGCCATCGGTGCCGAAGATGTTCTGGGGCATAGGATCGCTCCTTCCCAAGTGGGCAAAACGCAGTCGCCCACCCTAGTCGAAAAAGAAAAGCGGGACCCGCCGAGCAATCGGCAGGCCCCGCTTGTACATTGTATCTCGTAAGGAGATAAAACCTTAGCGCTTGGAGAACTGGGGAGCGCGGCGGGCCTTCTTGAGGCCGTACTTCTTGCGCTCGACCACGCGAGCATCGCGCGTAAGGAAACCGGCCTTCTTAAGGTCAGCACGGTAATCGCCAGCATTCAGAAGAGCGCGAGCGATGCCCAGGCGCAGAGCGCCGGACTGACCGGAGATGCCGCCGCCATCGCACAGAGCGATAACGTCGAACTGACCGGCGGTGTCGGTCACCTTGAAGGGAGCAAGGGCGTTCTCAACGAGCTGATGACGGCCGAAATACTGCTCGGCGTCACGCTTGTTGATGGTCACCTTGCCGGTGCCGGGGACGAGACGGACGCGGGCGACGGCGTTCTTACGACGACCGGTACCCTGGTAGACAACGGTGTTCTCAGCCATCTTTAAGCCTCCAGCTCAATCTTCGTGGGGTTCTGGGCAGCATGCGGATGCTCGGCACCAGCGTAGACCTTAAGCTTGGTCATCTGGGCACGGCCGAGGGTGGTCTTGGGCAGCATACCGCGAACGGCGCGCTCGATGACCTTCTCCGGGTGCTTCTCCATAGCCTGGCGGAAGCTCTCAGCCTTGAGGCCGCCGTTGTAGCCGCTGTGGCGATAATAGGTCTTCGTGTCGGCCTTGTTACCGGTAAGCTGGACCTTATCGGCGTTGATGACGACAACGAAGTCGCCGCAGTCGCTGTTGGGCGTGAACTGGGGCTTGTTCTTACCGCGCAGGATCATTGCGATCTGGGTGGCAAGACGGCCCAGGACAGCACCATCGGCGTCGACGAGAACCCAGTTGCGCTGGACCTCGCCCTGCTTGGCGTAGTGAGTCGATTTCGAAATCACTTAGACTCCTCCATGTACAGTACGTGTTGTTACAGAGATTCACGGGGCTCTGCAAGTAACCCGTCCATATTACCCCGCTCGCCGTACGAGTCAACAGGTATTTTGTCTCCGACCAGAGTTTCTGCACATGTCATCCACGAGCCGCGATTTTCCAGCTCTTTAGCTGTTGCCATTTTTTGAGGGTTCGGCGTCGCTAGCGTTCAACGAACTCTTGGATTTCCGCGAGCAGGCGCTTTGCCTCCTGACGGCCCTGGATATACAGGTCCAAAAGCTTTGCCGAATCGTGCTCGACATGGCCGACCTCGACCGGCTTTTGCGGAGCGACGACCAACGCACGGCCCTCGCGCTCATACTTCCACAGGTGCATGCGCTGGATGTTGTAACGGTCGTGGCGCGTCTCGATAGCCTCGAGCAGATAGGGGTAGTCGGCATAACGCGCACGCGCGGCCGGCAAAAACTCGTAGGGCTTTTTCTCATACGAGCGGTCCTGCGTGACAATGACAACCGCGCGGTCGAAGCCCGCCTCCTCCAGCACGTGCTCGATGGGGATCGAATCGGCTACGCCGCCGTCGACGTATTTGTGCCCGTCAATCTCGACCGGCGGCGTCACCAGCGGCAGCGAGGTCGAGGCACGCACGGCGTCGAGGTCGAGCACTGCGCTTTTAACCGGGAGGTACGTGGCGGTTCCAAAGAGCATGTCCGTCGCGACGGCGTACATCTCGATGGGGCTCGCGTCGAACGTCTCGTTGTCAAAGGGATCCAGGCGGTCCTGGACATCGTTGAAGATAAAGTCGTAACCCACGATGGAACCCGTGGACGCAAACGATGCGGCGCCCATGAAGCGATTGTCATTGCAGAAAGCCAGGTTGATGCGGTTGGCACGGCCGATCTGGTGCGACTTGTAGTTCACGCCGTTGAGGGCGCCGGCCGATACGCCATATACCGCCGGAATCTCGACGCCAGCCTCCATGAGGACGTCGAGCACGCCTGCGGTAAATTGCCCGCGGAAGCTGCCGCCCTCCAAAACGAGCGCGACCTTGCCAGCGTTCTTTGCCTTATCTTCTGCAGTCATGTTGACCTCCTGCGATTGCGTTTTGGCTTTCTTCTACCCAGTTTTGGGATGGCGAGCGCGCAGGTTTTTCGAGGCGGCAGGTGAAGCGGAAAGTGTGCCCCAGTTTGAGGCGAGATTCCGGGATGCGCTTTCCGCTTGGACCGCCGCTGGGAAAGCGCGTCCCGTTCTGAGCGCGGATTCCGGGATGAACTTTCCGCTAGCCATTCATTTGGAAACTGCATCCCATTCCGAACGAGGATTCCGGGATGTACTTTCCGCTTGAGCTGCCATTGGGAAAGCATATCCCACTCTACGGCTCGATTCCGGGTCGCAGTTTCCGCTTGAGGCATCATCCGGAAACTACATCCCAGTCTGAGCGCGGATTCCGGGACGCGCTTTCCGCCTGGGCTGCCATCGGGAAAGCGCATCCCACCCTGCGTTGCTGCGGCATTTTCTTTACGTCCGCGCCCTGCACAGAGTTCGATTCTCCGCGGTGCGGGAGGGGATCCGTTGATGCGGCGCATGGCCGGCTGAGATTCGATAAACATCGCATCCATATTGAGCTGATAGTTTGCGCGGAGAATCCGCGTGTTCGCTTCGCGAACCCGCACC
>UROZ01000063.1 GCA_900549655.1 uncultured Collinsella sp.
GGATTGTTGCTGTGGCACCATGCCTTGACCATGTCGCAGGCGTTTCCACCGAAGGGGCCAATACCAGCCGCCTTGAATACGTTAGTCACCCACGCGGCACACCAGTTCAGGCCGGGTGAGGGCGTTGACTTGCAGGCGTTGACGACGGCGAGCTGGCTTCCCGTGGCGCCCGCCAGACCCTGGCCCGAGCCGCCGAGGGTGCCGGACGTGATGGCGTTGTAGAAGTACTGCGCGTTGGTGTATCGCGGTTCCCAGCCGGAGGGTTTGCCTCCCACCATGGCGCACCGCTCCCAGCCCATGGCATAGATCTTCGTCGCGGACTCGAGGTCGGTTGCATCCATGAATGTTTGGTAGTTGTACTTGCCGTTGGCGCTGTGAAAAGATCCCCACTCATCGTGGTCCGACCAGAACTCGAGCTGGACGTCGAGTTCGTACCAGTTCTTGCCCTTCTCCTTGGCGAACTGAGCAAGGCGAAGGCGACGCCCTCCGTCCCACTGGCCTATACCGGTCGCCTTGTTATATACAGAGCCCCTCGCGATAATCTCGTCGTTGGTGCAAGGGCTGATGCCCTCTTCCCAATAGGCATAGGAGCCCTTCACCTGGTCTGCCAACGGATAAATCTTATGATTTGTGGAGCCAGCAGACTCATGGCAGTAGTTGCCCATGATGGCGGCGGCGTGGATGTCGTCGCAACCGTGGTCTTTGAGGTACAGGTAGATGGTGAGCTCGTCGCCGTCCAGGCTGCCGCCGTTGCTTGCGCCTCCCGCCTGCTGGCCGAACTGCACGAGCCCAAACGACGAGGCGAGAATCGCACCCATGAGCAGAAGGCCGCCGAGGGAGAGCAGTGACGCGAATAGGGCGATCCTATTCTTCCATTCCCTGAGGGAGAGAAGTTGCTTTCTTCCCTTACGGCCCTTGAATAGCCTGCGGGAGAGCTTGCCGCCGACGGCGCGCCCCGCCTTCTTGCTAAGGGAGGCCTGCTTGAGGGCGACCTTCCTCTTCCTACGCAAAACCATCTTGCGATGGTCCTTTAGCTTTTTGACGGCGGTCGGGTCCTTCTTGAATGAACCCGGCCTGCGCTTCATAAGGATGTCGAGTTCGACCGCATTGGCGCGCTTGAGCGTCTTGGATGCGCTACCGGTAACCGGGGCGACGGGGACCGTTGCCACCTTTTTCGCGAGCGACGAGGATGCCAGGAGCTGGGCCGAGGGCGTTGCGCCCGACACAGCGGCCCCGCGTCGGGAAGACGAGGCCATGACGGAGGGGGAGAAACCCGATCCCTCCGATGTTTCTGTGCCGGGCGCATCGGCTTCGGATGCCCCTGCCATGGATGATTTCGCGATGGACGCGAAGGTGCCGCCGTATGAGGCGGCGCCCGCGGCGGCAGATGCCGCACGCGAGCGCGTCGTTTTCTGGGCGCTGAGACGAGAGAAATCCGAGGAGCCGGAACGCGACCTGTTCGGGCGCGGTAAGGATCTTTGCCATGCAGAAGTGCGCCGTGACTCGGCTTCGAGCACGGCGGGCACGGTGCCCGTACGCCGGCTGGCGGCGGTACGGGCATCCGCATGGGCAAGGTTTGAGCTATATCTCGTCGAGCGCGGTTTCATCTACTAACCTACGAAACCGGAGCCGTCGGCATATTCGTTGAGGCCCTCGGGGCTGATCTCGTCGGGGCTGGCGAACATGCCGCCGACATCCTCACCGCTGTCGTTTTGATACTTCAGCAGGGTGGACATCGCATCGGAGACCGATGCGCTGCCAAAACGCTGGTCTGCCGACTGCTGGGGGGCGACAGCCGCCTGGGAGGAAGCCTGGGCGCGATGACGCTGCGCGGCGCGCTGATTCAAAAACATGCCATTCGGCTGTGTAAAGCTGGTTGCGGGGGCCTGCTGGACAGAGGAGGAAGGCGCCGGCTGCTGAGGGGCCTGCGTCTGGGTGCGCGGACGAGGCGCTGAATCCATCTGCTGCTGACGGGTGACGTTTGACCAGGAGCCCGGCTGCGCGTTGAGATCTTCGGCAGGCTGAGCCTGCTCGGGAGCGGGAGCGGGCTGGGGCTTCACCTCAGCATCGAGACCGTTAGCGCGCTCCGACATGGCAACGAGCGCAGACAGCGTGTAGCCTACCTCGGAGCCGGAGAGGGCGACCGTGCCGTTCGAGAAGGCGATATCACCGGAGGGCTCGCTTCCGAGCGTGACCCCGACAGACGAAAGAGCCAGCGCGAAATCGTCGAAATGGGTGTCGCTCTCGCGGGTGAAGACCTGATCGATTGCATTCAGGACGAGGTCCTTGAGCTCAGATTCGGCCTGCGCGCGCAGCTCCTCCTCGGTCGGGAGTCGACGGGTGTTGAAGCGCGAGAAGTCCGCGCCCTCCTGGAAGTCACGAATATCCATATCTTCCATCCTTTCCTTTTCGGCGGTAACCGTGTCTCGGTTGCCGCCTCCGTTAAAACCGAATTGCTCGCTCGCCGGCCGCACGTTGGATCGAGGGCGCGCCGGGGGAGCCATGCGTGCAGGTGACGGAACGTTGCGGCCGATCTCCTCACGAGTGGAGCGCGGGGTCGAAGACGGGGCATCTTCAGGCTCGTCGAGTGAGCCGACATCGGGTTTCGCTGCCGGCTTCACCGCCCGGCGCTTGATATCGGCGGGACGGGTCGTGCAGATGTCGTAGAGAGTCGGACAGGTCTTCTGGTCGATCTGAAAGTCGAAATGGACAACGCGGTTCTTGAACACGTAGAGACCCTCGCCGGGATGTGCGGTGGCCAAAACCTTCGTCTGGCTCTCAGAGAGATTGAACAGCTCTTGGAAGTCAGGGAGAAGGTCGCTCGTCTGCTGCAGAATCGTCACGAAGGGCGAGTTCTGGAACATATAGCGCGTCTCCTCGCTGTTGAGGACGCGGGAGAGGTTCTGCGTGATGGCGTTGATGTAGAAGTCCCACTTACCGCCGCGGGTGAAGAAGCGGTCGATCTGGCTGCGGGCGTAGGGACTGTCGAGCAGGAGCTGGAACTCGTCGATGATGAGCCAGGTTCTCCTACCGGCACGGCGGTTCGCCGATACGCGGACCCAGATGTGGTCGAGGATGATGAGCAGCGCCAGCGGCTTGAGCTCGCTGGATAGCTCGTGCAGGTCGAAGCACACGAGATTCGACTGGAGGTTCACGTTCGTCGGATGGTTGAACAGCGACAGCGTGCCCGTGACGTAACGGCGAATGAGCTTTGCCAGGTCGCGGGCGTCGCGCATATCGGAGCCCTGCTCGGACATCAGGAAGTCATAGATATCCTGAAGCGTCGGCAGGTTCTCGGGGCGCGGGTCGTCCAGATACCGGTTGTAGGCGTATGCGGCCGCGGCGTCGAGGACATTGGCTTGGGCATCGTTGACGCTGCTGGCCATCATGCGAACGAGCGACTGGATGAAGGACACCTTCGCGGGCACGGGGGAGGACTTCGTCTCCGGATCGTCCGAGCCGTAGGCAAGGGAGATGTCGAGGGGATTAATGAAGTCGCCGGAATTCTCGGCGATACGGATGACCTGGCCGCCCAGATACTCGGTGGGTGTGACGTACTCGCCCTCGGGGTCGATCGTGATCACGTCGTCGTCCGGATGCTTCAGATGCACGGGGATGATGCGCGTGATCTTGGAATTGAACGACTTGCCGGATCGGGGCTGTGCCAGCGTGAAGCTGTTCGTGTGCTCATGGGACACGGGGTCGTAGACGATAAACGAGCGGGTCTCGGCGTTGAGGCCCATGATGTTACCGCCCGGATCGTTCATTTCGGCGGCGACGAACATCAGCATATGGGACAGGGGGTCTGTGGTCAGCGTTCGCTCGTAGGGGATGTAGGGGGCGCCGATCGGCAGGGCAGTCGAGAAGGACTCCTCGCGAAGGGCGCGCCATGAATCGGGATAGGGCTTCCTGTGCGTGGAGAACACCTTCTCCACCTCGCGGCAGGCCTCCTCGAGCTCAGTCTCCGTGCGCCCCTGGACGGTCACGACGGTCGTGACTCCGAAGGCGTGCATCTCCGCGCTCTCGAGGTCGTCTCGGAACGCCTCGGCGTCCTCCTGGGCTTCGCGCATCGCGGGCGGCATGTTGTTCTGGTCGACAAAGTAGCCGACCTCGGGACGGCTCGTGTTGAACTGATAGGTATTGTTCTCCTCGGTGATCTCGTGCAGGTGGTTCTCGGCGGCCGAGATCGCGGCAGAGAACTCCCAGGGACGGATGTGCCACGCGACGGTAAGGTCGTAGGGCAGTCCCGTCAGGTCTGAAATAAAGGAGTCCTTCATGGTCTTGCCGTAACCGTCAAGGGTGACGTCGTAGGTCTTAACCCAGCGACGGCCGACGATCATGCGGGGGTCGCCGCGGTAGCCGTCAGCGGTGAGGACGGAGGAGGGCGCCACGAGCTCGCGGGTCGTGAGGCCGACGGTCCCGGACAGGCGCTCGAAGTTCGCCGTGCCCGGAGTGTCGTCCTGGCGCGTCATGGTCTGAATGATGTCGAGGCGCTGCTGGCCGTCGAGGACATGCGCATCGGACCCGAGGTCGCGCATGAATCGCAGGAAGGAATCCGCCTCCTGGGACAGCCGGGGCACCGCACGCTCCAGCGTGTCAGCGGACACGGCAATCGTGATAATGCGGTCGCGGCGCACCGAGCGGGAGGACTTGGCAAGCATGGAGCGGGTCCATGCATTGTACTCGCGGCGCAGGACGTTACCGCGCTCATCGCCGGGAACCTCACGGAACAGCAGGTCAGAAGCGAACTCCTCCGGGCTCACGCGCTTGTTCATGATGAAAATGCCGAGACGTACCGTGTGGTCGAGCGAATCGAGGTATCCCGCCCACGCCTCGCGCACGAGATACTGGTCCTCGGGTCGCGCTCCCTGGTAGTTGACGTCATCGACGCGAAGGGCGATGGAGTAGGTCTCGCTGTCGATGCGCATGACGCCGTCAACCGTGAGCAGCTCGTAGGGGACGAGTTTCGTGGTCGACCACTTAGGCTGGACGAGCTTCACATCGGTCGAGAGCGCAGTGTTTACACCGAGCTCGGCCTGTTCCTCGTCTATCGCCCAGGAAGAGCCGAGGGGGATGGATGGCACGTCGGTGCCGTAATTCGCGACATACTTGTCACGTTTCTTCTTCAGTTTTTTCAGGCGTTTGTCCATCTGGCGCACGCCCTTCTGCCAACCGGCCTCGAGGGCGCTCGCGCGGCGCTCCTCGGCCTCGGCAATCTCTCGGTCGAGATCGTCAATAGTCAGTTTGCTCATCTAGGGTTTCTCCCATCGTTTCTCACGGAGGCCTCAGCCATCGCCTGGGCGATTCCCGCCGGCACGGCCTCCTGCTCAAACTTCCTCGCCTTCCTTGCTGCCTTTTCGCGGCGTTTCTGCTCGCGCACCTCTGCCTTCGTCTTCTTCGGAACGGCCACCTCGAAAGTCGGGACAGCGAGCGTGAGCTGATCGGGCTCCGTCCTGTCCTTCAGCATGAGCGGCAGCCATTTCTCCGATTTCAGGCCGTGGTGCGAATGGAGGCCGATGACGCCGATGGCAACGCACACCGGGATCGCCATGTAGGTGACAATATCGAGGCTCCAGCCCCATGCGTAGACGCCGTATATTCCGACGGTCACGACGGCAACGGCGGCAAGTGCCGCTATGGCCGAGCGCTTGGAAAAACGACCAAAGATGTTTCTCGCGACATAGTTGTTGATATCGTCGCGCACGAATGTCTCTGCCATTTCACTACCTTTCCTAGGCGAGGCCGAACAGACTGTTGGCAACGACCTTTGACTTGTTCACGATTTCAGTAATGCAAAGGACGGAGCACATCGACGGGATGAGCGCGGCCGCGGCGCCCCCGAAACCATTCAGGGTGCTTGTATCAGACGTGATAGGGGCTATGAGTTCGGTTGCGACCGTATTGATAAGTGGGATCATGCCAATCGCGATGACAATCATCACCGCCTGGAAACAGACCGCGGCGAAACGCTTGAGATAGCCGACGCCCATGGGTCTTGATTTGTCGTCAGCAAAGAACGCTAGGCAAAGGGGGCTTGCGGCGGCCCTTAAATATATTTCGCCGACACGCACGAAGATTGTTGTCAGCACGGTGAATAGGCAGGCGACGCAGGCGACAAGGGAAACGATGGCAAGGATGAGAAGAATAAACGAGGTGCCGGCCTGTGCGTAAGTCAGGGCGTCGAATGAGCTGGTTACCTGTTCCTTTATTCCAATGGAGTTGGTCGTGTCGATTCCCATGGATGCAAGCGTGTTGTTTACGACCCCGACAAGGTGTTGGGCGAGAACGTATACGGCCGCACAGATGTCCATCGCATGGACGATGAGGGTGTAGCTCACCGCGAACATCATGACGACGAATGCGAGGCTTGCCATGATGTCGACGCCTGCCATCTTGCGACGGACATCCAGCTGGTGCATGAGGGCGACACCGAACGTCAGGCCGAGAAACGCCATGGCATAAGGCTGGAAAGCGCCTTTCGATAGCTTTGATGCCATGGTGTAGAACTGGCCGAAAGGACCATTGGTAAAGTCGGATGTGAATGCAGTGCTCGCCGTAGAGGACACTAGCGAAATGCACCATTCGGCAAGGCTCGTGGCGCTTTCCGCAAGCCCACGGCAGAAAGTCCATGCCAGGTTTTCGGCAGCATATTTAAAGAACTTAAAATCTAGGGCAAAATCCGGGGTCTTCTTGCTGATAAGTTGGTTGTCCAGATCCTCTGGATCTTTTGACTCAGAACCCTGCGATTCATGCGGCTTATGGTTGTCGTTGGGACTTGTGCTCGTCGAAGCAGACGCGCCCTTTTCCCAACCATCAGGAGCCCAGGACGGTTCGAAGTTTTTCTTAAGGTCCTCGCCCTGCAGGCTACCGTTATACTTCTTCATTTTGCTGTGGGATTTATCGACAACTTTGCCGTTTTTATCGTAGTAGACAGGACCCTCGACGGTACTTCCGTCTTTGGTGGTCGTTATGGTGTAGCCAATCTTGTAGGCCTTAATGCCGCCATGCTCGAAGGAAACATACTTGTCCTTATCGATGTCACTCCACCTGATTGTAATTTGCGTGCGCTCGGGGTTCATGTTGTCAACGCCGAGGTTGACATTCCACTGGCCCTTTTGAGCGGCATAGGCAATCGATGCAATGGCACAAGCCACAACGAGCATCAAGACGCTGACGGCTGCAAAACGTAAGACGCGATCGCCAAACGAAGTCGGCCTTTCATCATATTCAAGTTCATCATACGGGTCTGTTGGCCTAGGCGACGAAGCACCACCGATAGGGGAACCGGCAGCGAAGGCAAGCAGTCTCTCTCTGATCTCCATTATCCGAGGATGCCGTTGAACAGCTGGGAGATGATATGGGAGAAGCCGCAGCCGGCGATAAAGACGCCAGCGAGAACCTGCCACCACTCGGTACCGTGGCCGGGGCGCCCCTTAGTCTTCTCCTCGAGCAGATTGTAGACACCCCACAAGGCAAACAGAGAGCCGCCAGCGATCATGACGTTCTCGAATTTGGTAACGAGATCAGCAAGCTGTTCCATTGAAGATTTCCTTCCCTTAAGGATAGTTGATACCTATTCACGCGCCCTTAGGCGTCGATGACGATGGTTTTGGGGCTGGTGCGGTCTATGAGCACGACACCCTCCGGTGTTGGCACTGAGGATTTGTCCGCGTGCCGCCTCGCGCGCGCCCACTCAAGCATGTCGGTCTTGCCGGCGCTGAGATATTCCTTGCGCCTGGGGTGAATCTCGGGATCGGCCTTGAGGTCGCGAAACCACATGCCCTGCTTGTAATGGGTCACGCACTCGTCAGGGGACAGACCGTCCTCCTCGTTGAAGCTGTAGAGCTCCTCGGGGCTCATGAGCGGAACCTTGACGTATCTCGTGCTCTCCTGGATGGATTTACCGCTCGCGGAGTTCGAGACAGAGTAATCCGTGAACTTCTTCGTGGTGTTGCCCATCTCGCGCGATATCTGCTCACAGTCGGAAAAGAGGGAGGAACCCATATACATAAAAATGGCCGAGTTTGCTCGGATGGATTCCGACTGCTTGCCATATCTAGCCTCGAGCTGTTTGCCGTCCTGCACGATCGCACAGAGGTTGATCCAGAACTTACGGCTCTCGGCGAAAAGCTTCTCAAGGTCGGGGATCTTGCCTATCTGGGCGAGCTCGTCGAGATAGCAGTAGAGGGGAATCTCAAGATGGCCGATTCCATTCGTTGACCCGATATCCTTAGAGATGTCGAACAACTGGTTCAGGGCCATCGCGGCGACGAAGTCATAGGGGCCGCCGCCGGACTTGATGCAGAAGAAGATTGCGCGCTTGCGCTTGTCGATAGACTGGAGGTCGAGCTCGTCACGGCCCAGCATCTTGCGAATCGCGGGGTTGTTGAGCCTTTGCAGGCGGGCGGCACACGAGGACACGACCGCCGCCATCTGCTCGGGAGCGCCGGCGTTTGCCTTGAAGGTGCGGTAGTTGGTGAGGACCGAGTTCTCAGGGAGAGACTCGTCATCCAGCGCGTCCTCGCCGTACGTATCGATGATGTACTGCGCGAACCCATCGAAGCCGTCGCGCTCCCGGGTGCCCTCGAAAACGAGGTCGAGCTTGTTGATGCCCTCGGCGCCGTCGGCCTTGGCCATCGCGAGGTAGTCGATGATGCCGGGAAGGGTGCAGTCGGCGGTATTGCCGTTGGCCTTGAACCAGAAGACGAACATGCCGCAAACGCAGGTGTAGAAGTTCTTCTCCATATCGATGAAGAACTGCTGGTCCCCGTGCGTGTCCTCGCCCTTGGTGTTCGAGATAAACATATTGACCAGTGAGTTGATGGACGTGACGTCGCGGCAGTTGATAAGCGGGTTGTAGGGGGTTGAGGCAAGGATATGCTCCTCGTCGCGCAGGTCGATGACCTGCACGTCATAGCCGTTCTTCTCCAAAAAGGCGGCAGATGCACGGAACAGCTCGCCCGAGGGGTCGGTAAAGACCATGTTGCCGTTCATCTGCATGATCTGATTGGTCACGAAACGGTAGGACTTGCCGGCGCCCGATCCGGCCATGATGAACATGTTTCGGTTCGGCACCTGGCTCTCGCGCCTGATCGGGTCCTTCTTGTCGTTGACGATGGATGTGCCGGCAACCTTGCTGTTGAGCGAGAGGATGATATTGTCGTCCTCGACCGTCTCGCACCATTCGGGAACCGGCCATTCGGCCGTCGCCTTGTTGTGCGAGTACAGCAGACGCTCCTGGGCGGTCGAGAAACGCTGGGATCCATATTGCTTTGCAGGCGAGATGTCCTCTCCGGGCGCCTCATGCTTAAGGAGAACGGCAAGGGCGATTGCGATGGCCGCGACGACCGAGGCCAGCAACGGGACCCCGCCGAAATAGATGCCGAGGGGCCGGCGGGATGCCGCCCACGCGACGAACGCCACGACGTCATCGGACGTCTCGATACCGCTTGTTCCGAGCATGACCTTCTGGACCGTGAGGTTCACGATCCAGAAGGCGGCAGACCCCAGCACGGCGGCTCCGACGGCCTTCGTTATGTCTATCTTCGGCAGCTTCATCGGCTACCTCTTGACCCGTTTGTTGAGGGTTCGGGAGTGCGTGGCCGGACGATTTTGGTTGCCGATTCGGTGACGGTTGGCCTTGCGATCGGCTGCGTCGCGCATGTTGACGGCGCGGATGACCTCATGCGAACCCATCTGCTTGGTTCGTCCCTGGCGCTGCTGGAGTCTGACCGATCCCTCGAAGGCCTCGCGGTCCTTCAGCGTCTCGATTTGGGTATGGCATCTGACGATGGCATCGGCACGATCTTCACGAAGCACGCCCTTGTCATCGCCCTCGCAGATTTGGTTCCCGATTTTCGCCGTGTGTCCGTCGGGATCGGTAATCCTGAAGGCTCCGGCCGTGGAAACGGCGGCGGTGTACACGACACCGTCCCACCCGGTGAATTTACGCTTGTACATGCCGTCGTCCTGGTCGAGCTTCCAAGACTCCCCTAGGTATTCGATATTCTCCGGTGCAGGCGGAAGCCCTACCGAAGGAAGACCCACAGCAGGTAGCCCGATTGCCGGAAGGGCTGGGCACTCTTTTGGCTGGGAAGACGACTGGATATCGCTTGGATTGGTGGGCATCTGGACGCCGCTTTCGACCGGACCCCTCATCGCGTTGTCCACATCGGCATTCGAGATCAGCTTCCTCTCGATTGCCGTCTCAATGCAGGCGGCGAGCGCCTCCTGGTCCTTCATCTTGTATTCGATTGCGAAATAGCCAGTCGCCGGGTCCTCGAAGACAGCGAACCCGATGCGGTGCTTACGGCAGATGTCGGAAAGGAGAGACAGGTCGCTTCGATCGAGCGCACCTTCCTTGCCTAGGTTGACGAGTTTGATGACGTCGTTGCGGTCGCGCCTTAGCGTGTGCTCTGTAACGAGACCGTAACGTCCGAGCCCATTCACATGGCTGATCGCGCGGTTCGCGCCGCGACCGGCAACCCTGCCGGCACCTCCAGCGACTTTGCCCGTACCACGTGCGAGCGCTCTCATCGTGATGATGAGGACTTCGCGCGCCGGGGGCAGGACAGCCTGGCCGAGCATCAGCAGAACACGCATGGCCTCTTCATTCTCTCCGGGCATTGCTGCCACCTCCTTCCGGCGACGTGTAGTTGGGGCCGCACATAGAGCGGCCCCAAC
>UROZ01000064.1 GCA_900549655.1 uncultured Collinsella sp.
GCCCCGAGTTCCTTGTGGAGCTCGGGGCCTGTGTCGTTCGGACGTGAGAGTTCGTGCACTAAAGGTCTGCTATCAGCGCCTCAGCGCAACGGACGCCGTCGGTGGCGGCACTCATGATGCCGCCGGCATATCCGGCACCCTCGCCGCAAGGGTAAAGGCCCGGAGTCGACGTGGCGTGGCATGTTCGATCGCGGGTGACGGTGACCGGGGAGCTCGAACGCGTCTCCACGCCAGTGAGGACCGCATCGGGGCGGTCATAGCCACGCAGTTTCTTACCGAGCAGGGGGATTCCCAAACGAAGCGATTCGACGATATGCCGCGGGAGGGCATCGTCGATCGCCGTCCAGGTCACGCCAAGCGGATAGGTTGGTTTTACCTTTCCGGGTGCCGTGCTGGCGCGTCCCTCAAGGAAATCTCCGACGAGCTGTGCCGGCGCGTTCCAGTTGGAGCCACCCAGGCGATAGGCGGCTCGCTCGCAGGCGCGCTGGAGCTCAATGCCTGCGAGCGGATCATCGCCGGGAAGGTCGTCAGGTGTGACGTTGACGAGTAGGGCGGCATTCGCGTTGCGCCCGCCGCGGGCATTGAGGCTGGCACCGTTGACGCACAGATGGCCCTGCTCGGAAGAAGCCGCGACAACCTGTCCGCCGGGGCACATACAAAACGAGAATACGCTGCGGCCGTTGGGGAGATGGGCGACAAGCTTGTAGGGGGCTGCTCCGAGTGCCGGGTGCCCCGCCGAAGGGCCATATTGGGCGCGGTCGATGTCGCGCTGTGGATGCTCGATGCGCACACCCATGGCAAAGGTCTTTTGCGCGAGGGCAACATTATGTTCTTTGAGAAGCTCGAATACGTCGCGGGCGGAATGGCCGCAGGCGAGAATGAGGTGCTTTGTGGCGATTGTCTCGCTTGTGGTTTCTTGGGGCGGTTGGACATCGACGCCGGTGATGGCGCCAGATCCATCGGTTCGAATATTGACGAGCTTTGTTCGATAGCGGACGGTTCCACCGAGCTGCTCGATGCGTTGAGAAATGTTGGTGACGACGGTGGGGAGGATGTCAGAGCCAATGTGCGGCTTGGCGTCCCACAGGATGTCGCGAGGTGAGCCAGCTTCGACGAAGGTCTCAAGAATCAGTCGATGGGCAGGATTCTTGGTTCCCGTGTTGAGCTTGCCGTCCGAGAAGGTCCCTGCGCCGCCCAGGCCAAATTGGATATTGCTTTCGGGGTCGAGGATACGCTCCTTAAGAAAGAGATCAATCGCTTCCGAGCGGCGAAGTGCGGGGTCGCCGCGCTCGATGAGCAGGGGTTTAAGGCCCGCTTCGGCAAGGGTCAGGGCGGCGAAGAGACCGGCGCAACCGGCGCCGACAACGACGGGACGCTCCTTGGGTGCATTCGGGACAGGGTTGGGGAATGAAGGCGCCTCGCCGTCTACCATGCGGATGCGCGAGCGGTCGCGCTCGGCGACGCGGTCGACCACCTCCTGCTCGAGTCGGGAGCTTGTCAGTTCAACTCGAAAGCTCAAAATAAAATGGACATCTCGCTTTTTACGGGCGTCGATTGACTTGCGATGGAGCTCAATGGCTTTAATCTGGGAATCCTCGCATCGCAGGGCTCGTTTGACGGCGCGTCTACCAATAGCAAGGCAGGCGGTTTCGTCGCCGGCCTCATCGAGTGACGCGTGGACTTGGGTGATTTCGATCATCGAGGTCTCCTTAGATGCAAGAAAGAGGCCGCCCGGTGTTCCAGACGGCCCGAATGCGTTTTGATTATAGACTGCGCGGCTATAGGCTGCTTGCAGCGCGAATACCCGAGATCCAAGCCCACGCAAGGTTGAAGCCGCCGCAATCGGCATCGATGTCGAGTGCCTCGCCACAGATGTAAAGTGGGGCGCCTGCCGCGTTGCTCACGCAGAGGTTGGGAGCTGAGACGCTCTCGATGGGCACGCCGCCGCGCGTGACCTGGGCCGAACGCTCCTCTGTCGTTCCCTCGACGAGCAGCTTAAAGTGCTTGAGGATTGAGACCAGATGGATGACGTCGTACGACCCGGGGTGGCACTGTTCGAATGCGGTGCAGACAACGTGAGAGAACTGCGGGGCGAGCATGCCGTCGAGCCAGCGGGGGTCGCGGGGTGAAAAGCCGCCGAGCAACTCAACTCGCTGGTTGAGCATATCGAGCAACTCGTCTTTGGAGAGGTCGGGGAAAACGTCGAGCAGAATCGTGTCTCCGCGCTGGACGCGACGGGAGAGGTTAAAGGCGGCAACGCCCGAGATGCCAAAGGTTCGGAAGAGCACTTCGCCGTCTTCGCGCCAGAGCTCCTCGTGATTGCGGGTGAGCGTCAAACGGGCGCGGACGCGCAGGCCATCCAGCGTCTTGAGCGCAGTCTGGTCGCCGAAGACCGATGCCGACACAGGGCAGAGGACGGGATGCTGCGGTGTGAGGGAAAGATTGAACGTCTTCGCGATGTCGGCGGGGCTGCCGCCCGTAGCGATAATTACGGCCTTTGCCTGCAGCGTCTCGATCTTGCGAGGGGTGTCGGCAAGCGCCTTCCGAAGCGAGCGGACCTCCGTTTTTCGGTCGTCTTGCTTTTTCGCCTTGAGTGCTCGCGCGGGACGGTCTATTTGGAGCGCCCAGCCCTCGGGCGCTTTGAATGCCGAGGCAACGTTTGCTCCACAGATCAAGGTGATACCCAGGTGATTGCAAGCGTTGAGAAGTGCATCGCGCACCGATTCGGCACGAAGGGAGCGCGGATACAGCCGGCCCTCCTCGGAGGTCGTCATGATGCCCAGCGAGGAGAAGAAACTGCCGAGATCTTGCTCGGGCTGGGGACCCATGACGGATTCGACGAATGCGGGGCGGTTGTACCGCTGGAAATCAATTGATTCGTTGGAAAGGTTGCAGCGGCCGTTGCCGGTCGCAAGGAGTTTAAGGCCGCAGGCAACATCGCGCTCAACGATGCAGACGCTTTTGCCTGCGCGTGCGGCCGTAATGGCGGCGGCGAGACCCGAGGCCCCGCCGCCGATTACCAAGACGTCATAGGAGGCGTTTGTGTTCACTTAGGCCTCGGCGGTCTCGTGCGGGGCAATGGCCTCGACGGCGGAGACGGCCTGGGGCAGCATACCGTCGGGCAATGCGGTCTCAACCTCGCCCTTATCGCAAGCCTCGGCGAGTGCCGGATTGATGGGAAGCTGCCCTAGGATCTCGAGGTTGTAACGCTCGGCGACCTCGGGGAGCTTGCTCTTGCCAAAGACCTCGATCTTCTTGCCGCAATCGGGGCACTCGATATAGCTCATGTTTTCGACGATTCCCAGAATGGGGACGTTCATCTTCTCGGCCATGTTGACCGCCTTGGCGACGATCATCGAGACCAGATCCTGCGGGCTCGTGACGATGACGATGCCATCGACGGGCAGCGACTGGAAGACGGTGAGGGCGACGTCGCCCGTTCCCGGAGGCATGTCGACCATCAGGTAGTCGATGGGGCCCCATGAGGTTTCGCTCCAGAACTGCCTGATGGCACCCGCGATAACCGGACCGCGCCAGAGGACGGGGTCGGTTTCGTTTTGGAGCAGCAGGTTAGAGCTCATAATCTTGACGCCGTGCTCGGAGATTTCGGGCAGCATAAGGTTGCCGAGGGCGTGGACGTGACGTCCGCTCATGCCGAACATCTTAGGGATAGAGGGGCCGGTAATATCGGCATCGAGGACGCCGACCTTGTGACCGTGGCGGGAAAGCTCCGTGGCGATGGCGCCGGTGACGAATGACTTGCCGACGCCGCCCTTACCGGAAAGCACGGCAATAACGCGCTTGACCTCGGACAGCGTATTCTCCTCAAATTGCGACGGCGACGTTTGTCCGCCGGCTGCCTGTGCGTGCTCGCAACCCATGTTTGACTCCTTTGTATATGTTGGGGCCGGAGCCCCGTGATGTGACACGAGCGTCATTGTACCCTCGTTTGCGAGCGGGAGTCATTTGCGATGCATTTGGGCCGAGCGTGCTTGCAATACGATGGGCCCAAGCGAATGGGCGGGCTTACTGAACTTTGCTGGCGAACTCGAGGTATTGCATGCGCTGCAGCTTGTCGATCGTCGAGGTGTATGGGCTGTCTTCAGATTCCAAGTTGTAGCGCAGCCCGTCGGCACCGAGATAGCCGGCGACATTGATGGTGGGCACATCTGACCTTGTTGCAAGCAGGGCCTTTTGATAGTCGGTGAGCGGGGCGCCGATCTTATTAAGGGTAATGGCTGCAATCTCGTTTGCCCCGACGGTGTCGTAGACGTTGAGCTCGGTATTGCCGGCGATTTCATAGTTAGCCCAGACGAAATAGGTTGACTGATAGACACGGAAAGCGTGGCTTGCCGTATCTTCCTGAGGGTACAGCTCGTCGTTGAGAGTCGTTGCGGCGCTCGGCTGATGGTCGCCAAAAAAGACAAGAACAACCGGTCTGCCGATATTGCGGAGCTCGTTGATAAAGTACTCGAGGTCCCGGTCGGATGCGTTGATGCAGGTAAGATAGGTGTTGAGCGCGCTATTGGCGCCCTCGCTGGCTTCCTCGACCCAATAGTTTGTCAGCTCTTCGGCGGGAACGGTGCCATAGTCGTAGCCGCCGTGATTTTGCATCGTGACGTCAAAGATGAACTGCGGCGCTTCGTCGGTTCTAAGCAGGTCGAGTATCTTGTCGTAGGTGGCGTAGTCGCATACGCCGGCATGGTAACAGGGCGCACCTTCGAAATCGCCGATTGAAAGAAAGTCTCCAAAGCCCAGCTGCTGATAGATCTTATCTCGATGGTAGTTGACGGGGTTTTGCGGGTGCATAGCGGTAGCGGTATACCCAAGCTCTTTAAGGTCCTTTGCCAGGCTGTTGACGCCATTCATCTGATACAGCTGATAGGGGATCTTGCCTAATCCGACAAAGGCCGTTGTCGCTCCGGTCAAAAATTCGAATTCGGAGTTTGCCGTTCCGCCACCGGTGACCGAAGCGAGCATGGTGCCGCGAACAAGTGTGTCGGGAAGCGAGTTGTAGAATGCGGGGCCGGTGTACCCGGCCGCCTGGAGCTGCTCAAAGCACGAAAGGTCGCTAAAACTCTCGTTCATGACGGCAACAATCGTCGGCTTGATTTCATTGAACTGGGCAACGGCAGCCGCGCGCTGCTCGCTCGAGCCATACGTGTTGTCGTAGGCGGCGGCGAGCTCCTGCTCGATGCTCTGCGCCTCATCGGGCGCATAGCCTTCGGGCTTCTCAATGGGCAACTCGTTGACCATTTCGGTGAACGAAGTGATAAAACCCTGAGACGTATATGTGGTGATGGGCTGCCAACGGTCAAATCCAAAATCCAGCGCCTGCTCCAAGTCGATGCTGGAAAAGCCTGAGAGCCCCACAACGGTCACTAGCAGAAAAGCGCAGAGGTTAGCGGCGATTGCGGGGAAGACATGGGTGGGCGTACGGAGCTTTCGCGGTCGGATAAGCGAAAGAAGCCCCAGGGAAATCTCCAGCAGGGCGAGAGAGGTTACGATTCCGGCGGTAAAGGTAAACTCGTATCCCTCGCTCACTTCCATTGCGGTGCCAAGGGCCAAGATATCGCTTGGCAGGATGGCTTCGCCTTTAAACGTTATGACGAAGTGCTCGGCAATGCCAAGGATGCAACAGGCGACGGGCACGAGGGCCATGACGCCTCCATGACGCTGTCCCAGCAAATAAAGGGAGAGCAGAACCGTCGCGAGCAGCCCGACGGAAAACCCGAATGAGTTGGCGGGAATGCGATAGAACGTTTCGTTACAGGCAATTTCGAGTGAAACGAACGAGAGCGCTGAAACAGCGGCGATGACAAGGATGTCACGGCAAATACAGGCAACCGTTCCCGTCGCAAGATCGGTTTGGTCGATAAGTCCCGAAACCAAGGGTTCGACAAGAAGTATGACGGCGGCAGCACCGAGCGCCGAATAAGAAAGGACCCATAGGGAACTGTCCTCATTTACGAGCAATTGATTCGTAATCCATGCAGCTACCACGCCGAGCGGGATGAGGAGCGTCGCGCACCAAAAGACGCGGGCAATGGGCGGCTTTTCATTGTGTTTGATTGAAAAATACACGCGCACGACGACGGTGGCCACGATAAGGACGGCGATGAATATGGGCAGATTGGCCATGTCGCTCGAAGTGATTTCAAGGGGGATATCTTCGGTCATGGACGTTCCTCTGTTACAGCAAACTAAGTTCAGTATTAGATTACTGTAACCTCTCCACGGTATTTCGAGAAACAAAGCACCCGATACGCAAAGCTAAAGGTCTGCGAATCTTGTATTACGAACATCTGTGCGCGTCGAGTGCGCTAAACTCATCGTCAGTGTGATTTGAAGTTGTAGGAGGCAAGGAGCTTCCATGTCTGATTCTTCTATCGTTATCCGCGGCGCGCGCGAGCATAACCTGCGTGATATCGATGTTTCCATTCCGCGTGACCAGCTCGTGGTCATAACCGGTCTTTCCGGATCGGGCAAGAGCTCGCTGGCGTTCGATACCATCTATGCCGAGGGCCAGCGCCGTTACGTCGAGAGCCTTTCGAGCTATGCGCGTCAGTTTTTGGGCCAGATGGACAAGCCCGATCTGGACTCGATTGACGGCCTGTCGCCGGCTGTGTCGATCGATCAGAAGACGACGTCCAAAAACCCACGCTCGACGGTGGGCACCGTAACCGAGATTTACGACTATCTGCGTCTGCTGTTTGCTCGCGTGGGAACGCCACACTGTCCTGAGTGCGGTCGTGTCATCGAGCGTCAGACGACCGATCAGGTCGCCGATAAGGTGCTGGCGGCGGGGGAGGGCCGCCGCGCGTTTGTGTTGGCGCCGGTGGTTCGTGGACGCAAGGGAGAATATGCCAAGCTGTTTGAGGACCTGCGTGCGGAGGGCTTTAGCCGTGTGCGCGTCGACGGCGAGGTGCGCTCGCTTGACGACCCGATTGACCTGGACAAGAAGTTCAAGCACGACATTGAGGTCGTGGTCGACCGTATCGTGATTCGAGAGAACTCCCTGGGTCGCATTGCCGAGTCAGTTGAGCAGGCGACGGCACTGGCGCACGGTAACGTGAACGTGTACATGCTGCCCGACCGCGACGCTCCCGAGGGAACCGAGGGCGAGCTGCTAGAGTATTCGCTGGCACTGGCGTGCCCGGAGCACGGGCATTCCATTGACGACCTGCAGCCGCGCGATTTCTCGTTCAACGCGCCCTATGGTGCATGTCCCGAGTGCGATGGCCTGGGCTTTAAAAAGACAGTCGATGCCGAGGCGCTGATTGAAGACCCCTCAAAGTCGATTGCCGACGGAGTCTTTGGCAGCCTGTTCGGCAATTCCAACTATTATCCGCAGATTTTTGCTGCGGTCTGCAAGCACTTTAAGGTGAGTGCCGATACGCCATGGGAGGACCTGCCCCCGCGGGTGCGTCGTGCGTTTTTGGATGGCATGGGCGACACGAAGATTTCGGTCGACTATCAAAAGCTCGATGGGCGTCGCAGCCAGTGGGACACTAAGTTCTCGGGCGTGCGCAACATCCTGTACGAGCGCTACAACGAGACGACGAACGAGAACACCAGGGCTCGCTTGGAGAAATACATTCGCGAAGAGCCATGCTCGAGCTGTCACGGTGCTCGCCTGCGTCCCGAGATGCTTGCCGTCACCGTGGGCGGCAAGTCCATTTACGATGTCTGCTGCCTGTCGTGTCGCGAGTCGCTCGAGTTTTTTGAGGGCCTGGAGCTTACCGAGCGTCAGCAGTTTATCGGCGGGCGCATCGTCAAGGAAATCCTGGAGCGCCTGCGTTTTCTGGTCGATGTCGGACTCGACTATCTGACGCTCGATCGCGCCTCGGCGACGCTTTCCGGCGGTGAGGCACAGCGCATTCGCCTGGCAACGCAGATCGGTGCCGGCCTCATGGGCGTTCTGTACATTCTGGACGAGCCGTCGATCGGCCTTCACCAACGCGACAACGAGCGCCTGATCAAGACGCTCGAGCGCTTGCGCGATATCGGCAATACCGTTATCGTCGTCGAGCACGACGAAGATACAATTCGCGCTGCCGACTACGTGATCGATATGGGTCCCGGTGCAGGCGTTAACGGCGGACACGTGGTCGCTGCGGGAACGCCTGCCGATATCATGGCGTGCCCCGATTCCATGACGGGTGCCTATTTGACCGGCAAGCGGATGATCCGCGTGCCCGATGAGCGCCGCAAGCCCGGCCGCGGCTGTCTTAAGATCACGGGCGCCCACGCTAACAACCTCAAAAACGTTACCGCCAAGATTGAGTTCGGTACGCTCACAGTCGTTACCGGTGTTTCGGGATCGGGCAAGAGCTCCCTGGTCACCGATACGATTGCGCCCGCGCTTACGAATGTCATCCATCGTTCGACGCGTCCCGTGGGGCCGTACAAGAAGATTGAGGGCATTGAGTGCATCGATAAGGTAATCGATATCGACCAGTCACCGATCGGTCGCACGCCGCGTTCGAACCCTGCGACCTATATTGGCCTTTGGGATGATCTGCGTGCGCTATTTGCAAGCACGCCGGAGTCGAAGGCGCGCGGCTACTCGCCGGGACGTTTCTCCTTTAACGTAAGCGGAGGTCGCTGCGAGGCGTGCAAGGGCGATGGCCAGATCAAGATCGAGATGCACTTCCTTCCCGATATCTATGTCCCCTGTGAGGTATGTGGCGGCAAGCGTTATAACCGCGAGACACTCGAGGTTACCTACCGCGGCAAGACAATCTCGGACGTGCTCGACATGAGTGTCACCGAGGCACTGGCTTTCTTTGGGAATATCCCGCAGATTAAGCGCAAGCTGCAGACCCTATATGACGTGGGTCTGGGCTACGTGAGCTTGGGCCAGCCCGCTACGACGCTTTCGGGCGGCGAGGCGCAGCGCGTGAAGCTTGCCAAGGAGCTTCATCGTCGTCAGACAGGCAAGACGTTCTACATTTTGGACGAGCCCACAACCGGCCTCCATTTTGAGGATGTTCGCCAGCTGCTCGACGTGTTGCAGCGCCTGGTCGATGCAGGCAACACGGTTCTGGTGATCGAGCACAACCTTGATGTCATCAAGGTTGCCGACCGCCTGATCGATATGGGCCCCGAAGGCGGCAATGGCGGCGGAACCGTCGTGGTCTCAGGCACGCCGGAGCAAGTCGCGGCATGTTCGCAGAGCTACACGGGCAAGTTCTTGGCGCCGCTGCTCAAGCGTGACCGTGAGCGTCAGGCGCAGCTCGACGCACAGTAAAGAGACGTTGTAGTACCGACGCGCCACCGATTCCTTCTGATTCGGTGGCGCTTCTGTGTGTCGAGATGGCATATGCGGCGGAATTGGCCCTATACTTAATCCTTGCGTCGCTCTGCGAGGGAAAGGATGTGCCATGGCAAAGGCTGTTAAGACGCCAAAAACCAATGCGATGCGCGAGCTGGAAAGCGCCGGCATCTCCTATGTTCTCCATACGTACGAAGACGATGGCGATGAATCGTCAGGTCTGGGCGTCGCGATTTCCGAGCAGCTTGGCGAGGAGCCCGGTCAGGGATTTAAGACCCTGGTCTGCACGACGCCGTCCAACGACCATGTCGTGTGCTGCATTCCCGTTGCCGACGAGCTCGACCTCAAGGCCGCCGCGCGCGCCGCAGGCGAAAAGTCGCTGACCATGATGCATGTCAAAGATTTGCTTGCCGCGACGGGGTATGTCCGCGGCGGTTGCAGCCCGGTCGGTATGAAAAAGCGCTTCCGGACGCTGATCGATGAGACATGCGTCCTTTGGGATACCATTTTTATCTCGGGTGGCAAGCGCGGCTATCAGCTTGAGCTTGCTCCCGATGACTTAGTTGCATTTTGCGGGGCGACGGTTGCCCCGATCACGAGAGAGGACTGAGCGATGCCGCAGGAAGAATCAAAGCGCGGAGCTCACTTTGCAAAAGGGTCGGCTCCTCAGGCGCCCGCGCCCGAGGCTGCTTCGTTCGATAACGAGATTCGAAACGCCTGGTCCGCTGCCGCTGACCCGGGCGAGACGGCCGTGTACTTGCGTGCCGCCGGTGCCGGCACGGCGCTTCCCCGTACGGTTCTTTCTTCGGCTCGTCCCGATGAGACGGCTGTCTTTTTGGCCGCCGCTCAATCGAGCGCCAGCGTGACGCCGGTCGCCTCCGAGGCTCCTCGTGTGCCGCGTCCCGATGAGACGGCGGTGTTTTTGATGGCAGCCCAGGGAAAGAGCGCGCCGCAGAGCGCTCCTGTCGCTCGTTCCGCCAAGCCCGCGGCTCATGATGATGACGAGCCGCTTCTTTCGGATGACGAATGGTCGCCGCTTGGTTCGACCGATCCCGTCGAGGGCGTGGCCATCGACGGTGATGACGATTGGGACCCTCTGTCGTTTTCTGCCCGAACCGTCGCCGCCAAAGAAGTTGACACGGTGTTTGGCGACCATGCCATATTCGATGATGATGCCGTATCCGATAACAACATGCCGAACAGCGATGACGCCGCACCTGCTGATGACGCCGTTTTGGTTGACGATCCCTTTGCGATGACCGGCTCCTTTGCCGTCGTGGACGATTTGCCGCCACAAGATGAGGTTCATGAGGACTCTCAGGACGACGTAGACGACATGGGCTCGTCGGACTACTCCACGGTTGGTCGTTCCGCCGGGCTTATGA
>UROZ01000065.1 GCA_900549655.1 uncultured Collinsella sp.
CGCGGCCTCCCCTTTTTTGCGTTTATGGGGCGTAAATGACTCTATTACACCAGACGATCTTATCGTTTTTGGTATTGAGCCTTTATTTAAAGAAGATAAATCGAATAACAAGGGCAACTGCTATGACCACAATGATCAAAAGCAGGATTGTCAGTCGATGCTGCTTGCGTCGTTTACTTGATGAAACGAAGATTGATTTTCCCTGTTTTGGCGTTTCGAGATAGCGAGCCGAATGCGTCAAGGTTTGCTTTGGTCGAGGACCTCTTTGTTGATGAGTGGCGGATGCTTTCATCGGCTCATCACTAGCTGCGCTGTTTTTAGATAATGGTGCGTCTTTCAGATATACAGGGTCTCCCGAGGCGACGCCCATATGTTTACGCCCCGTTTGGGCATCCTCGAGTGTTTGATATCGATTTCTCGTCACATACTCGGGCTCCGGATCATTAATGGGCTCTTGCGAGATGTGGGGACGATGGAACCGTGGCGGCTGCGTGGAAGTATCTTCCCCCTGCGTCGGCATAAACATTTTGTTCTGGTTTTGGTCGTCCATGATGCCCTTTAGCTCGTTACCAACAACGTGTACGCGCTCATTGTAAGCCCCTTGTTATTTGTAGCTGGGGACATACTCGGTATTTAAGCTCTGGTTCAAAGAACCTTAACCTTCCTAAAACCTAAGTCATACGCACTTAGATATGCTTATAGTACTGGACTCAAAAAACTTTATAGTCGATGTATATATGAGCACTGGGTGGGCATATATAAGAGCGTCAAAAGAAGTCCCAGTCACCTGGAAGATGACTCGGCAGTCCTATAAAGGAGTGGTAAACATGGCAAGCATGGTTCCTTATCGTTCGGTTTTTGGCGTTCGTCCTTCTGCTAGCTCGCTGTTCGATCTGTTTGATGATATGAGCGACCTAGCGAACAGCTCGATTGCCTCTAAGGCGTTCCCCGTTGACGTTGAGGATAAGGGCGATGGCTATGAGGTCAAGGCTTATCTGACCGGCGTCGCCAAGGACGATATCGATGTCGAGCTTAACGAGGGCCGTCTGTCCATTAGCGTGAATGTCGAGGAAGACGAGGAGAACGAGGGCAAGAACTTCCTGCAGAAGGAGTTCAGCTCGTACAGCGCGACGCGTGGCGTGTATCTTAAGGACGCTTCGAGCGAGGGCCTCTCGGCTAAGTACGCTGACGGCATCCTGACCGTTACGGTTCCCAAGATCGTCGAGAAGAAGAACGTTACGAAGATCTCCATCGAATAACTTCGTTGGTGTTCTTCGCTATTAAAAGACAACAAAAGGGGCTGGGAAGCGATTCCCGGCCCTTTTTGTTGTTTAGGACAGTCTATTGAATGGTTGCCGGTTGATACTGACTCGCAGGGCGTATCGAGAGTTTTCGCGATCCTTGGAGAAGGGTTGCGGAGCTGCCGACCTCGTCATCCAGGGTTGCGGCCAGAGCTTTGGCATAGCTTTTGACGGTAAGGCTCGGACGATTGTTATCTTGGCTGATATGCATGGCAATGAGCTGTTCGGTGCGATCGGTAACAAGTTCGCGCGCGGCTTCGGCGGCTTGGCCATTGGAGAGGTGTCCCCTTTCAGACAGGATGCGCTCCTGAAGAAAGCGGGGATATTCTCCCTCGCGCAGCATGGTCACATCGTGGTTGCTTTCGAGTGCGAAGACTCGACAATCTTTGAGGGTGTTCATGGCTTGGCTCGATAGCTCTCCGGTGTCGGTGGCAAAGCCGATGGAATCATCGAGGGTGTCGAATCGATAGCCGACTGGATTGATGACATCGTGTGACGTTGAGTAGGTTTGCACGTGGATGCCGGCAATGGATAGGGTGTCACCGGGATCGAATTCCTCGACAGGCAGATGCGAAAGATTTTCTTTGCTCGAAAGAGTGCCCCTGCTGGCAAAGAGGGGGCCGTGCCAGTGCTTGCACCAGACATCGAGGCCCTTGATGTGATCGCTATGCTCATGAGTAATGAGAAGAGCCGAGACGTTGTCTGCCGAGAGCCCCAGTTCTGCCATGCGCTTTAATGTCTCGCGGCGAGACAGTCCGTCATCGACCATAATGAGCCCCTGCGGGCCCTCGATGAGTGCGCAGTTGCCTTTAGAGCCACTGCCGAGGATATGAAGGTGCAGGCAAGACATAAGATTCCAAAGGATACAATGGGTGCGGACGAATATAGGAGGAAGCGAATGCCAACGGTATCACAGCATTATGGACACCATGCCGTGCCTGGGGCAGTCGATGAGACCCGGACGAGACAGCAGGCTGCTCCTGTCGTGCTCATGGTATCAGGCGGCGCGGACTCGACGGCACTGCTTCTTATGGCGTGCACATCAAAGCTGGATATCCAAGACGGACGCGGTGTTGCCCCCATTGCTCGCGAGCGCCTGCATGTGCTGCATGTAAACCATCATCTGCGCGGCAAGGCGTCCGATGGCGACGAGGTCTTTGTGCGTGAGCTCTGCGCGCAATATGGTTTACCGCTGTGCGTGGAGCACGCTTATTTTGATGGGGAGTCGGGCAATATTGAGGCCGCGGCCCGCGAGGTGCGCTATGCCGCGGCGCGGAGGTATGTTCGCGAACTCTGCGCCCAGACGGGGGCACCGCGAACGGCGGCTCGTATCTGCACCGCGCACACGTCTTCGGATCGCGCGGAAACGTTTTTGATGAACGCGATTAAGGGTTCGGGGCCCGCTGGTCTATCGAGCATTCCTCGCCGGAGGAATATCGTGGTGCGTCCCTTGCTCGACCTAACTCATGGCGAGCTCGTGGGCTATCTACAGGTACATGGTCAGCCGTGGCGTGAAGACGAGAGCAATGAGGATATCTCGTATCTGCGAAACTACGTGCGCCATCGGGTAATGCCAGTGGTGGCACAGCGTAATGCGAGCGTGTGCAAGACGATTGGCGCCGCCTGTGAGATCTTGGGTGATGAAGATGCGTTTCTATCCCAGCTGTCGGCACAGGCGTTTCGAAGCTGTTTGCGCAAAGAGGCAGCGGGCGCGCTGGTGCTCGATGCCAGGCGCCTTGCTGCGGCCGAGATGGTAATCGCGCGGCGCATCGTGCGACTGGCGATTAAGCGCATCGATCCGGACGCTCGTCCAGAGATGCGACATGTGGAGCGAGTCCTTTCCTGCGTTGCCGAGGGTGCCGGCTCGGTCACGCTTCCGGCGGGGATTGACGCACGCATTGAGTTTGGCATGCTGGCGTTTAAGGCGCCGGCGGCTCGCGAGGGCCTGGTCGCGGACTGGGTTACCGTACCCGGTCGTTTGCCGTTGGGCGGGGGACGTGTACTGGTCACAGAACCGATGACCGTTGAGCCGGGATGCGATATCGTGCGTCGCGCCCGTGAGCTTGCGGCTGCCGGGGAAGTGACAGCTTTGGTAGACGCGGCTGCCTTGGGTTTTGCCGACAGCGATAGTGAGCGGATCCTGGCGGGCTCGCGTGGCGAGATCCCTGTCGAGGCGCGATTGGCGCGCCTGTGGGTGGACGGTCCCGCACCGGGAGACGTGATGTGCCCGTTAGGGATGAGTGGCCGAAGCAAGAAAGTATCCGACTTGCTAGGCGAGGCTCGCATTCCCGTTTCCGAGCGCGCTGGCGTGCCCATGGTGAGGACGGCGCCGGGAGGTGCCGTGGTGTGGGTCGCCGGAGTTCGCGCGGACGAGCGTTTTAAGTGCACAGCCGCAACGCGCGTGGCATATCTGCTTCGTGTGGTCGATGCGGATTAGCCCCTCGCCCAGCTTTTCTGTGCGGCGTTGACGGTATTCCCGCGCTGATGGTGCGCGGGCTGGAAAATATACCCCGTGCGCTGCTAGAATGTGTAGTTCGCGTCCATACGGCGGTGTGTGGGCGATTAAGCACAAGAAAGGGTTGTCATGGCTTCTCAACATCCGGATATCGAGAAGGTTCTGTTTACGCAGGAGGATATCGACGGTATCGTTTCTCGCCTGGGCGAGGAGATTACGCGCGACTACGCTGGTAAGGATCTGGTGCTGATCGCGGTTCTGCGCGGCGCTGTTGTCTTTATGGGCGATCTGATGCGCAAGATCGAGCTGCCGACCAACATCGATTTCATGGCTGTTTCGAGCTATGGCGACGGTGTGAAGTCTTCGGGCATCGTGCGTATCATTAAGGACCTGGATATCGACATCCGTGGTCGCGACGTGCTGATCGTCGAGGACATTCTGGACTCGGGCCTGACCCTCAAGTACCTGATGAAGAACCTCGAGAGCCGCAAGCCCGCTTCTCTGGAGGTCGCCGCCTTCCTGTGGAAGGACGTTGAGGACCGCGTCTCGGCCATCACGCCCAAGTATGTTGGAACCCATTGCCCCGATGCCTTTGTGGTGGGCTACGGCCTCGACTATGCCGAGCGCTATCGTAACCTTCCGTATCTGGGCATTTTGAAACCGGAGGTTTATTCGTAAGATGCCCGACGACCATAACGATAACAATTCCCAGACTCCCCGGGAGCCTAAGATCCCGGGGATGCCCGGAGGCAAGAAGCCCACGCGTACGGGCTGGCTGTATTTTATTTTGGCTTGCGCGCTTCTGGGCTACGCCTTCTTTAACATGGGCTCCGGCTTTGCCAATTCCAGCAATACCGTTAAGCTCGCGACGAGCGAGATGGTGAGCGCCATCAAGCAGGATCGCGTCGAAGATCTGACCTATACGGTTCAAGATGGAAGCGTGACGGGTCATTACTGGAAGACGAAGAAGGACAAGGGCGATACGAGCGAGCTCAAGAGCTTCTCCTCGACCTATGTCGGCTCCGATTCGCTTGCCGAGCTCATGGCGGAGCACCCCGATACCAAGTACATCGTCAACACCAACGATCCCGATTTTTGGGGCGACTTGGCGATGAGTGTGCTTCCGACGATCGCCCTTATCGCCATCATGTTCTACTTTATGCGCCAGATGATGGGCGCCAACAACAGGAACATGCAGTTTGGCAAGACCAACGCCAAGACCAACGAGGCCACACGCCCCAAGGTCAAGTTTGAAGACGTTGCCGGCGTGGACGAGGCAGTCGAGGAGCTCGAGGAGATCCGTGACTTTTTGAGCGATCCGGACCGCTATCGCAAACTGGGTGCCAAGATCCCGCGTGGCGTGTTGCTGGTGGGGCCTCCGGGCACCGGTAAAACGCTGCTGGCTAAGGCCGTTGCCGGCGAGGCGGGCGTGCCGTTCTTTAGCATCTCTGGTTCCGACTTTGTCGAGATGTTCGTGGGTGTCGGCGCCAGCCGTGTGCGTGACCTCTTTAAGGAGGCCAAGTCCCAGGCCCCGTCGATCATCTTCATCGATGAGATCGATGCCGTGGGACGTCAGCGCGGAGCTGGTTTGGGCGGCGGTCACGACGAGCGCGAGCAGACGCTCAACCAGCTGCTGGTCGAGATGGACGGCTTTGAGGAAAGCGAGTCGGTCATCCTGATCGCCGCCACCAACCGCCCCGACATTCTGGATCCGGCGCTGCTGCGTCCCGGCCGTTTTGACCGTCAGGTTACGGTCGACCGTCCGGATGTGAAGGGCCGCGAGCAGATCTTGCGCGTGCATGCCGAGAACAAGCCGATGGACGAGGACGTTAAGTTTGAGAAGCTCGCCCAGATGACCGTTGGCTTCACTGGTGCCGATCTGGCAAATCTGCTCAACGAGTCTGCGCTGTTGGCTGCCCGCCGCCATCGTTCCGTGATCTCGATGGACGAGGTCGAGGAATCGATGGGGCGCGTGATTGCCGGACCGCAGCGCAAGGGTCGCGTGATGACCGAGGCCGAGCGCACCACGATTGCCTACCACGAGAGCGGTCATGCCCTGGTGGGCCACATCCTGGAGCACTCCGATCCGGTCCACAAGATCTCGATCGTCAGCCGCGGCCAGGCGCTGGGCTACACGCTGCAGCTTCCGCAGGAGGACCACTTCCTCAAGACCAAGAACGAGATGCTCGACGAGCTCGCCGTGTTCTTGGGCGGTCGCGTTGCCGAGGAGCTCATGTGCGATGACATCACGTCGGGCGCGAGCAACGATCTGGAGCGCGCAACCAAGATGGCGCGCGAGATGGTCACGCGCCTGGGCATGAGCGAGGAGCTGGGCACGCAAGTGTTTGGCGAGGCGCAACATCAGGTGTTCCTTGGTCGCGATTACGCCGATCACCAGGATTACTCCGAGGAGACGGCGCGCCGCATCGATATCGAGGTCCAGCGCATTATGCGTGAGGCCCATCGTCGTGCGGTCGAGATTCTGGACGCCCGTCGCGATCAGCTCGATCTGATGGCGAAGGTGCTGCTTGAGCGCGAGACCGTCGAGGGCGACGCCGTGAACGCCCTGCTCGACAACGAGTGGAATGCCTACCTTGAGCGCGAGGGCGATATCCTGGCGGCCAAGGAGGAGCGCAATGCCAAGGCGGCCGGCATGCCGACCAAGAAGTGCGTGCCTCGAATGAGCGAGGAGGAGCTGGCGGCTGATGCCGCGGCCTTTGCGCAGGCGGCCATGCAGGAGGATGCCGAAGCCGCATCCGATGATGCTGACGATGACCATGCCGTCGTCGATGCCGACACCGACGCCGACAAATAGTCTTTGTGGCGAAAGCCTCCGCGGGGAAACCTGCGGAGGCTTTTCTTTCCGGCCGATATGGGGCCGTCTGTTGATCGGGGACAGACTTAAATGAGCGTTTTCACGCATTTAAGTCTGTCCCCAATCAACATTGCTGCGGCACTTTGCTCGGCTAAAGCGTACAATAGCGCCTATGCGAAAGGGGAACAGATGATCAACGAAACTATGTATGCTCGCGGTGCGGAAAGCTCCATCATCCGTGAGATTTTTAGCTATGGCCTTGAGCGCAAGGCGCAGATCGGTGCGGAAAACGTATTCGATTTTTCGCTGGGCAATCCGAGCGTTCCGGCGCCCGCTGCTGTGGCTGAGTCGATTAAGAAGGCCCTGGAGCTGCCGAGTGACCAGTTGCACGGCTACACCCCCGCTCCGGGCCTGCCGCAATGTCGAGCAGCCGTCGCCGAATCGCTCAACCGCCGCTTTGGCACGAGCTATGAGGGCAAAGACGTCTTTATGACGGTGGGTGCCGCGGCTTCGCTCACCTGCACGCTCAACGCCGTTGCGAACCCGGGCGACGAGGTTATTGTTATCGCCCCGTACTTTCCGGAGTATCGCGTTTGGATTGAGAAGGCCGGCTGTACGTGTGTTGAGGCGCCTGCTGATGAAGACACGTTCCAGCTGAGCGTGGACAACGTGCTCAAGGCGATCACCGATAAGACGACTGCCGTTATCATCGACTCGCCCAACAATCCGACTGGTGCCGTATATACACGCGACACGCTGACGCGACTGGCCAATGTTCTGCGCGAGGCCAACGCTCAGCGCGATCCCGAGAATCCGATCATGCTCATCTCGGATGAGCCGTACCGCGAGATTGTGTACGGTGCCGAGGTGCCTTGGGTGCCCTCGATCTACGAGAACACCGTGGTGTGCTACTCGTATTCTAAGTCGCTGTCGCTGCCTGGTGAGCGCGTGGGTTGGATCTTGGTTCCCAACACCAATTCGCAGGCTGCCCGTCTGATGCCGGCTGTTGCGGGTGCTGCCCGTACGCTGGGTTTTGTATGCGCACCGGCACTCTTCCAGCGCGTGATCATCGATTGCATCGATGAGCCGAGTGGCGTTGAGGCCTATGCACGCAACCGCACGGCGCTTACCGACGCCTTGGCGGAGTACGGCTACACGTATGTTGAGCCGGATGGCGCGTTCTACCTATGGGTGAAAGCGTTGGAGCCCGATGCGAATGCGTTTTGCGAGCGCGCAAAGAAGTATGAGTTGCTTGCGGTTCCCTCGGACAGCTTTGGTATGCCGGGCTGGTTCCGCTTGGGCTACTGCGTGAGTTACGAGACGATTATCAATTCGCTACCCGCTTGGAAACAGTTGGCGGACGAGTATCGTTAAAAGTAAAGCGCTCTGCCTACAATGTTTTACGTGAAACGGGGTTTGGTGTTAAGCCGGACCCCGTTGTCATGGACGTTGTGTCTTTGGGATGGAGTGGTTTTACGACTATCGAAGGCTATGCGTACAATGAATATAAGCGACGGCCGTGCCAGATAAGGAGACCTGATGCCCTACCTGCTTTCTTGTGACATTCATACCCATACGATGTTCTCTGCTCATGCATATTCGACCATTGAGGAGAATGTGTACTGGGCGGCAGAGCGTGGTCTGCAGGTACTCGGATCTGCCGACCATTTGAGCTCTATGGTTACGCCTTGCCCCAATGACCTGCGCAGTTTCCAGTTCTTTATTAACCAGGATATCTGGCCGCGCATTTGGAGCGGCGTGCTGGTACTTCGCGGCGCCGAGGCCGATATCGTTTCGCTGGACGGAAGCCTGTTTGGCGAGGACACTCCTGTCACGCTCGATATTGCCGGCGATTCGTACAGCCGTCAGCATTTACTGTTCGATTTGGTTACGCGTAATTTGGATTATTTGGTTGCAAGCGTGCATAATCCGCAGATTGCTGAGGGCGCGACGCTGGCCCAGACGACCGAGATGTATATCAATGCCCTGGAGCACCCCAAGGTGTTCATGCTGGGCCACACGGGGCGTTCGGGCGTGCCGTTCGATATCGACGAGGTACTGTTGGCAGCTAAGGCCAAGCACAAGATTATCGAGATCAACAACCATAGTCTTGAACACGGTGTCGACACTGAGCATTGGGCCGTATGCCGCAAGATCGCCGAGCGCTGCGCCGAGCTGGGCGTGGGCATTGGCGTGTCGACCGATGCCCACATTGGCATGGCCATTGGCAAGCTCGATCACGCGCGCAAGATGCTCGACGAGATTCACTTCCCGCTGGATTTGATCGTGACGCGCGACCGCGAGACGTTGCTGCGCGAGATGGCGGCAGCCGGCGTGTGCGATCTGCGCAATGGGATGTAGCGGAGTTTATAAACCAAGCGAAGGGGGCGGGCCAGGCGGGTCGCCCCCTTTCTTGTCCCAAAAATATACTGAGGTTGGTTAGCGGCGTTCGAGGACCGCTACGGTTTCGGTGTGGTCGGTGTGAGGGAACATGTCGACGGGCGTGATCTTGAGCAGGCGATAGCCTCCGTCGAGGAGCTGATGCAGGTCGCGCTCTTGAGTCACGGGGTTGCAGCTGATATAGGTGATGCGGCGCGGCTTAAGTGCGCAGGCAGCTTCGAGGAACTCGGGGGTGGAGCCGGCACGCGGCGGGTCGATGGAAAGGACATCGATCCGCTCGTTGTTGTCGGCGGCATCTAGGATGTAATCGGTGGCGTCGTCGGCCATAAACCAGGCGCTGCGGGTAAGACCGTTGAGCTCGGCATTGCGGCGTGCGTCGGCAATGCCCGCCGGGTTGCGCTCCACACCGAGCAGCATGATGCCGACCCTCTTGTTCTGGGCATCTTTAGCTGCGCAAAGACCGATGGTGCCGCTGCCGCAGTAAGCATCCATAAGCACATCGCCCTGGTGCAGATCCATGCCGTCGATAGCGAGCTGATAGAGCAGCTCGGTCTGCTGCGGATTGGTCTGATAGAACGCGGTGGGGGAGATATCGAATTCGCAACCGAGCAGCTGGTCGCGCATGCACTCGGCGCCATATACAATGCGGGTTTCCTCGCCGAGGATGGCGTTGCCGGGACGTCCGTTGATGTTTTGGGCGACGGTGACGATGTGCGGATTGAGCGCGGCGACAGCCTCAAAGAACTCCTGCGCATGCGGCAAGTCGCGCTGAGCGGTCACGAGCGTGACCATGACCTGGTCGGTACGCCAGCCGCAGCGGACGACGGCATAGCGAAGCAAACCAAGATGCTTGTCCTCATTAAAGGCGGGAATATGCAGCCGCTCAGCTTCGCGTGCGATGCCGTTGAGAATCTGACGGGCGCCCGGTGCCTCGACGGGGCATTCGGGTACGGCAACGATCTTGTGCGTGCCGCGCTCAAAGAAACCGCAACGGACGGCGCCCTCCTTACCGGGAGCAAAGGGAGTGGCAGCCTTATGACGAAAGCCACGCGGCGCAGGATATTTACCCGGGTCGCCCAGGGTGACACCCATGCCACGAATAGGATCTACAGCAATGCCCTCACGCTCACAAAGCGAAGCAAAAAGCTCCTCCATAGCAGCCTGCTTGGCGGCGAGCTGCTTCTTATAAGGACGATTGAGCGCCGTACACCCACCGCAAGCTTTCATGATCGAACAGGGAGACTTGGGGTCCACAGCCTTACGTGCAGACGAAACCGAATCATTATGCGGGCGCTTGGAACGAGTCCGAGGTGCTTTGTCCCCGCCTCGACGAGAGTCAGAATGCTTGGTCTTAGCCCTGTTCTTGGTCGATTTGCTTTTTGCAGCTTTAGAAGACTTGGATTTCGTAGAAGATTTCTCCTTCTTCGACCCCTCAGCCGCCTCCACCAAAGCACGACGAGCTCTACGATCCGCACGAGATTCTGCCATCAATAACTCCACTAATTCATGAATTAAAGCTGCAAGTATTGTACCGTGCCAAGCCAGCAGGCGATATACAAGCGGTTTAATCGTGTCAGCGATAAGTCCAACGATGTTTGCCCGGCGTGGGCGGGGAGCGGCGCGTAATTAAGTTTATCGCGAGTTCCGCACGCAAAGGAAAGCACTTAATGTGCTTTCCGTCTTGCGCAGG
>UROZ01000066.1 GCA_900549655.1 uncultured Collinsella sp.
GCCTGGCGCTCTTCAACGTGCTTCAGCGCATCCATTTCTTTTACGGAGAAGATTCCGGCATGTGCGTGAAGTCCCAGGAGGGCGTGGGAACGCAGGTCATCGTCGAGCTGAACGGCGAGCCGCATGAGCCGGCGCCGTTGACGGCGTAGCACGCGGTTGGATTGAGAGAAAAAGAGGGGAAGCACATATGTCCGAAGGCTGGAACATCTTGGTGGTTGATGACGAACCTCCCATTAGGGCTGAGCTACGCTATCTGTTGGAAAAGGATACGCGTGTGGGCCAGATTGCCGAGGCGGGCAATGTCACCGAGGCCGTGGAGTCGATTCTCTCGAACAAGCCCAACGTGTTGTTTTTGGACATCACGATGCCCGGCCGCTCGGGAATTGAGCTTGCCGAGACGCTGCAGAACCTAAAGACGCCGCCGGTGGTTGTGTTTGTGACGGCGTTTGCCGAGTTTGCCGCCGATGCGTATAACCTCGATGCGGTCGACTATGTCGTCAAGCCGGTCGAGGACGCACGCCTGTCAAAGGCACTCGACAAGATCGAGGCAGCCTTGGGTGCCCGTCGTGTTATCCACGCTCCGCGCCAGCCTTTGCGTCTGACGGTGGACCGCGGGGGCAAAAAGGTGTTCATTCCCGCCGCAGACGTCTGCTACTTTGAGGCGCGCGCCGATTTTTGCAACGCCATCTGCGCCGAGGGAACGTACCTGATCAATGAGTCGATCTCTTCGCTCGAGCGTCGCTTGGTCTCCGAGGGCTTTATTCGCGTTCATCGCAGCTATCTGGTCAATTTGGAAGACGTGCACAATGTCGAGATCGGTTCCACGGGTCTTATGGAGCTCAGACTCGATCGCGTAACCTCGACGGTGCCCGTGTCCCGCCGTCGCGCTGCCGAGGTTAAAGCACACTTGGGGCTTGCGTAGACGGTCTGCGTGCCGTCGTTTACCATCGCAGGTTTGGCATGGGCGCGCGGTGGGCATAATGGGTGGCATCGAATGAAATCGAAAGGATCATTATGCCCGCGCTTATCACCCATCATCTGTTTGGCGAGGAAAGCATCGACCGTCTTCCACAGGGCGTCATCACGTCCGATGAAGAGCGCATTGCCTTTATCTTGGGCAACCAAGGCCCCGACCCGTTTTTCTTTCACATTCTGACACCGCGTGTTTCCGACTGCACGCTGCTGGCGCAGGTCATGCATCGGTCGCGCATGTCTCGTCAGTTTGCGTGCCTGCGCGACGGCGTGTCGCATCTGCTGCCGCGCGACGCCAGCTTGGGTCGTGCCTTTGCGCTGGGCCTGCTGTCTCATTACGTGCTCGACCGCAACGCTCATCCCTTTGTCTATGAGCAGCAGTTTGGCATTGTCGAGTCCGATTCAGAGCTTGAGGATTCGAGCAGTCAGGTCCATGCCGTGATCGAGAGCGACCTGGATGTGCTGATGCTGCAGCTTAAACGCGATGGCGCTACGGTTGACGATTACCCGCCGGCGGGCGAGATCGTCACCACTGATCGCATCAATCGCGTGGCCGGCGTGCTGATGAGCTATGTTGCCGGACGCGTGTACGGCATTGACATTCCGGCGGGGGAGTACGGTGCTGCCGTTGCCAATATGCAGCGACTTTACCGCGCGATTGAGCCGGCCGGCTCCGCAAAGACGCGCGCGATCTCGCTGGTTGAGGGCTTGGTGCACGATTACTCGCTGCTCGACGGCCTTGCTCATCGCGTGACGACGGAGTTGCCCGAGCGCACCGGTAACCTGGGCCATCTGACATGGAAGAATCCCTTTACCGACGAGGTCTCGAACGAGAGTTTCCCCGAGGTCTTTGATCGCGCGCTGGGCGATTACGAGTGCACGGTCGCACGTTTTATCGAGACCGGTGACATGGATGCCGTGACCAGTCACGTCAACTACAGCGGTCGCGTGCTCAATGCCGATGAGGAGTTCGACCGCGAGGAATAGGGCCCGTGCGTGCCCCTTTGCCGAATCCTTACCGGCGGTTCTGGACAATTGGGGTACGATGAACTAACTGCATATCGGGCGAATACGAAGGGTCCCTGTCCATGAAATACACCAAGCTCGAGCGTAACTGGGTTATGTATGATGTGGGCAATTCGGCCCTCGTGCTGCTCAATACCTCGGTGGTGCCCATTTACTTTAACGCCATCAATACCGGCGCTTCCTCGGCCGACCTGGTGGTCGCCTGGGGCAATGCACAGACGATCGCCTCGCTGGTCATCGCCATGCTCATGCCCATTCTGGGCGCACTTGCCGACTACGCTGGCAACAAAATCAAGTTCTTCTTGGGCTTTTTCCTCACGGGCCTGGTTCTTTGCCTGGCGCAGGCTATACCAATGTCCGCCATGGCATTTTTGACCGTGTACGTGCTGTGCACCATCGGCCTTAACTCTTCTATGACGTTCTACGACGCCATGCTGCCCGACGTTACCACCGACGAGCGCATGGACGCCGTGTCCAGCTCGGGTTATGCCTGGGGCTACATCGGTTCCACCGTGCCGTTCGTCATCTGCCTGGCGCTCATCATGGGTGGCCCCGCTCTTGGCGTCCCCACCATGCTGGCAACGCGTCTGTCTTTTATCATCACTGGTGCCTGGTGGCTCATCTTTACCCTGCCTCTCATTCACACCTATAAGCAAAAGTATGGTCGCGAGCGCGGTCCCGAGGACACCATCGGCCACATCGTTGGCGGTGTGTTCTCCGAGGTCGGACACACCATGCGCGAGATCGCCCACAACAAGACCGTGCTGGTCTACATGATTGCGTTCTTCTTCTATATCGATGGCGTCCACACGGTCATTTCCATGGCTACCAGCTACGGCTCGGCTTTGGGCATCGATTCGACCCAGCTGGTACTGGCGCTGCTCGTTACGCAGTTCGTGGCCTTTCCGTCCGCCATCATCTACGGCAAGCTCGCCGGACGCGTGGGCACGCTCAACATGATCCTGGTGGCGGTCGCCGCCTACATGGGCATTGTGCTGTTCGCCGCGTTCTTCCTAAAGACCGCCTTTGAGTTCTGGGTGCTTGCCATTATGGTCGGCCTGTTCCAGGGCGGCGTGCAGGCGCTCAGCCGTAGCTACTTTGGTCGCATTATCCCCAAGGAAAAGTCCAACGAGTACTACGGCTTCTTTGACATCTTTGGTCGTTATGCAAGCGTCATGGGTACCTTCCTAGTGTCGGTCGTTACCTCGCTGACCGGCAACCCGTCGCTGGGCGTCCTTTCTATTGGCGTGCTGCTGATCGTTGGCTTTATGCTGCTGGTTCGCCTGTCCCGCATGACTCGGGCAGCAGAGCATGCCGCATAGGAGCGAGCGGCTATTGTGCCTGTCCACGGTACTCTTTTGGGGTTATCCGCAATAAACATTGCGACTTGCGAGCAATGATTTGCCCAAGTGGGTATGATGGAATCAGCTAGGTCGCGGGGCGTCGCCTGTGTTTGGCGGCGTCCCGTTTTTGTGTTGCAGGGAGGGTAAGGCATGAACGCCACAGTCGTGATTCCAACGTATTGGGCGGGCGATGACGCTTGCGCAAACGCCCCTGGCACCTATGACCATTCGACGCGACTCAACGCCGACAATCCCGAACTCGACCGCTGCCTGGCCTCGCTTGAGCAGGTACGTGACATCCCGCGCATCATCCTTTTGGTGGTCTGTCCCGTTTCTGCCACAGCCGATGTGTCGCTGCGCGTGCACGAGATTGTCGACGCGCATCCCACGCTCAAGGTCACCGTTGTCACCAACACCCAGGCCTCGCGCATCGCAGACCGGGTTGCTCAGATCGCGCCCAAGGGTTCGGGCGAGTGCGTGAGCCTGCGAGGCTACGGTGCCATCCGCAATATGGGGCTAGCCTGCGCCGCTGTGCTGGGGCATGACGCGGTTATCTTCTTGGATGACGATGAGACTGTCATCGACGCCGACTTTATGAAGCGCGCGACCTATGCGTTGGGGCAGCAGACGCGTCAGGGCTTGCCGATCTTGGTCAAGAGCGGCTATTTCTACGATCGCGACGGCTCGCCGCTGGCTCCCACGGACAAGGCGGGCATCTGCCATCGTTGGTGGACCAAGCGCATCGAGTTCAACCGTTGGATGAAAAAGGCGCTTTCGGGCACCCGCATCTCGCGCTCCAACTACGTGTGCGGCGGCCTGATGGCCCTGCACGCCCGCGCCTTTACGCGTGTGGCCTTTGACCCGTTTATCACCCGCGGCGAGGACTTGGATTACCTCTTTAACATGCGCATGTTTGGCTACGACGTGTGGTTCGATAACGAGTGGACCGTGCGCCATCTGCCTCCGGAGTCCGAAAAGCGCTCACCGCGCTTTATGCAGGATGTATACCGTTGGTACTACGAACGGGCCAAGTTGACATTCGCCGCGCATCAAAAGGAGCTCATTCCCGTTACGGCGGCATCACTCATGCCCTACCCGGGCCCGTGGATTTCGCGCGAGCTCGACGACCGCGTGCGCAAGACCGCTATGGTCCGCAGCGTGTTTACCCGCGAGCATGAGGGCTACCTGCGCATCTGGCGCCATGGTATCGACGAGGCAAAGGCCTATGCGCGCCAAAACGCTGCAAGCTACCTGCGTTTCCAGAGCTTTTGGCCCAAGATCATGGACGGGCTTTGGCGTGACGCACAACTGATCAGTATCCTGGAGGGGGCCGAATGATCGACCGCCGCGCCCAGCGCGATAGTTCAATATCAATCTTTCGCATCATTGCCGTTGCCTGCGCCATTTGTGTGCTGGTGTACTTTATTTTTGCCTTGGTGACCGGTATCGAGCCGATCGCCACGGTGATTGCCTGCGCGCTGCTGTGCATCTTTCTGTGCATCTTTATCTTTTTGACGCTCAATCCCGATTCGGTGCGCTCCCAGTACACCGAGGAGACGCTCTCGGTGGCCTCGGCCATGCTCGAGGACATTAAGGGCGGTCTGACGCAGGAGTCGGCGCGTTTGGTGTGCCGGCGCATTTTGCCCGAGACGCGCGCCATGACGGTGGCCATCACCGACGAGGACAACGTGCTTGCCTGCGCGGGCGAGTTTGAGGAAAAACTGCTGCCCGATACTCCCATCCACACGCTTGCCACACGCTACGTTATCGAACATGGCATCGTGCAGTCGTTCAACCGTATGGTGGATGTCGTGGGCTCGGACGGCTCGCACAACCAAGTCCCCGCCGGCATTATCGCCCCCATCAAGGTGGGCGACCGTACCGTCGGCACGCTCAAGTTCTACTACAAGACCCCGCGCGCCGTCGACCGTACCCAGTACGCGCTTGCCTCGGGCTTTGCCGAGATCCTGTCCACGCAGCTCGCCATTCATGAGCTCGAGGTGCAAAAGGAGCTTACAGCCCGCGCCGAGGTGCGTGCGCTGCAGGCGCAGATCAATCCGCACTTCCTGTTCAACACGCTCAACACCATCGCATCGTTTACGCGCACCGATCCGCTGCGCGCCCGCGAGCTGCTGCGCGAGTTCTCGTCGTTTTACCGCGCCACGCTCGACAACTCGGGATCACTCATTCCGGTCTCGCGCGAGGTTGCACAGACCAAGCGCTACCTGACGTTTGAGAAGGCGCGCTTTGGCGAGGACCGCGTGCTGGCGACCTTCGATGTCTCCGAGGACGTCGAGGACACGCTGGTGCCGGCATTTGTGATTCAGCCGATTGTCGAGAACGCCGTGCGCCACGGCATGGGAGATGCCGATGCGCTGGTGATCGATGTGTCGGTACACCAGGACGGCGAGGATGCGATTCTGATTTCGGTGGCCGATAACGGCGTGGGCATGGACCAGGGTACCGCTGCCAGGCTGTTTGACGAGCGCTCTGCCCGTCCCGATGCCAGCTCTCCCCAGGGCGGCGGCGCCGGCGTGGCCATGCACAATATTTCTGAGCGTATCCATCGCTTCTATGGTCCGCATTCCTATACGCGCGTTGAATCGGCGCCGGGCAAGGGCACCAAAGTGCTCCTGCATCTTGATTTGTCAGAGAGTATCTTTGACATTCAAGAGTAAAATAATTGGTTACGGGTTTAACGTCGGTTGGCGGATGCCCGGCGAAGTATGTTGACGAAAGGTTTTATCCCTATGCTGCGTGCGATGATTGTGGATGATGAGGCGCCGGCTCGTTCGGAGCTTCGCTTCTTGCTCGAGCAGACGGGCAAGATCGGCACAATCACGGAGGCGTCGAGCGTTCGCTCCGCTATCGAGATGCTTATGGAAAGTCGCGTCGATGTCGTCTTTCTCGACATTTCGATGCCCGGTGCTTCGGGCTTGCAGCTTGCCGAGGCGCTGCATAAGCTCAAGAACCCGCCGGCGATCGTTTTTGTGACCGCTTATAGCGACCATGCGGTCGAGGCGTTCGATGTGGATGCCGTCGACTATCTGATGAAGCCTGTCGAGGAAGCTCGCTTGGACCGCGCCATCGAGAAGGTCATGCAGCGTGCCAAGCCCGTCACGGACAGCAAGGTGACCATCGAGCGCATCCCGGTGGAAAAGGGCGGCCGCAAGGTACTCATTCCCGTGGACGACATTCGCTTTATCATGGCCAAGGACGATTACTCCTGCATCTATACCGTCGATGATCGTTTTCTGTCGACGACCTCGCTTGCACAGTTTGAGGCCAAGCTCTGCGACTTTGGCTTCTTCCGCGTGCATCGCCGCTATATCGTTAACCTGGCGTGCGTCACGGACGTCGAGACGGTGCCTTCGGGCGCCATCCAGCTGGGCATCACGGGCGTTGACGAACGCGTGCCGGTCTCGCGCCGCCGCGTCGTCCCGCTCAAGAAGGCCTTGAGCCTCTAAGCACATTGGCCCCGCAGCCCTGTAGACCTATCGTCTGCGGAGCCGTGGGGCCTTTTTTGTATGTATCTGCCGAATCGTTTTTTGCGGAAGGGATCCCATGAACAGTGCAAGCGCCAAGCGTATCGACATCATCTCGGACACCCACGGCTATTTGTCTCCTGCGCTCCTGGACGAGCTTGAGGGCGCGGATCTGATTATCCACGCCGGCGACCTCACGTCAGAGATGGACTACGAGCACCTATGCACCATCGCCCCCGTGCGGGCCGTACTGGGCAACAACGATTACTACCGCGACTACGGTCCCGATGTAGACCGTCTTGCGCTCTTTACCTACGAAGGCCTCAAATTCGCCGTAGCCCACTACCGCGAAGACCTTCCGGTGGGATCCGTAGACGTAGCCATCAACGGCCACACCCACGTAACCAAAGAAGCCCAAGTGGGCCGTTGCTTAGTCCTCAACCCGGGCAGCGCCAGCTACCCCAGAGGCACCCGAGGCCCCACCATGGCCAGAATGCTAGTAAAAGACGGCAAGATCATAAGCACCAAGTTTATTGACCTAGACTAACCGCAACAAAAACGGGGGATGTAAAACCGCATCTCCCGTTTTTTATGAGCCAAAGGCCGAGTTTCAACAAGAATAATCAGACCAATCCCACCGCGGAGAACGGGGACCTCGAGCCGCGGAAGCGGCGAGGAGCAAGAACTGTTTGGACAAAGTGACGGCAGGGAGGGTCTCCGGGGCTGAGGGCGGGGGTTAAGTTTGTCGCGAGTTCCGCACGCAAAGGAAAGCACTTAATGTGCTTTCCGTCTTGCGCAGGACTGTAGAGCAGCAAACTTAACCCGCCCCGGCCCCCGATGGCCCCAGACCGGCGGGATGGACCAGTTCAGATGGGGCTTTGATGCATGGGTGGTCTGTTGGTGGGCAAATGGGTATCATACTGTGGTTACTGCGTCGACTCTATGATGCATGTTTGTACGTTCCCGACGGTCGGTTTGCCAGAAGCGCCCCGTCGGTTGTTTCAGACCCGTTTCGAAGAAAGGAAACAACACTAACCTATGGCAGCTAAAAAATCATCTCCCTTGAAGATCATCCCGCTCGGCGGCCTTGACGGCATCGGCAAGAACATGACGGTCTTCGAGTGCGGCGACGACATGGTGCTCGTCGACGCTGGCCTCATGTTCCCCGACGACTCCCAGCCTGGTATCGACCTGGTGCTTCCTGACTACACCTACGTTCTTGAAAACGAGGAGAAGCTCCGCGGTATCGTCGTCACCCACGGCCACGAGGACCACACCGGTTCGCTACCGTATCTGCTGCAGGACCTCAACAATAAGGTGCCCATCTTCTCGAGCAAGCTGACGCTTGGCTTTATCGAGGGCAAGCTTTCTGAGTTCCGCATCCGCGCGCCCAAGTTCCGCGAGGTTAAGGGTGGCAGCCATGTCAACCTCGGCGGCATCTCGCTCGACTTCTTCTCGATGACGCACTCCATCCCCGGCGCTCTGGGCGTGTTCATTCGCACCAATCAGGGCACCGTTATGCACACCGGCGACTTTAAGCTCGACCAGACGCCCATCGATGGTGTCACGCCCGACTATGCCGCTATCAGCCGCTTTGCCAAGCAGGGCATCGACCTGCTGCTTTCCGACTCCACCAACGCCACGGTTCCCGGCTTTACCAAGTCCGAGGCCGAGGTTGGTCCCAACCTGCTGCATGCCATCAAGAACGCCCCGGGTCGCGTGTTCGTCGCTTCGTTCTCGAGCCATATCCATCGTTTGCAGCAGATCTGCGATGCCGCCCGCAAGTGCGGCCGTAAGGTCGTTGTGACCGGTCGCTCCATGCTCACCAACACCCGCGTGGCGCGCGAGCTGGGCTACCTCAACATCGACGATGCCGATATCATCGATGCCTTCGATATCGATAACCTGCCCGACGACAAGATCGTCGTCATGTGCACCGGTTCGCAGGGCGAGCCGCTGTCGGCCCTGTCCCGCATGGCCAATGGCGAGCACAAGACGCTCTCTATCCACGAGGGCGATACCGTCATCCTCTCGGCAACTCCCGTTCCCGGCAATGAGAAAGCCGTCCAGCAGGTCGTCAACAGCCTGGCCAAGCTCGGCTGCGACGTGTGGGATAAGAACCGCGCTCTTGTCCACGTCTCGGGCCACGGTAGCCAGGAGGAGCTCAAGCTCCTGATGGCCATGGCTAAGCCCACGTACTTTATGCCGGTTCACGGTGAGGCCGTGCATCTGCGCGCCCATGCCCAGCTGGCCCGCAAGATGGGCATCAAGGACGATCATATCTTTATTCTCGATAACGGTGACACGCTCGAGATGCGCGGCGGTATCGTCAAACGCGGTACGCCCGTCGAGTCCGGCGTCGTCTACGTCGACGGCCTGCGTATCGGCGATACCGACCCCATCGTCCTGCGTGATCGTCAGAAGCTCGCCAACGACGGTATGGTTACCGCTGTTGCCATCGTCTCGCTCAAGCACAAGAAGATCGAGGCCATCGAGTTCTCGGGCCGCGGCGTCTCGTTTGCCATCGACGACCAGTTCTCCGAGGATGCCTCCGCGTCCATCATGAAGACGATCGAGAAGGGCAAGTTCTGCTTTACGAGCAGCGCTTCCGATGCCATTCGCAAGGCCGTGCGCGACTCGCTCTCCAACTTTATCTGGAGCCGTACGCGCACTCGTCCGATGATCATCCCGGTCGTCATGGAGGTTTAGTTTGGCGCGCGGATCTGCACAAAACGCCAAAGGCAATAAGGCCAACAACCAACCGGCATCTGCTAAGGGTGCCGGTTCCCATCTGCGTGCCAATAAGGGCCACGAGTCCGAGTTCGATGATTTCGAGCCCTTGGTCGAGCCCTCGGCCAACCGCGATATCGCCGGCGTGGTCATCGCCGTTTTGGCGATTGCGTCCTTCATTGCCGTGATTTCGCCGGCGACTGCACCCGTTACGGCTGCGGTTGCCGGTTTCTACCACCTGGGCTTTGGTCTGGGCGCCTACGTGCTGCCGATCGTCATTTTGCTGTTTGCCGCCACGCTCTTTTTAGGTGAGGACTCGCCGCTCAACGCGCGCTCGGTCGCGGGCGGAGCCGTGGTCTTTATCGCCGTTGTCTCCATTCTTTCTCTGATGTTGCCGGGTACGAGCGACTCGTGTGACCTTATGTTCACGCCGCAAAATTTGTCCGCCTCGGGTGGCTACATCGGTGCGTTTATTGCGAGTGCGCTGCAGAATGCCCTGGGTAAGCCTATCGCGATGGTGGTCCTGTTGGGTCTGGCCGTCGTTGGCTTTGTCATCATCGGCTTTTCTGTGGGTGGCGTGCTGCGCTCTGCTCGCGACCGTGCGGCCGATTTTGCCGAGCGCCGTCGTGCCGACGTCAACGCGAGCCCGTGGGGTGACGACGAAGCCCTGTCGGTGCCCGGCGTTGCCCGTCCGCACCTGAGCATTCTTCGTCAAAAGGGCTCCGATGCTGCCGTGACCACGGTCATGGGCAACGATGTGGACCCGGTTTTGGACGATGACGACGAGGACGAGGATCCGTTTGTCGACGTGTCCGAGGCCGTGGAAGCTGAGCGGGCCAAGACCACACTGTTGCCGCGCCGCCATGCCAAGAAGGGCAAGGCTGCGCCTAAGCTCAATACGAGCGAGCCCGACCCGTCTTGGTCCGATAGCGAGATTGAGCTCACTGAGGGCGATGACGAGGACGACGAGGCACCGATTGAGACCGCAAAGACGACTTTGCTGCCGCGTTGCCATGCAAAGCGCGACCAGGTAGCCGGCCAGCTTTCGATGGAAGACGACCCCGATAAGATCGACGAGTCCGAGCCG
>UROZ01000067.1 GCA_900549655.1 uncultured Collinsella sp.
GCCGCGCGATACGGGCCATCAGATTGCAAAAGTGTAACGCTTGCAACCCCCGTATTGGTTCAATTTAGCCAACCTTAGTCAACTGGATTGAGCGCGTCGATCTGCGCAAGCCACAGGCGCGAGCTAGCGTCACTCGGCATACGCCAATCGCCGCGCGGGCTGAGCGTCACCGAACCCACCTTGGGACCATCGGGCAGGCAGCTGCGCTTAAACTCCTGGGCAAAGAAGCGACGGTAGAACGTACGTAGCCACGTGTGGACGGTCTTGGCGTCGTAGACGCCCTCGAAGCTCTTGAGCGCCATGCGGTAGATCTTGCCCGGCTCAAAGCCAAAACGCAGCAGGTAGTAGAGGAAGTAGTCGTGCAGCTCATACGGGCCCACCAAATCCTCGGTCTTCTGCGCAATCTCGCCGTCGCCCGTGGGCGGCAGAAGCTCGGGGGACACCGGCGTATCGAGGATGTCGAGCAGCGTCTCGGCAATACGCCCGCCAAACACATCGGCCGCATAGCGCACCAGATGGCGCACAAGCGTCTTAGGCACGCTCGCGTTGACGGCGTACATGCTCATGTGGTCGCCGTTATAGGTAGCCCAGCCGAGCGCCAGCTCCGACAGGTCGCCCGTGCCGATGACAAAACCGCCAGCCTGGTTGGCCAGATCCATCAGAATCTGCGTACGCTCGCGCGCCTGGCTGTTCTCGTAGGTCACGTCCTGCACGGCCGGATCATGCTCGATATCCTTAAAGTGCTGTTCCACGGCAGCATGGATTGAGACCTCGCGGAAGCTCACACCCAAGTCACGAGCGAGCGACTCGGCATTGGACTTAGTGCGGTGCGTCGTGCCAAAGCCGGGCATGGAAACCGCCGTGATACCCGTGCGCGACAGCCCCAGTGCATCGAAGGCACGCACGGTCACAAGCAGCGCTAGCGTGGAGTCCAAGCCGCCCGAAAGGCCGATGACCGCAGCCTTGGTACCTGTGTGGGCGAGGCGGGTCTTGAGGCCCGCAGTCTGCAGGTCGAGGATGGTCTCGCAGCGCTCGGCCAGGTCGCCGTGGTCGGCCGGCACAAAGGGCGCGCGCGGGAAAACGCGGTCGATATCGCAGGCATCGCGCAAGACAGGTTCTTCGGCCAGCACGCCCTCAAACGAAAACTCAATGGTCGTGGCCTCCGGCGCATCGTCCGCGCGCGTCCACGTCGTCGAGCGACGGCGCTCGGCAACCAGGCGGTCAAGGTCAACGTCGGCGATGGCCATATCGCAGGTAAGCAGTTTGGTCGCGGCGAGCTTGGAGCCGTTTTCGTAGACGAGGTTCTCGCCCGCAAAGACCATGTCGGTTGTGGACTCGCCCTCGCTCGCGTCCGCGTAGGCATAGGCGCAGTACAGGCGCGCGCTCTGGTTGGAAATGAGGCTGCGGCGGTAATCCGCCTTACCGATAATCTCGTCCGAAGCCGACGGATTGAGGATCACCGTCGCACCGGCAAGCGCCATCTCGGTCGAAGGGGGCGCCGGCACCCACAGGTCCTCGCAGACCTCAACGCCCAGCACCATATCCTCGGCATCCTCATCACAGCAACGGTAGACAAGCCCCGAACCCAGCGGAACCGGACCCTGACCGGCAAATTCAACCCACACGGGATCCGCAGGCGCCGGAGCAAACCAGCGGCGCTCGTAGAACTCGCCATAGTTGGGCAGATACTTCTTGGCCGTGAGGCCCAAAAGCTCGCCCGCACAGCACACGGCGGCACAGTTGTAAATATTCTCGGCAACTGCAACGGGAAGACCGATGGTAAAGACAATCGGCAGCTCACGGGTTTCATCGAGAACATGTGCCAGCGCGGTCTCGCAGGCATGCAGCAGCGTGCGGTTATGGAACAGGTCGGCCGCGGTATAGCCGGTCAGGTTAAACTCGGGCAGCACCAGAGCACGAACGCCGCGCTCGGCAGCCTCGCGAACAGCTGCCAACGCAACCTCGGCATTGCCCTCGACATCGGCAACGCGAATCTGCGGCGATGCCGCCGCCACACGCAAAAAGCCATCAGACTGAGAAAGGTGAAGGTTCATAAGAATGCTCCCGTGCGTAGACGCCATTCACAACAATTAGCAAGTCCTATTGTAGTTCAACCGCCGGGTGTAACCGCATCCCACCAACTTGGTGAGCAATTGATGAGTTGATGGTATCTGTTAAATGTCACGTACGATTCACATCTGGTGGGTACCCTGATGGCTACACGAAACGAAGCAGATTTACACCGGGAGGACCCCGTATGACAACCAAGTACACCGACGCGCCGCGCACGCGCGTCATGACGCCGGCATCGCTCAACAACGGCGTGCACGAGAACCATTCCATCGGACAGACCATGGCCATCGCGCCCAAAAAGGGCCTGTTTGACGACATTTCCATTCCCCAGATCATCGCCGGCGCCGCAGCTGCTGCCACGAGCGTAGCGCTTGCCTCCAAGATTGGTATCGCTGGTTCAGTAATTGGTGCCGCCGTGAGCTCGGTCATCACCGTTGTGTCCTCGCAGGTCTACCGCCACTTTATCTCTGCCAGCGCCGAAGCCCTCAAAGGTACGCACGCCGCCGCCGACTATCCCGCCGGCGCCTATGAGCCCGTTGAGCTTAATGCCGAGGAGCACCTGGGCGGCGCCGCGACTACGCAGGAGATGCGCCAGGTTGCGGGGCGCGCGACCACGGCGCGCGTCGCCCCCAACAGCCTGCGCGCCAAGGCAGCGGCCGAGCGCAGCCAGACGCAAAAGAAGGTCATCGTCTTCTCGATCGCTATCGCCATCGTCGCGGTCATCGCCTGCGCCGGCGCCATCCATATCACAACTGCCGGTGAGGGTCTGGGCGAGCGTCCCGAGCCAATCCTGTCGTCGCGCACGACCGAGAGCGATGCAAATGGCAACACCCAGTCGCAGGATCAGCAGGCACAGACGGACGATACGCAAGACAGTTCTACCTCTGCCAATTCGTCCTCGAACGCCCAAAACCAATCGCAGGGCACCGATTCCTCTACGGCCAACAGCAGCACGCCGTCCGGCACGACCGACTCAAGCCAAACGACTGACGGTTCGCAGCCGAGCACGGGCGGCCAGACGAGCGACACCACGTCGGGAACGGGCACAACAGACAGCAGCAACACCAACAGCTCGAACAGCTCGAGCGGAACCGCGTCCGGCACGGCATCTGACAACTCGAGCCAAGGCACGGCATCGGGCAACTAAGCACATTTGCCTCTCATAGATAACCGACCTGTATAACGGGCGCGAATCGACAGCGGTTCGCGCCCGTTTGCCTTGGGCGCCGCCATGGCGAACGCTATGCGATGGTAAGATGCTTTACATGTGTAAAGAGGAGATTTGCCATGAGCAAGACAATAGTTAGGCCCACGCTTTCGCTGGGCAACCACATCTATCTGTATCGCCTGCTACGCGATGCGATTGGATGCGGCAAGCAAACGTTTATGACGCAGGTCGAGGAGGCGCTCGCCGCAGGCGACATGACTGCTTATGACCTGGGCTTTGAGTCCACGCGCGAGCTGCTCGAGGAACTTAACGACTGCATTAAGCTGACCGTCTTTAAAGGCGGCCGTCTGTATGCCACCGTCATCGCCAACGAGGCCTGGGATGCTGCGCTTGCCAAGGGCGAGGACAAGCCCAAGACCGCCAAGGGCGCCAAGCAGTCCTACAAAAAGAAAAAGCGCGGTGAGAAGGACCTCAAGGCCGTGCGCCCCAAGCACGTTAAACGTCCTGAGCCCGAACCCGAACCCGTGGCTGAAGCTGTGCCGGAGCCCGAGCCCGAGCCCGAGCCCGAGCCCGAGACAGAGATCGAAGTCGCTATCGAGGTGACGGCAGAAGCCAGAACCGAAATCGCCGCCACGACCGATCCCGAAGTTATGTCAGAGCAGGAAGCCACTGCGGGGCTCAACGAGGCTCCCAAGTCGACAACCGAAGAAGCCGCTAACCAACCCGAGACGTCTGCGTTCCAAAACAGCGATATCTTTGGCGACGAGGCCGAGGACGAACAGCCCGACGAGCCCGACGATCAAGACGCTACTGAGTCGACGCCGGAGCCCGAGACGCCGCGGCCTGCCATCTCGCTTACGGTCGTCTATGACCCCGAGAACGCCAACGCCGGCATCACCACCATGGCATCCACGCCCATCGAGGCAAAGTCGAGCGTCGAGAATGAGAGCGCGACGCAGGTTGAGGTTGAAACTGAAGCTGCAGACGCGCCCGTCACCGTGAAGCCCGCAGATTCCACAATCAAGCCGGAAGCGACGCCGGAGCCCGCACCCGTCATCGAATCCGTGCCCACCTCTGCTTGCGACCAAATTCCCGCACCGGCACCGGCTTCGGTACTCGCAGAGGCCCCAACCCCCGCACCCGCAGCACCGACCATCCCCGAGGACTTCCCCATCGATTTCGCAACCGAGGTCTTCTGCCCCGGCCCGTTGCTACACCAGCTGTCGACCTATCTCCCCTACGGCGCCGATACCCTCGGCATTGTCGGCGAGTACTACTGGATCGCCCGCGAGCGCGGTACCATCGAGGCCGCGCGAAACCGCGCAAGCTTCCCCCTGCACTATACGCAGGCCGGCGAGCGCCGCGAGGTTACCGTGCGCATCCGCCGCAACACCACCGGCGGTCTCGGAGCCGCCTGGACCATCGATAAAGTCGAAGAACCCGAGCAGTAACGACAAACGGCTCAAATCCAAATCAGGATTTGAGCCGTTTTTATTTGTTGATGTTGCGTAACCAACAGCGAGCGGGCCGCAAGTGCCCCAGGTTGCCGTGAAAGAGGAGCGACGCGTACTTCGGTACGCGAGCGACGGCTTGAACGGCAAGATGGGGTGCTTGCGATCCGCGCAGCGTCGAGCAGTTACGCGGTTTGGAAAACCGCGTAACGATCTAGTCGCGCGTCAGCTTGCGGTGAATACGATGCGGCTGGGCTGCATCCTCGCCCAGGCGCTCGATGCGGTTGGCCTGATAGGCCTCGAAGTTGCCCTCAAACCAATACCAGTTGCCCGGATTCTCGTCGGTGCCCTCCCACGCCAGAATGTGCGTGGCGACGCGGTCCAGGAACATACGGTCGTGGCTAATGACCACCGAGCAGCCCGGGAACTCCAGCAGCGCCGCTTCGAGCGAGGACAGCGTCTCGACGTCGAGGTCATTCGTGGGCTCGTCAAGGAGCAGCAGGTTGCCGCCCTGCTTGAGCGTAAGCGCCAAGTTCAGACGGTTGCGCTCGCCACCGGAGAGTACGCCGGCGCGCTTCTGCTGGTCCTGGCCTTTAAAGCCAAAGCTCGCCACATAAGCACGGCTCGGAACCTCGGTCTCACCGACCATCATGTGGTCCAGGCCGTCCGAGACGACCTCCCACAGGTTCTTATCGGGGTCGATGCCGGAACGGTTCTGATCGACATAGGAGATCTTGACGGTCTCGCCCACCTCGAGCTCGCCCGAAGTCAGCGGCTCCAGGCCCACGATGGTCTTGAACAGCGTGGTCTTACCGACACCGTTGGGGCCGATGACACCCACGATACCGTTGCGCGGCAGGGTGAACGATAGGTCGTCGATGAGCACACGGCCATCGAACTCCTTGTGCAGGTGATGAGCCTCGAGCACCTTGTTGCCCAGACGCGGGCCCACGGGGATGCGGATGTCGGTCCAGTCGAGCTTTTGGCTTGCGCGAGCCTCGGCCTCCATCTCCTCGTAGCGAGCCAGACGAGCCTTGTTCTTGGCCTGGCGAGCCTTGGGCGAGCTGCGTACCCACTCGAGCTCGGCCTCCATGCGCTTGGCGAGCTTGGCGTCGCGGTTGCCCTGCGCCTCGATACGGGCGGCCTTGGTCTCCAGATACGTGGAATAGTTGCCCTTGTAGGGATAGAGGTGACCGCGGTCGACCTCGCAGATCCACTCGGCAACGTTATCCAGGAAGTAGCGATCGTGTGTGACGGCAAGCACCGCGCCCTGGTAGTTGTGCAGGAAGTGCTCGAGCCACAGGATCGACTCGGCGTCCAGGTGGTTCGTGGGCTCGTCGAGCAACAGCAGGTCGGGAGCCTCGAGCAGCAGCTTGCACAGGGCCACGCGACGGCGCTCGCCGCCAGAGAGCACGTTGACCGGCATGTCGGAATCGGGCAGCTGCAGGGCGTCCATGGCCTGGCCGAGCTTGGAATCGATATCCCAGCCATCGGCGGCGTCGATCTCGTCCTGGAGCTTGCCCATCTCGGCCATGAGGGCGTCCATGTCGCAGTCCGGGTCGCACATCTCCTCGCCGATTTTGTTGAAGCGATCGATCTTGGCAATCATGTCGCCAAATGCCATGCGCACGTTCTCGATGACGGTCTTGTCGTCGTCGAGTGGCGGCTCCTGCTGCAGGATACCCACGGTGTAGCCGGGGGTGAGCCTGGCATCGCCGTTGGAGACCTCCTCGATGCCGGCCATGATCTTGAGCAGGGTCGACTTGCCCATACCGTTGGGACCCACGACGCCGATCTTGGCACCGGGGTAGAAGCTCAGGGTCACGTCGTCAAGGATTACCTTGTCGCCATGGGCCTTGCGAGCCTGATACATCTGGTAGATAAACTCCGCCATTTGCCTGTTTTATCCTTTCTACCTGCTGTTTCCCTATTCTTGTTTCGCCTTAGTGGAAACGAAATGGAAAAACCAGCTCTGAAACGTAACGAAAAAGGGGCATGGTTGCCCACACCCCCTAATACTACCTGGGAAAAGTCCCCCTTAACACACTATGAACTGCGTACGCTAGTTTTCCGCAACCTTAGCGAACGGCCCGCTGCGATTTGCGCCACAGCAGATACGAGTAGGCGTAGACGGCTCCGACCGAACCAAACGCCAGAACCGCAATCACCGCGGCGACGACTTCACTCGAAAGCACGCTGCCTGCCACGCCCATCACAATCAGGCCAATACCCAGCACCATAAAGCAGGCACCGCCAAAACGCTGCGTACGGTGCCAGTTCTCGGGATCGGCAAGCGCCCAAGGTGTCTTGATGCCGAGCGTATAGTTCTGCTTCACACGCGGCAAGTAGTTGCCTACGCCGATGAACAGCAAACCGACAACACCGGAAATCAGCACGTTAACCGAACCGACCGCCGGCACCACGCCCCAGACCGTAAGCTCTCCCAGCCAGCTTATGGCGCACATGAACAAGGTAAAGGCGATTACGAAGCCCTGGTAGAACTTGCCCGAGGTTCGATATGCCTCACCTTTGGGGTCGATGCGCGGCACCACGCAGAACATTGCGAGAAGCGCCAGAGGCAGCACGCCGAGCGCGGAGGCCATCCAGCTAGGACCCCAACCGTCGACGGCGCCGTTCGCGCCCCAATGCGTGGGAATCTGCGCAGGCAAGCTCGGCATCACCATGAGGTGCGCTACGACATTGGCGACGCACAGAGCGATCAGCGCAATCCACACACGCCGCGATACCCCCGTGGCGTGAATGCCCTTGTTTTCGTTATTCATCCTTATCACCTTCCGTGTTTGTAAAGCCCATAAACCAACCGATCAAGTCCTGCATGACGGTGGTGTTTAAGCTGTATACGATGTTTTGGCCATGGCGCTCGTCGGTCACCAACCCGGCGTTTTTGAGCGTCGCCAAGTGATGGCTCAATGACGGCTTGCTGATGTCAAAATGCTCGGCAAGCTCCCCGGCCGTGCAATTGCCCTCGCGCAGCAGTTCCAAAATGCGCCGCCGCGTAGGATCGGCCAGCGCCTTAAAACCCTCTCCCGGCATAAGACCTCCTCTCATCATCTCTCATGACGCGCACACTATACTCGATATTTAGATGTTTGTCTAATTGTCTAATCTTACACTCAAAAAAAATAGCCGCCCCCGCGTAATGCGAAGACGGCCACTTCTCACGCTACAAACGTGTTTGGGAGTTGGCCAACCCGCGGCAACGGGTGCCATCTGCTTCATCTTATGCGAATCTCTGCCTCATTTCAACAAGCCCCTAGGGCTCAAATGGAATCGCGATAATACCTATAATGGCGATAGCTAAAACACGATTCGCTTCCCCATCGGAGGATGTCTATGACCGAAACTGCTGCCGCTCCCGTCGAGACGCGCGATACTAAGCTCGAGATCATCATGGGCCGCGAGGCGCTCGACAAACTCGCCAACTCCACAGTGCTGGTGCTCGGCTGCGGTGGCGTGGGCTCCAATTGCTGCGAGGCACTCGCCCGCGGCGGCATCGGTCATTTTGTAATTCTGGACAAGGACATCATCGCGCCCAGCAATATCAATCGCCAGGCCATCGCCTTTCACAGCACCGTCGGCAAACGCAAGGTGGACGTGATGGAAGCCATGATCAGCGATATCAATCCCGCCGCCACCGTTATCAAACGCACCGAATACCTGCTGAGTGACAACATCGACGAGTTCTTCGCGAGCGTTTTGGAGCAGACGGACGGCAAGCTCGACTACGTCGTCGACGCCATCGACACCATCTCGGCCAAGCTCACCATTGCCAAATATGCTCAGGACCACGACATTCGTTTGGTTAGCTCCATGGGCGGGGCCAACAAACTCCATCCCGAGTGCCTCCGCTTTGCCGACATTTTCGATACGGTACGTGACCCCATGAGCCGCATTATGCGCAAAGAATGTAAGAAGCGCGGAATCAAAAGCCTGCACGTGCTGTTTAGCTGCGAGGAATCGGTTAAGACCCAACCCCGCGACCCGTCCAACATCCACGAGCGTACCGAGTTGGGCACCGCCAGCTTTATGCCGCCCATCATGGGTCAGATGATTGCCGGCGAGGTTATCCGCCAGATCAGCGGGCGCGGCACCGAGCGCGTGCGCGCCGACGGCCAACGCCTGGACTAGCAGGATGTCCTGCGATGGGACCGCAATTCTTTGACACGCATTGTCATCTTGATTTGATGCTCGGCCCCGATGCTGCAGCCAGTGAGTCGGCGGCGTTGGGCCTGGGGCTCTTTGACTGCGGGGTCGACCCACGCGACTTCGCGGCAGCAAAAAAGCGGGCCGGCCGCTACCCAAACATTATCGCGGGCGCCGGCCTCCATCCCTGGTGGCTCGCCGACGGCCGCTGCGGTCCTGCCGAAGTCAATCTGCTTTGCGAAGTTGCTGCCCAAGAGCGCTACATCGGCGAGGTGGGACTCGACTTTTCCGCGCGCTTTGCCGGAAGCGAACCGCTTCAAATACAGGCGCTTGACCGGCTCTGCGATGCGCTCGTGCAGCATCCTCTTGTCGGGCGCGTGATATCAATTCACGCCGTTCGTTCGGCAGGAACCGTACTGGACGCCCTCGAATCGCACGGATTACTCATCCCAAACCCCGACTCCCCCGTTATCATCTTCCACTGGTTTAGCGGCACTTCGGACGAACTCGCCCGCGCGCGAAACGCAGGCTGCTATTTTTCCGTGAACGAGCGTATGCTCGCCACCAAGCGCGGTCGCGAATACGCACGACAGATTCCACTCGACCGTCTACTGCTCGAGACCGATGCACCATTCGACCAGCAATCAAACACAAGCGCGCAGCAGCTCGTCGCATCGCTAAAAAGTACCTCCCGACACATTGCCGAACTTAAAAACTACGCCGCGGAGAGTATCGAATCGATCGTTTTAGATAATTCACGCTCCATTTTCGCCTTCCGCTGACCCCGGTGGGCAAAAAATGCCAAATATGAGTACTGTTGCAAAGCTAGTAACATTACATTGTGTCAAAACAATGCCTTGATAGTGAACAGCCGTTCATTATCAAGGCGCTTTAACATGGACAAAGCCATATTTACCAGGTTTTAATCGGCTGCAGAACCTCAAGCAGAGCCTCAAAGGGCCGATTTTGCTGTTACTAAATTAATGACAGTACTCATATTTGGCGTTTTTTGCACACGAGGTCCCGGGGAGGTGGCAATTCAACTCCGCGGGGCTGCTCACCTATTCGGAAATTGGCGCTCCATGGCCCCAGGAGCCTTCCATGCCGCATACGGTCGAAGCAAACCCCGCCGCAAAGTCGAGTGCGCGCTCGATGGCCTCAGCACCATCCTCGCCACGCTTGGCGGAATCGAGATAGCACATCAGGAACGAAGTCAGGAACGAGTCGCCCGCACCCATGGTGTCCTTCATGTCTGCCACGGGCTTGGCATGCTGCCGATAGTAACGCCCGCCGTCATAGGCAATGCAGCCCTCGGCGCCAGCCGTTGCGGACACAAAACATGGGCCCAGGCTCTTCACCCAGGCAAGGCGCTCGCGAATCTCATCCTCGCTCGCAGCGTCTGCCGCGCTAAAGAACGCGAAGTCAACGTAGGGAGCAATCTGCTCGTAGTACTCGTCGGTCGAATCGTCCGAGAAGTCAAACGAAATCGTGATGCCCGCGGCCTTCAACTTGGGAAGTTCACGCTCGGTAAAGCAATAGTTGCCCGAATGAACCACATCGAACTGCTTCATGTACG
>UROZ01000068.1 GCA_900549655.1 uncultured Collinsella sp.
GTCACGCCGTCGACGTACTTTTCGATCACGTCGTCCAGGCCGCGCCAGAACTTGACGGTCGAGCACAAATCGCTGCGGGTGCAGCTGTTGTCGATGCCGTCGCACGCCACGGGCGCCGTGCTGCCCTCGACGGCGCGCAGGATGTCGCCGGCACGCACCTCGGCTGGATCCTTGGCCATCATGTAGCCGCCGCCCTTGCCGCGCACGCTCTTAAGCAGGCCCGCCTTCATAAGCGGACGAACCAGCTGCTCCAAATACTTTTGTGAGATATGCTCGCGGTCGGCAACCTCGCGCAGGGCAATCTTGCCCTCGGCGTCGCCCAGCGCCGCGATATAGATCATCAGCCGGAGGGCATAGCGGCCCTTGGAAGAAATGAGCATACCTACCCTCCCATCGCATCTGGGACAACATAACCTGGTTTGTTTGTCCCAAATCTTAAGTAAATGGGACAAACACAACAGGTTATTTTGTCCCAGAATTTGAAAAGTCGAGTGGATTAGTCGGGTTTTCCCTTGACTAACGCCGAACCCATAGTAACTTTATTCCGAGAAGATTCCTAGGGTTTAGTACACCTATGAGTACACCATATACAGAGAGGGACAGCATGAGCGCAAATCCGCTGCTTTCCATCGAAGGTCTGACCGCCTCCGTGGACGAGAAGACCATCCTCCACAACGTCAACCTCAACGTCGCCGCCGGCGAGACCCACGTGCTGATGGGACCCAACGGCGCCGGCAAGTCCACCCTCGGCCACCTGGTCATGGGCGACCCCGTCTACACGGTCAACGACGGCCGCATCGTCTTTGACGGCCAGGACATCACCGAGCTCACCACCGACAAGCGTTCGCGCGCCGGCCTGTTCCTGAGCTTCCAGGCCCCGGTCGAGATTCCGGGCGTGCCGCTGTCGAGCTTTTTGCGCGCCAGCATCGCCGGCCGCCCCGGCCTGGAGATGAAGGGCAAGGAGTTCCGCCGCCGCGTGAAGGAGCTCGCGGCCGAGCTCAACATGGATACCGCCTACCTCAACCGCGAGCTGGGCGTGGGTTTCTCGGGCGGCGAGAAAAAGAAGGTCGAGATGCTCCAGCTTCTGCTGCTGCAGCCCAAGCTCGCCATCCTGGACGAGACTGACTCCGGCCTGGACGTCGACGCCCTTTCCACCGTCAGTCATGGCATGGACGCCTACCGCAAGAGCTGCGACGGCTCCATGCTCATCATCACGCACAACACGCGCATCCTGGAGCACCTGGATGTCGACCGCGTCCACGTTATGGTCAAGGGCCACATCGTGCGCGAGGACGACGCCTCGCTCATCCCCTGGATCGACAAGAACGGCTTTGAGACCTTCGAGCATGAGGCCGCCGAGCAGCGCGCCCAGGCCGAGGCCGCCGCTGCCGAGCAGCAGGCGTAAAGGGGCGACGCAATGACCAAGAACCGCACCGAGGTCGCGGACATCGACCGCAGCCTCTACGACTTCACTTATGGCGAGGAGGGATTCGAGCGCCTCGATGCCGGCATCACGCCCGACATCGTGCGCGAGATCAGCGCCAAGAAGGACGAGCCGCAGTGGATGCTCGACCTGCGCCTCAAGTCCCTCGAGATCTTTAACCGCTTCCCGGACCCGACGTGGGGACCCTCCATCGAGGGTCTGGACATGGACAACATCGTCACCTACGTCAAACCCAACACCGACCAAAAGCACGACTGGGAGTCGGTGCCCGACGACATCAAGAACACCTTTGAGCGCCTGGGTATCCCCGAGGCCGAGCGCAGCTACCTGGCGGGCGTCGGCGCGCAGTACGACTCCGAGCTCGTCTACCACAACATGCAGGACACCGCGTCCAAGATGGGCATCGTCTACTCCGGCATCGAGGAGGCCCTGCACGATCCGCGGTGGGAGCCGCTCATCCACGAGAAGTTTATGACGCTCATCCCGCCCACCGACCACAAGTTTGCGGCTCTGCACGGCGCCGTGTGGTCGGGCGGCTCGTTTGTCTACGTGCCCAAGGGCACCAAGCTCGATTTTCCGTTGCAGAGCTACTTCCGCCTCAACGCCAAGGGCGCCGGCCAGTTTGAGCACACGCTCATCATCGTCGAGGACGATGCCGACCTGCACTTTATCGAGGGTTGCTCCGCGCCCAAGTACAACGTGGCAAACCTCCACGCCGGCGCCGTCGAGCTCTTTGTGGGCAAGCGTGCGCACCTGCGCTACTCGACCATCGAGAACTGGTCCAAGAACATGTACAACCTCAACACCAAGCGTGCGCGCGTGGACGAGGACGGCGACATCGAGTGGATAAGCGGCTCCTTCGGCAGCCACGTGGGCTACCTCTACCCCATGAGCGTGCTCAATGGCCGCCGCGCCCGCTCGAGCTTTACCGGCATCACCTTTGCCGGCGCCGGTCAGAACCTCGACACCGGCTGCAAGGTCGTGCTCAACGCGCCTGAGACCTCGGCAACGGTCGAGACCAAGGGCATCTCCAAGAGCGGCGGCATCCAGACGTTCCGCAGCTCCATCGTGGCCACGCCCAAGGCCGAGGGCTCCAAGGCAACCGTGAGCTGCCAGTCGCTGATGCTCGACGACCAGAGCCGCTCCGACACTATTCCGGCCATGGACATCCGCGCCAAGAACGTCGACATTGGCCACGAGGCCACCATCGGCCGTATCGGCGACGACAAGGTGTTCTACCTGATGAGCCGCGGTATCTCGGAGGAAGAGGCCCGTACCATGATTGTCAACGGCTTTGCCAACCCGGTCTCCAAGGAGCTGCCGCTTGAGTACGCCGTCGAGATGAACAACCTGATCAAGCTCGAGATGGAAGGAGCGATCGGATAATGAAACAGACCACGAACACCGCTGCTACCACCCTTGAGCAGGTCAATGCGATGCCGGCTGCCACTTGGGGTTGGCTCAAGATGAACCAGACCAAGCTCGAGCTCTCTGACGAGCTTGCCGCCGCTCCCACCGAGGCCGTTGAGGTCGAGGGCTTGGACGAGCAGTTTACTGGCGTGGCAGACGCGTTCGAAGCCGCCATGGACACCATGGCCGAGCGCTTCCCCGAGCGCCGCGCCTCCGCCCCCGGCGACGCCGCCGACCGCGCCCGCATCACGCCCGAGACCGAGCTCGACGTGCCCGCCACCTCCATCTACCAGGCCGGCGCCATCAAGCTCGAGGAGGAGCTCTCCCCTGCCGAGGCCTTCGAGACTGGCATGGGCGAGGCTGCCTACGCCTACCTGGCCGAGCATGCCTCCAAGCGCATCGTTATCGATGTGCCCGCATACAAGCACGCCACGGTTACCGTGCGCGTGAGTGGCGTCGACGCTGCCGCGGCCATCGCCGCCATCGATGTCGTCGCCCGTCCGCAGGCAACGCTCGACCTGCGCATGGCCCTGGACTCCCCCGTTGCCGGCCAAGGCGTCGTGGGCTCCGTGCTACGTGTGTGCGCCCACGAGTACGCCACCGCCAACGTGACCTGCACGCAGACGCTCGACGATAGCTGGATCGCGCTCGACGACACCGGCCTGTTCCTGGACGAGGGCGCGCGCGTCAACGTGCAGCACACCGTTCTGGGTGCCGGCGCCAGCGCCACCGGCCTTGCCGGCGACCTGCTGGGCGATACCGCCAAGGTCACCATCGATACTGATTACTTGGGCGCCCGAGAGCAGGTGCGCGACTTTAACTACGAGCTGCGCCACCGCGGTCGCAAGACCGAGTGCGAGATCGACGCCAACGGCGTGCTGACCGGCACGTCCAAGAAGGTCTACCGCGGCACCATCGACCTCGTGCACGGCTGCAAGGGTGCAACCGGCACCGAGCGCGAGACGGTGCTTTTGGCCAACAAGGGCGTCGACAACAAGACCGTTCCCGTCATTCTCTGCGACGAGGACGACGTCGCCGGCAACCACGGCGCCACCATCGGTCACGTCCGCGACGAGCAGCTGTTCTACCTCGCCTGCCGCGGCCTTGACCAAAACGCCGCCGAGGACCTGTTCATCCGCGCCAAGCTGGAGGACGCCGCGCTTTCCGCGACCGACGAGCGCACCCGCGCCGCCGTCGTCCGCCTGGGCAACAACCTGATCGACAACTTTGAAGAGGAGCTCGCATGATCGACACCGAGCACGTTAAATGCGACACCTGTACTGCCCCCGAGCCCATGGAGCTCGACGCCAGCGACGAGGCTTCGCGCGGCTGGCCCACCGTGGACATCGAGACCAACCCCTACAAGGGCCAGTTCCCGCTGTTCCAGCAGCACCCCGAGATCGCCTTCCTCGATAGCGCCGCCACCGCGCAGCGCCCCGCCTGCGTGCTCGACGCCGAGCGCGACTTCTACCAGCGTATGAACGCCAACCCCCTGCGCGGCCTGTACTCGCTGTCCGTCGAGGCCACCGATGCCATCGCGAAGGTCCGCCAGCAGATCGCCGACCTCATCGGCGCCGCCCAGGCCAACGAGGTCGTCTTCACCCGCAACACGAGCGAGTCGCTCAACCTGGTCGCCAAGAGCTTTGCACCCACGGTGCTCGAGCCCGGTGACGAGGTCGTCATCACCATCATGGAGCACCACTCCAACCTGATTCCGTGGCAGCAGGTCTGCCGCGAGACCGGCGCCAAGCTCGTCTACCTCTACCCCACCAAGACCGGCCAGCTCACCACCGAGGAGGTTCTTGCCAAGGTGGGTCCCAAGACCAAGATCCTGGCCGTGGGACAGGTCTCCAACGTGCTGGGCGTCGAGAACCCGGTCAAGAACCTCGGCAAGCTCGTGCACAAGTGCGGCGGCTATCTGGTCGTCGACGGCGCGCAGTCGCTGCCGCACATGCCGGTCGATGTGGCCGACCTGGGCGCCGACTTCTTTGCCTTTAGCGCGCACAAGGCCATGGGCCCCATGGGCATCGGCGTGCTGTGGGGCAAGATGGACCTGCTCAACGCCATGCCGCCCATGCTCACCGGCGGCGAAATGATCGATTCGGTCACCGAGCAGGACGCCGTCTGGGCGCCCGTCCCCGAGAAATTCGAGGCCGGCACGCAGGACGCCGCCGGCATCTTCGCCACGGGTGCCGCCCTTGATTACCTGGTCAACACGGTGGGTTACGAGAACATCCAGACCCGCGAGCAGGCACTCGTCCACTATCTGATGGGCGAACTCATGCAGCTCGACTTTGTCCAAATCATCGGCTCCATCTACTGGGACAACCACCACGGCGTTGTGAGCTTTAACGTCAAGGGAATTCACCCGCACGACGTCGCGAGCATCATGGACATGGACGGCGTCTGCATCCGCGCCGGCCACCACTGCGCGCAGCCGCTGCTCACCTGGCTGGGCGTCGAGAACCTTGCCTGCTGCCGCGCCAGCGTGGCCTTCTACAACGACAAGGCCGACATCGACAAGTTCATCGCCGGCATGCATCACGTTTGGAGCACGTTCAATGGGTAATCTGTACACCTCCACCACGTTTATGGAGCACAACTCGCACCCCGACTATAAGTACGAGATGGATGCTCCCACGCACGAGCACGACGGTATCAACCCCAGCTGCGGAGACGAGCTCACCTTGCAGCTGCGTGTCGAGAACGGCGTGATCGAGGAGGCCTCCTTTACCGGCCACGGCTGCGCCATCAGTCAGGCCAGTGCCGACATCATGGCCGACCTCATCACCGGCGAGACCGTCGAGGAAGCTCTCCGCCTGGCAGAGCTCTTCCTCGCCATGATCCGCGGCGAGCAGCTCTCCGAGGAGGACCTGGAAGACCTGGACGAAGCCGCCCAGCTCCAGGACATCTCGCACATGCCCGCCCGCGTCAAATGCGCCGAGCTCGCCTGGCGCACCCTCGACGGCATGCTCGAGGGGCAAAATAATCAGTAGTACTTGTCCCAAATCTTAAGATTTTTGTTGGCCGAATCGCTTGACTAAGAGTGATTCGGCCATTTTCTATTCCGAGAGCTCAGCCTGAGCCTTCACCCGCGCATAAGCGCGCGCGATACGAGATACGGTACTCTTACTGATTCCCGTATACCGTTCGATCTCGCGCACCGTGTAGCCGCCATCGTGCAGAGCGAAAATGATTCCGTCTCGCCGCGAGGGCGCAACGGCCTTGAGTTCGTTGAGCGGAACCCCGAGGCTCTTCGCCATCTTGTCGGCAAAGGCGTGGCGTTCCCACTCCGTCTCTTTCATATCGCACAGCGCTGGTTCACTGCCGTCGGGCGTCGAAAGCGAATAGGCAATAAAGCCCTCGACAGAGCCAAAAAGCTCAAGCACGCAAGAAGGATCAGAAAATCCCCTCGCGGCATCGGCCGCATCACCGTCGTAAGCGCGTAGATGTTCCGGAAAGCTGCTCCAGGGATAACGCTCGATTAGGCTAACGCCCACCTCCTGCGGATCGGCGTGTACAGAGCGAATAGCCTCCATCACCTGCCAATCGGTATCGAGCGAGCGCCGGTCAAAACGGTTTTGGAACAGATGGCCTGTGCGCCCCGTGCGCTTATTGAACCGCCGCGCGTACGTCAAAAGCAGCCGGTGCATTGCCGCGCTCATCCTGTCCTCGTAATCTGCAAGCACCAAATGCACGTGATTGCCCATAAGGCACCAGGCGATAACCGTCACGCCCTCCTCGCGACAGCACTCGCGCATCAGCTCCAAAAACTCCCACCGGTCGTCATCGCCCTCAAAGATGAGCCGCTTGCCCGTACCGCGGGCACAGACATGGTAAAAGCCGGTAACCGTTCTCCAAACGCGCTGCATGGCGCTCCCTTCACCGGGATCTGCTTGCCATCCAATACAGCACGATTGAAGCGTGCCATCAAAACATTCACGCAAAACAATACACTCGCGTGGCCAAAGGCAGTAAACAGGCGGCGAACGGCACCGTTGCAACAGGTCAACCCCTGCAACGCTTACAAGAGCTGACCAAAAGCTTGCCAAAGACGGACCCCCTCTACGGAAGTTCGCGACCACAGAACATAGCGTTAAACCGTTTCAATTAAAACTTCCGGACTTCTCGATACGAAAACTGAGCCGTTCGCCGAATATTCCGTGCATTTCGCGGTATTATAGGGGCTGCATGTCATGTCCCTTTCGAAGGGTCGCCCGGCAATCGCCAGCCACGACCCCCAGACGGGACGCCAACACGATAGAGAGGAGAGGCATGCAGTACTCACAGGAAGTGGAGAACATGTGCCCCGTTGCCAAGGGTGCATACCACGGCCCCGCACCCATCCCCGAGGAGGGCAAGTGGGTCCAGGCTAAGGAGATTTCCGACATCTCCGGTCTTACGCACGGTGTGGGTTGGTGCGCACCTCAGCAGGGCGCCTGCAAGCTCACGCTGAACGTCAAGGACGGCATCATCGAGGAGGCCCTCGTTGAGACCATCGGCTGCTCGGGCATGACCCACTCTGCCGCCATGGCTTCCGAGATCCTTCCCGGTAAGACCATCCTCGAGGCCCTTAACACCGACCTCGTCTGCGACGCCATCAACGTTGCTATGCGCGAGATCTTCCTGCAGATCGTTTACGGCCGCAGCCAGACCGCGTTCTCCGAGGGCGGCCTGCCCGTGGGCGCCTCCCTCGACGACCTCGGCAAGGGCCTTCGCTCTCAGGTCGGTACCATGTTCGGCACCAAGGCCAAGGGCGCTCGTTACCTCGAGCTCGCTCAGGGCTACGTCACCCGCATGGCTCTCAACGACAAGAACGAGATCATCGCGTTCGAGTTCCTGAACCTCGGTAAGTTCACCGACGCCGTCAAGGCCGGCAAGACCCCCGAGGAGGCCATCGCTGGCGCTATGGGCCACTATGGTCAGTGGGAGAACGCTGCCAAGTACATCGACCCGCGCACCGACGAGGAGACTCACTCCGTCGCCAGCGTGTTCCCGGTTCACGAGTAGAAAGGGAGGGAAATAACTATGACTGTTACGTTCGAAGGTTACGAGCGCCGCGCTGACAAGATCAACAAGTGCCTCGCCGACAACGGCATCGCCTCCCTCGAGGAAGCTCTGCAGATCTGCACCGACAAGGGCTTCAACCCGCGTGAGATCGTCAACAACACCCAGTCCATCGCCTTCCAGAACGCTGAGTGGGCCTACACCCTCGGCTGCGCTCTCGCTGTCAAGCGCGAGGCCAAGACCGCTTCTGAGGCTGCTGCCATCATCGGCGAGGGCATCCAGGCCTTCACCGTTCCCGGCTCCGTCGCCGAGGACCGCAAGGTCGGTCTGGGCCACGGCAACCTGGGCGCTATGCTGCTCTCCGACGACACCGAGTGCTTCGCCTTCCTGGCCGGCCACGAGTCCTTCGCTGCCGCTGAGGGCGCTATCGGCCTGGCTCTGAACGCCAACAAGGCTCGTAAGAAGCCGCTTCGCGTCATCCTCAACGGTCTGGGCAAGGACGCTGCTCAGATCATCGCCCGCATCAACGGCTTCACCTATGTGAAGACCCAGTTCGACTACTACACGGGCGAGCTCAAGGTCGTCGAGACCATCCCCTACTCCGATGGTCCCCGTGCTGCCGTTAACTGCTACGGCTCCGACGACGTCCGCGAGGGCGTTGCCATCATGTGGCACGAGAACGTCGATATCTCGATCACCGGTAACTCCACCAACCCCACGCGCTTCCAGCACCCCGTCGCTGGCACCTACAAGAAGGAGCGCCTCGAGGCTGGCAAGAAGTACTTCTCCGTCGCTTCTGGTGGCGGCACTGGCCGTACCCTGCACCCGGACAACATGGGCGCCGGCCCTGCCTCTTACGGCATGACCGACACCATGGGCCGCATGCACTCCGACGCCCAGTTCGCCGGTTCTTCCTCCGTGCCTGCGCACGTCGACATGATGGGTCTCATCGGCATGGGCAACAACCCCATGGTCGGTGCCACCGTCGCCTGCGCTGTCGCCGTCGAGGAGGCCCTCAAGGCCTAATCGCGCCCGCGCGATGCTCATATAGTTGAGCTTTAGAGCCGCTACCTTTCGAGGTGGCGGCTCTTTTTGTATGCGCTGTCGCAGGGTAGCTAATGCCGATATATCAGTTGGGGCGAAATACGAGATGTGATGAGACGGAGCGTCAGAACGCCTATGACGCCCACCTGCCATATTTGCCCTTTACCGATTTGCCGAGTCTTTGCGGCCCCATTGCCGATCACCCATGCGACAATGCGCCGGACGAGAAAGGAATCCGATGGAATCGACTGATGTACTGGTAATTGGATCTGGCATTGCGGGCCTTTGCGCCGCCATCGAAGCGGCACGCACGGGCGCAACCGTCGCTGTGGCAAGCGCCGGCAAGATTATGAGTGGATCGAGCTTCTTCCCCGGAACCTGGGGCCTGGGGCTTATCGGACCCGTTAACGAAGACGACGAACAAGACCTCATCGACACCATCCAGACCGTCGGCGGCGGTGTCGCCGACCCCGAGCTTGTCCAGACGTTTGTCCACGGCATTCCCCAGGCAATTGAATGGCTCGAGCAAGACCTGGGCGTTGAGCTCCAGCGTCCGCAAAGCGCTGAGAGCGCTCAGCAAAAGCAGTTTATCCCCTGCTTTGACCACAAAACGCGCATGTGGCGCGGCCTCACCCGCAAGCCCCTTGATGACGCTCTGACGGCCCGGATCGAGTCGCTCGGCATTCGTCTGCTCCCCCGCCATGAGCTTATCGACCTTGTTGAGGACACGAACGGCAGAATAACCGGAACCGTGCTCTACGACCTCACCGAAAATCGAATCGTGCCCTTTGCTGCCAAGGCCACGATCATCGCAGCCGGTGGCACAGGCGGCCTGTTCGAGCGCAGCCTTACGTCGGCTGATGTGCTCAGCTCCTCGCAGGCCATCGCGCTGGCGCACAGCGCAACACTTACTAATATAGAGTTCATGCAGATGATGCCCGGCTTCATCGAGCCCAGGCGTAACTTGGTCTTCAACGAGAAAACCTGGCGCTACGTACATGTAGACCAGCCGGCAGATATTGCCGACGACAAGCTGGACGACCTGCTCGAGCAGCGCTCTGGATATGGTCCCTTCACGTCACGTTTGGCCTCCCGCGCTATCGATCTCGTCATCGATAAGGCAGGTGCCGAAGGCCTGGCACTCCACTACGACTTCCCCAGTGAGGATGTCCCAGAATTTGTGCAGACTTTTGCCACCTGGCTGCAAGACGAGCACGGCATCGCCCCGACTGACGAGATGCGCGTTGCGATGTATGCCCACGCCGCTAACGGCGGCATCAAGATCGATAAGACCGCGCACACGGGCGTTGAGGGCCTCTACGCTTGCGGCGAGGCGACAGGCGGCATGCACGGCGC
>UROZ01000069.1 GCA_900549655.1 uncultured Collinsella sp.
CATGGCGCTGGCCATGTCGCACGTGAACTCCGAGCCCCGCGGCGCGCTCGGCTTCACGACGCCCGCCCGCGCCTTCAGGGCGATGCTCGGGGACGACGCGGCGGCGCTGCTGGACGCCTACGGCGTGGAGGATGTGCCTCTGGCCGAGCTCGACCTGACGCCGGGACTCATCGAGAGGGCGCGCGCAGAGAGGGGCGATGCCCCGCTGGCCTAGCCTGAAGGCAAAACGGAATAGACTGACCGACCGTCCGGCTGAGTCTGGGAAGAGGTGCCGGGCGGAGGGCGGAGCATGGCCACCGGACCCATCGAAACACATCTCCACCGTTCCTTCAACTGGGGAAATACCGCCCCCGGACCCCAGGAGGGGCCGCGGGGGCGTTCGGCTAGCTGCGGGAATGGCCTATTTGCCTAATGTGTTCGGCTGAGATCGGAAATCAACCCTTCGATGCGAACCGTGTTGGGAATGAGCTCCGTCGCGCAGGACCACCAGCCGTTTTGCTGGGCAGCGTCGGCAAGCCTTTCGGCCGTGGCGGCGGTGTCGCAAATGGCAAACGAGCAGGCGCCCGATCCGCACACATCTACAGCAACGGTGCCGTCTTGTTTACGCAGCCAATCGAGAACCGTTTGTATCTGCGGCTCCATCTGCGCGGAAATGACACCTAGGTTGTTATGGATGAGCGCATATGCCGTCTCGGCATCACCAGCACGCAAGGCAGAAGCTATCGCGCCGGGCTTGTCTGCAGGCACCGGGGCCTCGTCAAAACGTCGATAGGCTTCAATTGTCGAAACGCTTGCCTCGCGCGGCTTGACCAACACGACGGGCGTTGCGGGCAGCACGGGATACTCAGTTGCCAGCACGTCTCCCCCACCTACGTAGAACGAAGGGCTCGCGTGCAAAAAGAACGGGACGTCAGCACCAATGCCCCGCGCAATGTCGTCGAGCGCGGGGTCGGTGCGATCAATTCCCCAGAGCTCCGCCAAGGCGACAATGACCGCGGCCGCATCCGTCGAGGGACCGCCCAAGCCGGCGCACAATGGAATGCGCTTCTCAATCGTCACGCAGATGTTTGCCTCGCGACCATAATGCTCGGCCATAGCAACCGCAGCCCGATACGCCGTATTCTTTTGCATGGGAAAATCTGATGACGGAACCGTCTGGACGGTCAACGCCTGCGCCGGCGTAACCGTCACGGTATCGGAAAGACCGACAGCTGCCATCAGGGAATCGACCCTGTGGTAGCCGCGGTCATCGCGCTCGGTATGAACCCCCAAGTAGAGGTTAATCTTTGCCGGCGCGGAAAGGGTCAGGGACCAATCGGTCACCGCTAGTGCTCCTCGAGCTGATTGCCGAGCGGGGTAAAAATGTGCTCGCCGCTCTCGGGGTCGAACAGCTCGACCTGGCCGGTGAGAACATCAATATACTGGTAGGACTGACGCGACTTGCGGCCACGGCGCTCGTCGACCTCGACGATAAAGACTGCCGGATGGACGCTCTTGATGGTGCCCATGCGCTCGACGACGCGGGTGCGGCCCATGTTGGCCTTCACCTTAACGCGATCGCCCACCATATCGGTCAGCTTCTCGTGGATGTCGTCGACGTGATTGACTTCCATCTCTTCCATGAACAGGGCCTCCAGAAGGTGCAATTCAAAAAGGGGATAATACCCCTAAGATAGACAAAACTCTAATACTATAGCACCCTGCTGCCGCCATACGCAAGTAGCTAAATAAGCCCCGTCCCAAATACGTACCAGACGACAATCTCGCATGACCAGTTGTTACGCGGTTTGGTAAAACCGCGTAACCTAAAGGTTGTCGGTGTCCAGGACGATGGTGAATGGACCGTCGTTGACCAAGTCGACTTTCATATCGGCGCCGAAGATGCCATGTGCTACGTGTTCGACATCTTGACGAACAAGCGTCAGGAAGTACTCGTAGAGCTCGTTGGCGACATCGGGGGCGCCGGCATCCGTAAACGATGGGCGGCGACCGTGGCGGCAGTCGGCGAACAGCGTGAACTGCGACACCACGAGCACCTCGCCGTCGACATCGGCAAGCGCCAAGTTGGTCTTGCCGTTCTCGTCCTCGTTAATGCGCAAGCCCCGGAGCTTGCCCCACAGCTTGTCGGCCTTGGCACGCGTATCGCCATGGCCCACACCCAGCAGCACCAGGTAGCCGCGTCCAATGCGGCCCACGCACTCGCCGTCGACCGTCACGCCGGCGTTGAGCACGCGCTGCACCACCGCACGCACGGCCTACTCCTCGCCCGTCAGTTTGGCGGATAGGTGCTCGAGCGCATGGAATCGATGGCTGATGGCGTTCTTCTCGTCCGCCGTCAGCTCGGCCATGGTCTTGCCCGGCGTGTCGACCGGCAGGAACAGCGGGTCGTAGCCAAAGCCGTGATCGCCGCGGCCCTCGTGCGCGATAACGCCCTCGCAGGCGCCCTCACCATAGGTGACCAGACCATCCGTGTCGATGAGCGCGACGACACTCATAAAACGCGCGGTGCGATCCTCGTCTGCCACGCCTTCCAAGTTAACGAGCAGCTTGGCGTTGTTGGCGGCATCGTCGCCATGCACGCCCGCATAGCGCGCGCTATACACGCCCGGCTCGCCGTCCAGGGCATCAACGACCAAGCCCGAATCGTCGGCAATGGCCATAAGGCCCGTCTCCTCAACCGCGGCTTGGGCCTTGATGATGGCGTTCTCCAAAAACGTCGTGCCGTTTTCCTCGGGATCCTCAAAATCGCCCAGCTGGCCGAGCGCTACAAAGCGCACCTCGGGCATAACCTTGCCCAAAATGGCCTCGATCTCAGTGAGCTTATGGGCGTTGCCCGTTGCCACGACGATGGTCGCCGCCGGGTCGAGGGTGTCGATGTCAATCTTCTCAAGTGCCATGACTGGCCTCCTTGTCTCTATAGCAAGCCGCGTGAGGGGCGTTTGGGCACTTGACCTCTCCCCTCTCAGGCGATCGGACCTTTCAACGCAGCATTTCAGCAGATAAAACCTACCAAAATAAACCTGTCCCTTTTGGCAGGTTAGACGATGGCTTGGCGCTGAAGCTCGATGAGCTCGGCGATACCTTTGTCGCCCAGGTCGAGCAGGGCGTTGAGGCGCTTACGGTCGAAGGGCGCCTGCTCGCCGGTGCCCTGGAGCTCGATCATCTCACCGGTGTCGGTGGCGACGAGGTTCATGTCGACCTCGGCATGGCTGTCCTCGGAATAATCCAAGTCGAGCAGGGTGTTGCCGTCGACAACGCCCATGGAGATGGCAGCCACCTGGCCGATAAGCGGGATGCGCTCGATCTTGCCCGCCTCGACCCACATGGCGAGGGCGTCGTGCAGCGCCACCCAGGCGCCGGTGATGCTCGCTGTACGCGTGCCGCCATCGGCCTGAATCACATCGCAGTCGACGGTGACGGTGTACTCGCCGAGCGCCTTCATGTTGACGACGGTACGCAGGCTGCGGCCAATGAGGCGCTCGATCTCCATGGAGCGGCCCTTGCGGTTGGCGTGCTCGCGCTTGCAGCGCTTGCCGGTCGACGCCGGCAGCATGGCGTATTCCGCGGTCACCCAGCCGGCCTTAGCTCCCTTTCGCCAGCCCGGCACGCCCTCCTCGATAGTGGCGGCGCACAGCACGCGCGTGTCACCGAACTCGGCCAGACACGAGCCGTGAGCGTGCTTCATGACGCCACGGGTGAGCTTAACGGGGCGCAACTCGTTGGCGGCGCGACCGTTGGCGCGGTTGACCTGCATGTACTCCATAGAAATTTCCTTTCGGCAAAAGATGTGGCGAAGGCTCTGGCAGCTGCCTTACATCTATTTCAGCTCATCGATATCGATATGTTCGATGCTCTTGAGCGGCTGACCAAAGATAAAGCTGCCCGCCACCGCAAACTCGGCAATGTTATCGGCCGTCGTGGCAAAACGATGCTGCGGCTCGGCGGCGTCGCCCGCCAGCTGCTCGCGGCGCGTGAGGATATCGGTCAGCTCGCGCGTGGTCTCCTCGGCGGAACTCACGACGCGCACCCCAGGCCCCAGCGCATGGCGGATAGGTCCCACCAACAGCGGAAAATGCGTACAGCCGAGCACCACGGTATCGATGCCGTGGTCGCGCAGCGGCTCAACCGTGGCACCCACCAGCGCACGCACGGCAGGCGTATCGAAGATGTCCTCGTTCTCAAGCCACTGTTCCTGCAGATGTGCACCCGAGGCGAGCTCGTGTTCGACAACCTCGACAAAGCTCGAGGCTGGACAGCCGTATACATCGACGCCGGCATCTAGATCCTGAATGGCGCGCGTGTAGGCGCCCGAGCGAATGGTGAGGTTGGTGGCGAGCACGCCCACGCGACGCGTACGCGTGCTGTTGATTGCTGCACGGGCACCCGGCGCGATCACACCGATCACGGGAACGTCGAGCACCTGCTGGGCCAGACGCAAGGCCGCAGCGGTCGCCGTGTTGCAGGCGATGACCATAATCTTGACGTCGTGCTTCGACAGCCAACGGCCCGCCTGCAACGCAAACGAGCGCACCTCATCCTCGGTGCGGGTGCCGTAGGGGCAGCGCTTGGTGTCGCCAAAGTAGTAGACGGACTCGTGCGGCAGCGCCGTCGCGATGGCGCGCGCAACCGTCAGACCGCCCAAACCAGAATCGAACACGCCAATCGGGCGCGTGTCGCCTGCCGGATTCTCGATATCGGACATTACCTCACCAGTCTCTCTCGAAAAGACATGTCCAAGTGCGGCGACGCCGCGCTACGAACGCGCCGCGACCAGCAGCTCTGCCGTCGCCGCCCAACCGTCGACAATTTTGCCGCGCGTAACGAAAGCGTTCTCGCAAGCAGCCAGGAACTCGGGCGCGCCGGCGCTCGTCAGGCCATTCTCGACCAGGCAGAACGTGCCCACGTGATCGGCCATGTAGAAGTCGGACTCGGAATCGCCGAGCGCGAGCGTCTCCTCGCGCTCGATCCCCAGGTGCTCGCAGAAGCGCGCAATGGCGACGCCTTTGTTGAGGCCCGCGGGGTTGATGTTGAATGCGCGACCGTCCTCGACGCGATCGAGCTCGAGCGTCGTCGGCTTGGACAGGTGAGTCAGATGGCCGTTGCAAGCCCAGATCAGACCGCAGCCGGCCTCGTCCAGGATGGCCTGAACCTCATCGTCGGGCACATCGCCGCGCATGCCGACGGTGACCTCACGGTATTTGTAGCCGGTCGACATGTCGTTGTGATACTCGATCTTGTGCGGCCAGCGGGCGAGGATCTTCTCGCACACGCCGGTCTGCTCGATCACCTGGTGCGGCGTGAGGCCGCAAGAGGAGTCGTAGGGCATGTCGCCGGTCAGATACTCCCAATCGTTGGCTTTGAGGTCGTACATGACCAGGCCGCCCATCTCGCCGATGTAGGAGTTGAGACCGAGCACGCGCGCGTCCTCGTGGATCATGGTACGGTTGCGGCCCGAGGTGGGAACCACCTGAATACCAGCGCGAGCGAGCGCCACGACGGCCTCGACGAGTTTGGTCGAGGGGTTGCCGTCGTTGTCGCGTAGCACGCACGAGCCGGGTGCGAGCATCGTGGCATCCAGGTCGGTAAAGACGTACTTGACCTTGGCCAAGCGCTCGCGCATCTCGCCCGAAAGCTCGGCAACGGTCGGCAGGGTGTTGTGGGACATGGTTACTCCGTTTACGTAGAAGGGTTTGGACTTGGACGGCATGTTTTGATTGAGGGAACACGCTTATGGCGACAGCGCACTCAGGGCGCCGCCGCCATCATGGTTCATTAGTCAAACTGGGTAACATCGATCAGGCGATTGGCCAACGAAAGGTCGCTCTCGATGGGCACGAACTCGTCGCCCACGTGCATGAGCTCTTCGTCACCCTTTGCCAGCAGCAAGACAATGGTGGGAGCATCGGGGTTGACGTACTCCTCGCGCGCCGCCTTGAACGCCGCATGCACAGCGGCTTCGCGGTCGAGGATGATCTTGTTCGGCGTATCGTCGGGAACATGCTCGGCAAGCTCGCGACAGACCTTCATCGGGTCCTCGTGAGCTGGATCCTCGTTGGCAAAGATCATCAGGTCGGAATACGGTGCGGCCTCGCGCGGAAGCTGCTCGCGGCGCTCCTGCGCCTTGCCGCCGGCAGCGCCAAACAGCGCAATGACGGGGCTAGCGGGAAACGCGCGCTTCACCGACGAGAAAAGCGAACGGAACGAAAGCTGGTTGTGCGCATAGTCGACGACGCAGATCACGCGGCCGTCCTTCGACTCCACGACCTCCATACGGCCCGGCACACGCAGTTTGGAGAAGCCCTTCTTGATAGCCTCGATACCGATGCCGATCTCGCGCGCAGCGGCGATAGCGACCAGCGCGTTTTCCACGTTAAAGTCGCCCGCGATGCCCAGCAGGACCTTCTCCCCCGTCTCGGACTCGTCGGCACACAGGCCATGCAAGTTGAACTCGATGCTAAAGCCGACCATGCGTACGTCGCTTGCCCACAGGCTCGCCTCGGGATGCTCGACCCCAACGGTCACCAAGCGATCGGCCGTCGACGCTGCCTCTAGCACACGGTCAACCTCTTCGGTGCCTAGATTCACCACGGCGGTCTTTGCCTGGTCAAAGATCCTGAGTTTGCTCTCAAAATAATCCTCAAACGTGGGGTGTTCGATCGGCGAGATGTGGTCGCGGCCGATGTTGAGGAAGCACGCCACGTCAAACGGCAGATTCTCGACGCGTTGGTACTTGAGCGCCTGGCTCGAAACCTCCATGACCATGGACTGGCGACCGGACGTGCGGCAGTTGGCGATATGGCGCCAGACCTCGGGGGCCTCGGGCGTAGTATTGGTGCTCTCGTAGCACTCGATGCCATCGTCGGTACTCACCGAGCCGATCATGCCGCAGGACTCGCCCGCCGCTTTGATAATCGACTGGAGCATAAAAGCGGCCGTGGTCTTTCCCTTGGTACCGGTGATACCCACGATCTTGACGTCGTGGTCGGGACGGTCGTAGACCTCCGGCGGCAACAGGGCCATGGCCGTGCGAACACTATCAACAACCAGCATCGCAGCACCGCTCTCCTGCGCCAGCGGCTCCAGAGACTCGACCAGCGACTCCTCGCACACAAATGCGACGGCGCCCGCATCGAGCGCCATGCTCAAAAACGCGGGCTTAAAGGCAGCACCTTTGCAAAAGAATACGTCACCTGCCGAGACCGCGCGCGAATCAAACGAGCAGCCGGTCACGGGACGCTCGTCAACCTGCTCTGATGAGCGCAGCTCGCCGCACACATCGAGAAGCTTGGCAAGCGTATCGACCGTGGTCACGGTCGCGGAATCCGAATGGTGCATCTTTCACCTTTCTCAGCCATTTGGCAGGGACGGTTTTATAGTAACTGAAACGCACCCACGCAAAAACGGCTCCCGGAGGAGCCGTTACGCGCAGGCGTTCGTAAGCCGAGGCTAGGCAGCCTGAACAGCGGGCTGGTCCTCGTCGATAAAGAAGCGCTTGTACCACACCAGGAACACGAGCGGCGTATAGATCTTGCGCTGGAAATCGCCCTTGCCCGCAAAGTGCAGATCGAGCAGGTGCATGAGCTCATCGGTATCGAAGAACTCGCTTGCCCACGGCGCGGTGAAGTACTCCTTGACATAGTCGTACCACTTTTGCTCGCGCAGCCAGTAGACAATCGGCACCGGGAAGCCCACCTTGGGACGGGTGGCCCACTCATCGGGCAGCGACTTGTTGGCAGCGTGGCGGAGTACCTGTTTGTTGCCGTTCTCGTTGATGCGGTAGCGGTCGGGAATGTGCTCGGCGAACTCCATGACTTTGCGGTCCAGGAAGGGCACGCGCAGCTCCAGCGAGTGCGCCATGCACATCTTGTCGGCCTTGAGCAGAATGTCGCCCGGGAGCCACATGTTCATGTCCAGGTACTGCTTCTTGACCAGTTCGGGCTGACCCTTCACGCGTGCGTAGATGGGTGCAGCGAGCTCGAAGGCGCCGTCGCCGGTGTTGTACTCGGGCTTGAGCACGCCGTCGACCTCGCGCTCCGGCCATACCAGAGCCTGTCCCAGGAACGACTTCTCGGGGATCTCGGCACCCTTGACCAGGAAGTTATGTCCCTTGAAGTACGGCATATGCAGCGCCAGGTTACCGAGCGCGCGACGGATGGGCAGCGGCACCATCTTTTTGTACTTGCGCACCGGGACCGTATCCTCGTAGTAGGCGTAGCCGCCAAAGAGTTCGTCGGCGCCTTCGCCCGAAAGCACCACGGTGACGTCCTTGCGGGCCATCTCGGCCAAGAACCACAGCGGCACAGAAGACAGGTTGGACTGTGGCTCGTCCATGTGATACTGGATGTCCTCGAGCGCACCGAAGAACTCGTCGGCGGTAATCATCTTGCGAACGTTCTCGACGCCGAGCTTATCGGAAAGCTCCTTGGCGTAGTTGGTCTCGTTGAAGTTCTTGTAGTCAAAGCCCACCGAGAAGGTCTTGTCGGGCATAAGGCAAGCGGCGATGTAGCTGGAGTCGACGCCACCGGAGAGGAACGACGCGACCTTGACGTCGGCGATACGATGGGCCTCGACGCTCTCGTGCACGACCTCGTCCAGCTCGTCGACGTACTCCTCGAACGGCTTCTCGACGGCAGAGTAATCGCAATCCCAGTAGCGCTCGATGTTCATCTTGCCGGTCGGGATATCGACGGTAAAGTAGTGCGCCGGCGGCAGCTTGTAGACACCCTCGAAGAAGGTCTCCTCGGTTGCCGAATACTGCAGCGTCATGTACGGACGCAGGGCCTTTTTGTTGACCGCCTTGTGGAAGTGCGGGTAGTCCAGGAAGCTCTTGATCTCGGAACCAAAGAGCACGCCCGGAGCGCCGTCGCCCGCATCGGCCATGGGATAGTAGTAAAGCGGCTTGATGCCAAAGATGTCACGGGCGCCAAAAAGCTTGTTCTTCTTTTTGTCCCAGATGACGAAGGCGTACATACCGCGCAGGCGATCGAGGACGGCCTCGCCCCACTCCTCGTAGCCGTGCAGGAGACTCTCGGTGTCGGCGCCGCAGTGGAACTTGTAGCCCTTGGCCTCGAGCTCGGAACGGAGTTCTTGGAAGTTGTAGATCTCGCCGTTGAAGACAATGACGACGCTGCCGTCCTCGTTGGCCATGGGTTGAGCGCCGGCCTCGGTCAGGTCGAGGATCGACAGGCGGCGGAAGCCCAGGGCAACGCGGCCGTCGATAAACTGACCGCCCATGTCGGGACCGCGATGGACGATGCGGTCCATCATCTTGGTGAGCACCTCGGATTGGTTATCCGTCCCACCGACAAAACCGACAAAACCGCACATATACTATCCCCTCTGCTGTTGCTGGGCATCAAATCGAATCAGTAGCTTTTGAGTATACCCGAGGGCGTAAAGAGGGGCGGAATGTTCAGGCAATCTCAACTGAATCAGCTCCGCTGTGACACGCGGGAGTTACCTTTAATGGATATGAGGTGAATGGGGCGATTGTTTTGCTATACTCTCTCCGCACGGGCGATTGGCGCAACGGTTAGCGCAGGTGCTTTACACGCACAAGGCTGGGGGTTCGAATCCCTCATCGCCCACCATTGAATTGGAAACGGTCCTCGAAAGGGGACCGTTTTTGTTTGGGCCCATTTCATGGGATTCGAACCCGCAAGGGTGCGGAGCTGAGGAAACGCGAAGCGTTTTCCAGCGCAGCACGCGAGGAGCGAAGCGACGAAGCGGATGCGGGCGGCGGAGCCGCACGCGGACATCCCTCATCGCCCACCACTGAATTGTTAGGCCTCCAGCGATGGAGGCCTTTCCTTTTTCAGGCCCAGCGCATGGGATTCGAACCCGCCAGCACGTCTGTCACAAAGGCCGTGGTCAAAAAATGGCAAAAATGAGTACTGCTACTTTGTTTGCAACATATAAATAGACAGTATTTGCTTAAGTTACGCAACATATGTCCATTATAAGGGCTAACAGTTGAATCAAAATCGTGCTTTCATCGCCATTTCGACTTGCTATCTGGCCTTATTAGTCCAAAATTGCTGCTACCAAATCGGTAACAGTACTCATATTTGATGTTTTTTGACCAGCAGGTCTCCCTGCCTTAGCAAATCTAAGGCAAAACGGGCTCCAGACCGCTGAATCATGCCGCGTAGGGCACTTCCGCAGTCCGGAACCCGGTCCAAATTGAATTATCGCACCGCGTTAGCCCAAGACACCCGACAGGATCTCGATCAGGCTGTCCACGTCGGCTTCC
>UROZ01000070.1 GCA_900549655.1 uncultured Collinsella sp.
CAACTCCGCCTTGGCCGCCCACGGCTGGGGCGCCATCTACGGCACCGTGGAATAAACCTAGTCATTGGGGCCTGTGGTCAAAAAATAGCAAATATGAGTACTGTTACTTTTTTAGTAACAGCGATTTTGAATTAAAAAGGCCAGTCTTGGCCTTTTGTGTCCGGTTTTGGAAGGATGCATCAGCATTTTTCGTCCAGCCACGCAATCGTTAATGCACAGACAGAATAGATTTGTACATTATTTTTCGCGCCTAAAATGAAACGCCGTTTGTGACAGTACTCACAAACGGCGTTTTTTGGCCACTGGGGTGTCCGGCAGGTGGCAAGTACCACTCAAAACCGCGTTTTACACGCGCTCGAGCAGGCTCTGGCGTCTGTTTCTACGCGCCTACTCGTTCTTGGGCGCGGGGTGCTTGCAGATCACACTCATGTAGATCATGCCAAGTACGGCCGCGGTGACAGAGCCGGCGAGAATAGCGGCCTTGGCAGCCAGAACCTCAAACTGGGCCGTCGGGAAGGCGAGGCCGCTGATGAGAATCGACATGGTAAAGCCGATACCGCCCAGAATGCCCACGCCGGCAATCATATGCCAGTTGACATTGTGCGGCAGCTCGCAGGCCTTGAGCTTGACCAAGGCGAACGTCATGCCAAAGATACCGATCGGCTTACCCAGCAGCATGCCAAAGTACACGCCGAGCGTCACCGGGTCGGTGAGTAGCGTGCTCATGTCCACGCCCACTAGGCGAACCTGTGCGTTCACGAACGCAAAGATCGGCAGGATCACAAAGTTGACCGGCGTGGAGATCAGGCGCTCCATGCGGATGAGCGGCGGGGTCACGCGGTGCATGACGCGCTCGACTTTGGTGGTCGAGACGGTAAAGTCATGCTGGCCCAGGATGTGCGCCTCGTCGTCGTAGCGGTCATCGAGCAGCGGCAGGCACTCGCCCAACCAATCGGTGAGGCTATCGAGCTTGACGCCGCACTTGGCCGGAATGGTGAAGGCCAGGATGACGCCAGCAAGCGTAGCGTGCACGCCGCTCTTGAACATGCAGAACCACAGCAGCAGGCCCAGCACCGAGTACGGGGCAAGGCGGTAATGCTGCGTCTTGTTGAGCCACACGAGCGCGCAGGTCACAAGCGCGGCGGCGCCCAACCAAAACGGATTGGGGCTCTGACCGTAGAAGATGGCGATGGCGGCGATGGAGATGAGGTCGTCGGCGATGGCGAGCGTCGAGAAGAACACGCGCACGCCGTTGGGAACGCGATTGCCCAAAAGCGATAGCACGCCCAGCGCAAAGGCAATATCGGTTGCCATGGGAATGGCCCAGCCGTTGTGCGCGCCGGCATGGTTAAAGATCAGATAGATGCAGGCGGGAACGACGACGCCGCCCACGGCCGCCAGCATGGGAAGCATAGCCTGGCGCGGGTTTTTGAGCTCGCCGACCGTCATCTCGTACTTAAGCTCAATGCCCACCAGCAAAAAGAAAATCGCCATGAGGAAGTCGTTGACGAATAGCTCAACGGTGAGACCGGCCGTAAGGTTGCCCAGACCCACATACAGCGGGGTCTCCAAAAAGTGATGGATGGCCTCGTAGGCATCGGTATTGGCGCAAATGACGGCGGCGATGGCGGCGAAGACCATGACGGCGGCGGAAATCGTGCCGTTCTCGGCGATGCGCTCCCAGATGTCGTGACGTTCAAAGCGCTTGCGCTCACGAACGTTGAACAGCTGCTCAGTTGCTGCCATGGGCGGCTCCTTTCACGGGAAAGCTCCCGTCTTAAAAAAGCACGGCCCGCCCAAGTGGCGGCGCCGCGCTCTAACGTATTACGCTTGCATCTAGCCTACCCTGCACGACAAGCACGCAGGCGTGGCCGAAAAGCGGAACCACAGGTTGAACATTATTTGCTCAACGGCACGGGCACGCCTGTCCAAGAGACGACGCGGCGCCGTGCACAAAAAACGACCGGAGGCGGGGTGTCCGCGATCCGGTCGTAGCGTTTGGTCAACTAAACCTAGCAGGCGGCCATAATGGGGGCAGCGACCTGCTTCTTACGGGAGAGGACGCCCGGCATCCAGACGCCGTCGTGCTCGTCGGCAATGCCCAGGCCCTTCTGAGCAGCCTCGGTCTCGCCCTCGAGCAGGACCTGCGAGCCCTCCTCCATGATGTCGGTGATGCACAGGACAATGCCGTCGGCACCCTTCTCGGCGGCGTAGGCGCGCATGGCCTCGCGAATCTCGTCGATCATGCCGAGTGCGCGGGTCTTGTCGACAGTCTCGTACTGGCCAATGAGCAGCTTCTTGCCGGCGGGCTCGAACATCTTGATGTCGTTGCCGACCATCTCGGCTGCGGTGAAGGAGCCGGACGGACGGGTGAGGAAGACCTCCATGCCAAACTTAACCGGGTCGACGCCCACCTGTTCGCCGAGCTTGGCGGCGACGGCGCGGTCGACATCGGTGGTGGTGGGGCTCTTGAGCATGAGCGTGTCGGTCATCATGGCCGAGAGCAGCAGCCTAGCCTGGACGTCGGAAAGCTCAACGCCGAGCACGCCGGCGAGCTTGGTGACGATGGTGCAGCTGGAGCCCCAGGGCAGGCAGATGTAATGCAGCGGGCCGGCGGTCTCGAAGTCGCCGATGCGGTGATGGTCGACAACGCCAAAGACCGTGGCGTCCTTAAGGCCGGCGACGGACTGGGCGGACTCGTTGTGGTCGGTGAGGACGACGAGCTGACCGGCCTCGACGGACTCGATCACGCGGGGCTCGGCAATGCCGGCATCGGCGAGCAGCTTGGCGGACTCGGCCGGAAGCTGGCCCAGAGCGCAAGCCTCGTAGGTGTTGCCGGCATACTCAACCTGGTTGAGCAGCTGGGACAGGACGACGGCGCTCATGATGGCGTCGTTATCGGGGTTCTGGTGACCAAAGACAAGAACGTTTGCCATGGATATCCTCCACTTGATATGTGTACTTGGACGTAGCTATGGTAGCACGCCGATGCCGAGCCTTATGAGACGGAAGGGGCGCGGCGCAATTTGGGGTGAGCCTGGGGGGCGAAGTCTGTCCCCCTTGTACCACTCGCCCCCCTGCACCAGCTATTTGCCAGCGGCGCGCAGAGCTACGTAGGCGGCGCCGATGATGCCGGCGTCGTTGCCGAGCGAAGCGACCTTAATGGGCGTCTCGCGCGAGGCGGAAAGCGCGTAGCGCTGGAAGTACTCGCGAGCCTTGTCGAGGTAGACATCGGCCGAGGCGGAGGCGCCGCCGCCGATCAGGAACATCTCGGGGTCGACCACGTTGGCGATAAGCGCCAGGGCGCGACCGAGATAGTCGGCCATGGTATCGGCCGCGGCCAGCGCGAGCTTGTCGCCCTCGCGGCAGGCCTGGAACACGTCCTTGGAATCAGAAGGCCCGGTGAGCTCGATGGGCTCGACGCCCGCCTTCTTGCACTCGGCAAGGTAGTTGCTCACCACGCCGGTGGCGCTGGAATACTGCTCCAGGTGGCCATGGCCGCCGCAGCCGCAGGTGCGCTCCTCAGCCGGGTTCAGGCACATGTGGCCAATCTCGCCGCCGGCACCCACAACGCCCGACACCACGTCGCCGTTAACGATAACGCCGCCGCCCACGCCGGTGCCGATAGTGACCATCACCACGTTCTGTACGCCCTTGGCAGAGCCGAGCCAGGCCTCGCCCATGGCGGCGGCGTTGGCATCGTTCTCGTACTTAACGACCGCGTCGGGGCAGTGCTTCTGAATGGCGACTCTCAGCTCAGGCAGGTTAATGGCAATGTTGGCCTTGACCTTGGCATCGCCCGATGCCGGGATGGGGCACGGAACGGCCAGGCCAATACCCGCCACAAAGGCGCGCGGAATCTGGGCCTTGGCGACCACCTGGTCGATAGCCTCGGTCACCGCGGCAAAGCCCGCAGCGTCAACGATGGGAGGCGTGGGAACGCTGGCCTTGGCCAGCAGGTTGCCGTCCTCGTCGAACAGACCCTCCTTAACCGAAGTGCCGCCGACGTCAATGCCGATGTAGTACTGCTTAGGTTCCATGGGAGCCCACCTTTCTCGTTTAAACATTGCCTGTATGGTACCGCTCCCAAGGCAAAAACTTACCAAAAAGGGACAGGTTTGTTTTGGCAGGTTTTAACTGGGGAAACGCAAATGGCCGCTCAACAGGCCGCGCAAGACCATCCCCAAAAATAAAGGCGCCGGGAGGCGGAGACTCCCGGCGCCCGTCAAAGGGACTATGTTGTCTGTCGGACTGCACGGTCCTTCGCGGCGATAACGCTGACTAGGCCTTAAGTGCCTGCAGCTGCTTGTGAACCTCGATGAGCTCCGTCGCCATGACGCGCATGGTCTCGGTACCGGCCATCTGGTCCTCGGCATGCAGCAGAATCAACGGGGCCTCGCCGTTACGCTCGCCGTTGGCCTCTTTCTTCAGAAGCCCCATGTGAACATCGTGGCCACCGTTATAGGCCTCGTCGCCCTGCTTGATAAGCTCCTCGGCGGCGTCAAAATCGCCCTCCTTGGCCTTTTGCACGGCATTGATGTACATGCTCTTGGCGGTACCGACGTAGCTGATGATCTCGAAGCAGGTCATCTGCAGTTCGTTCATATCCTCCATGCGGAGCACCTAGCCCATCACGCTGACGCAGTGGTCAATGATGCCGGCAGCGTTCATGCGGCCGTAGTCGACCATGTTGATAACCTCGACCGGGAAGCGGCCGGCGGCCTCCTTCTCAAAATCGCCCTTGGTGTAGCCGATCTGCGGACCAAGCAGCAACATGTCGCACTCGTCCAGGTGATCGTGGGCCTCGTTCATGGGACGAGCCTCGATCTCGATATCCAGACCACGGTTTGCAACCTCGGCCTGCATCTTCTGGACCAGCAGGCTCGTGGACATACCGGCATTGCAGCAGAGCATGATCTTCTTCATGGTTTCCTCCTTATAACTGCGCGGCGCGCAGACGACGACTGGTTGTATTCCTTGCGGTTATTGTGCCCTCTTTCTGCGCCCTTACGCAGAAGAGAGATGCGGGCACTGACACCACGTACCGGTGCCCGCAAAGGTGAAAGGGACGAACGTTAGGCGTTCTACTCGGCGAAAGCCTCCTGCTTGGCGATTGCCTTCTCGGAAATCTTCATAAAGGGCAGGTAGACGGCCATGCCAATGACAATCTCGAGAGCCTGCCACACGCCGGCGCGCCAGTCAAAGCCCGTAGCGAGCAGGGCATTGATGACGGGAGGCATGGTCCAGGGCACCTGGGCGATGCAGGGGCTGATGATGCCTGCGCAGGTAAGGCCATAGGTGATGCCGATGAACAGGTCGGGAAGAAGAACAAACGGGATCATGAGCGGCAGGTTGTACACGATGGGGTAACCGTAGATAACCGGCTCGTTGATGTTGAACAGACCAGGCAGGATAGCCATCTTGGAAACGGTCTCGGAAGCCTTGTTCTTGGAGAACAGGAGCGTGTCGAGCAGAAGCATGAGGGTGCAGCCCGAGCCGCCGATGAGGGCGAAGCTGTTAACGATCTGCATGTTCATGTAGTGATCGGGCTGGATGGTGCCACCGGCGGCAAAGGTAGCCATGTTGTCGACGATGAGCATGGTCAGGATCGGCTCGACGGTAGCGCCAGAGATGGTGGACTGGTGAATACCGACGCAGAACAGCAGGTTGGCAAGGGTGTAGATGAGGATAACAGCCCACGGACCGGCGTTCATGATGTTCTTGAGCGGGTTGGAGATGCACGTGGAGATGATGGTGCACAGATCGGTGCCGGCGCACACGGCGAGCAGGGCTGCGGCAAGAGCGAAGATCGCGAGGTTGAGCAGCATCGGGATCATGACGTTGAAGGAGTTGGAGACCGCGGGAGGCACGCCCTCGCCCAGCTTAACCTTGAGCTTCTCGACGCCAGAGATCTTGATGAAGAGCGAGACGGAGAGCAGAGCGATGATAATGGCCGAGAACAGACCGTTAGTGCCGGTGTTGGCAGTCGAAAGGGCGCCCGTAACCTCGGCGGAGGTGATCTTGTCGGTGAGCAGCGGGCTCGTGGCGGCAAGCGAGGCGGTGATCTGCTGCGGCATCATGATGACGAAGGCAGAGATGGCGACGACCACGCAAGCGAGCGGGTTATCGAAACGCTTGTTCTTGGCGAGGCTGTAGCCAATCAATCCGGCCAAGATAATGGCAGAGACGTTGAGGGTGCCCAGCGTAATTGCCGAGCCCCACGTCTGAAGGTTGGCAAGGCCCGCCGCATCGAGCGGGAACAGAGGGAACACGACGTTGTTAATAAGAACCGCGATACCCGCAAGGATATAGAGCGGCGTGATGGTCGCGAAGGCGTCTCGCAGGGAACGCAGGTGAACCTGGTTTCCCACCTTCGCAGAGACCTCGGCAAACTTGTCGAGGAAGCTCTTTCCGTTGTCACTGGCCATGATTGCTCCTAACTTTCAAATCCGGCCTTTTCCTATGCGCACGGTGGTCTGTCGCCCTCTGCCACCAGATGTGCCATGTGTTGCGCGCGGCGGCGCGCGGTCTGGGCGTTCGCCCGGTCGCTAATCAACCACGTGGGTCGTGGCGACCTGTTTGAGCCAGGCCGCCGACTTCTTAAGACGGCGCTTGTAGCCATCCATCAGATCGACCTCGACAAAGCCATAGCGATTCTTAAAGGCATTGGCCCAAGACCAGTTATCGATGACGGCCCAATAATGGTATCCGCGACACTTGGCGCCCTCGGCGATTGCCTTGGCAACCCACTCCAGGTGCTGGCGTACAAAGTCGACGCGGTAGTCGTCCTGGATGGTTCCTTCGGCGTCACGGTTCTTGTATTCGTCCATGATGCCAATGCCGTTCTCGGAAACGAACCACTCAAGATCGGGGTAGTTCTTGGCGCAGTCCATGCCAAAGTCGTAGAGGCCCTGCGGGTAGATCTCCCAGCCGCGGCTCTCGTTCATAACGGCGTCGGGCCATACGTACTCGTCGGCAAAGTGCGGCAGGCCGTACTGGTCGACCTTGCTCGCCGGCGCCTGAACACGCGTGGGGTGGTAGTAGTTGCAGCCGAGCCAGTCGACAACACCCTGCTTGAGAATCTCTTGGTCGCCGGCACGGAACGGGAGCTTAACGCCGCCCTCGGCCAGGCTGTCGAGCACGTCGGCAGGAAGCTCGCCCTTGGTGATGAGGTCGAGCCACCAGCGGTTGTTGATGCCGCTGGTCATGCGCACGGCCTCGAGGTCCGCCTCGCTGGGGTTCTCCTTGGTGTAGACCGGGGTAAAGCAGTTGATCATGCCGATCTTGGCATCGGCGCGAATAGCGCCCTCGTCATAGGCGCGACGATAGTTGGCCACGGCCAGCGCGTGTGCCAGCGAGATGTGATACTGCACGGTGCGAGCGCGGTTGAAGTCGTGGAGTTGCGGGAACCACACGCCCTCTTGATAGCGCTGCTCGGGCTCGACGATGGGCTCGTTAAAGGTGAACCAGTACTTGATCTCCTGGCCAAACTCGTGGAAGGCGACGTCGGCGTAATGTGCGTAAGCCTCGACAACCTCACGGCTCTCCCAGCCGCCACGGTTAAAAAGGTAGGTGGGCATGTCAAAGTGGTACAGGTTGACGAACGGCTCCAGACCAGCCTCGCGAGAGGCGCGGAACAGCTCGTGATACCACGCAGCGCCCTCCTCATTAAGGTTGCCGTCGGCATCAAGCAGACGGCTCCACTGAATGGAAGTGCGATAGGTATCCAGGCCCAAGTCCTTCAAAATGCGAAAGTCTTCCTGGTACTTGGCCATAAAGTCATTGCCGGCATAAGAGCCAACGCAGTTGTAGAACGAACCCAGATCCTGGATGGACCAGGTGTCCCACAGGTTCTCGAGCTTGCCGCCTTGGTTCCACTGACCCTCAGTCTGCGGGCCGGACATAGCAGCGCCAAAGAAGAAGTCGTTGGGCAGCTGATACTGTGCCATCAAAGTCCTCGCTTTCGTGTTCTAGAGCTTCCGGTTGGAGACGGGTTTGCTTTGGCAGGTTATCCGGCGCGGGCGCGCACCGGTCATACCGATATCCAACCTGCCAAAACAAAACCGTCCCCAAACGGTCAATCCTGGTCTGCTGTAGGATTCCGTTCGTTGCTTAAACTATAGCGCTCTAATTCTAAAAGTAAAGCATCTTTTTCTTTTTTCTTTCTCGAACTTCTTAGATAAAAGTAATATGGGTACCCTGTTGAGGGTTATACTTACTTTTGTTTTCATATATGTCGGAAAGGAGGTTCCATGATTCCCAAATACGAGGCGATAGCTGCAGATATTCGTCGAAGTATCGAGGATGGCGCTCTTAAACCGGGCGACAAGCTTCCCACCGTCGTTGAGTTTTGCGAGCTCTATAGCGTTTCCAAAATCACCGTCAAACGAGCTATTGAACAAATCACCGAGGAAGGTCTTATTACCAGCCGACGCGGATCGGGTACCTACGTTAAGGACACGGCGGGGCTTCCCGGCCAGGCGTTTTTCCAGGGCAAAAACGACCGTGCCCAGGGCTTTTCATATGAGCACCGCGGGGAGAAGGTGACCTCGGTGGTCTACGATTTCTCGATCGTTAATCCACCAGCGGACATCGCAGCCCAGCTGGGAATTGCAGAGGATGACTTTGCCTATCACGTCGTGCGCGTGCGTCAGGCCGATGAGAAGCCCATCGTTATCGAGTACACCTACATGCCCCTCGAGCTGATTCCAGGCCTTAAAAAGAAGGACCTGTACGGATCGGTCTACCACTTCATCCGCGAGCAATGTGGGCTGAAGATTTCGAGCTTCCACCGTACCATTCGCGCCGTGGCAGCAACCGAGGAAGAAGCCGAGCGTCTGGACACCAAACTTGGCTCTCCCCTGCTCGAGCTCACCCAGATTGGCTTTTTGGACAGCGGCGCCGCCTTTGAGTATTCGGTCTCGCGCAACGTTGGCGACCGCTTTGAGTTGCACAACGTAACGTTGGCATAGGTTTTTGTAGTCATCCGGGCGCTCGCTTTGAGCTGTTTTGTGCAGCGCCCGCGCAACACAATGGGGGTATGAACATGTCCGATTTGATTAAACTGACGCCGATCTTTCACGAGAAGATCTGGGGCGGCCGCCAGCTCGAAACCGTATTTGGTTACGACATTCCCGAAGGTCCCATCGGTGAGTGCTGGGCCATCTCGGCCCATCCCAACGGTGACTGCCAGATTGCGGAGGGCCCGTATGCCGGTCACACGCTGTCGTGGCTGTGGGCCGAGCACCGCGAGCTCTTTGGCAATTGCGAGGGCAAGGAGTTCCCGCTGCTCATTAAGATTCTGGATGCCAAGGACGACCTTTCAATCCAGATTCATCCCAACGACGAGTACGCCGCCAAGCACGAGAACGGCAGCCTGGGCAAAACCGAGTGCTGGTATGTGCTGGACTGCGAGCCCGGCGCCACGATCATCGTCGGCCAGCGCGCGCACGACCGCGCCGAGGCCGCACAGATGATCGAAGAGGGCCGTTGGGACGAGATGCTCAACGTGCTGCCGATTCACAAGGGAGACTTTTTCCAGATCGACTCCGGCACCGTTCACGCCATCAAGACCGGCACGCTGATTCTGGAGACGCAGCAGTCGAGCGACGTGACATATCGCCTGTACGACTACGACCGCCCCGGCACCGACGGCAAGCTGCGCCCACTGCACATTGAGCAGAGCCTCGAATGCATCGACTTTGATGCTCAGGCTCCGACCGACGGCACGGTGACCGCGCCCGAGGTCGATGGCGTAACCAAGCTCGAGTCCAACCCCTGCTACACCGTCGATCGCGTGCGCGTCGACGGCAGCAAGACCTTGGAGCAGCGCTGGCCCTTCATGTGTCTGTCGGTCATCGACGGCGAAGGCACCATCTGCGGCGACCCCGTCCGCAAGGGAAGCCACCTGCTGGCCCCCAGCACCGTCAGCTCCATCGACCTCGAAGGCAAGATGGAACTGATCATCAGCCACCTCTAGGTCACAACAACAACCAAAACGAAACAAGGGGCTCCCCCGTTCATCAACGGAGGAGCCCCTACTCGTATCTACATTTCAGCCCACCCGGTTCTCCAAATCAAAAAGCGGACGAGCGGAGCGGCGTTCGCAAGCAACGTTACCCAAGGACCTGGGCGGGCGTATGGGACAACATCGATCGCGAGTTCCGCACGCAAAGGAGAGCACTTAATGTGCTCTCCGTCTTGCGCAG
>UROZ01000071.1 GCA_900549655.1 uncultured Collinsella sp.
TAGACCTCGAGGTCGCGGTCGCCGAACTTGTTCATGAGGTACTCGAGCTGCATGAACTCGTCCCAGGTGCCGCCGACGCCCATCAGGAAGACGGCGTCGTAGCCCTCCTCGTGCACGCGGTCGGCCAGGGCGGTCATCTTCTTGCCGGCCTCGTAGACGTTCCTGCCGTCCTCGAGGTAGCCCTCCTGGTCGAAGTGCATGATCTCGATCTTCTCGGTCTCCTTCATGTGTGTCCTCCCATCACATGTGCGCAATTCTATACATCGCGCTTCTTGCTGATACCAATTATAGCCATACGATTGCTTGTTATTTAATACCAATCCAAACTCACGGAGATTTGCGGCGAACGGTCGGTTTCCTCGCCCGAGTGGTATTACAACGCCAATAGTTGTCTATTTCGAGCGCTACTGCCAACGGGTTCCCCACTACTCGCCAGCTATAAAAGCGTTGCGCCAGACCCGCCCAAGCGTTTCCGGCGCAACCGCGCAGTTTAGTTATTCGGCTTCCATCTCCGCTGTCACACGGCGATACATCTCGATAACCTGAGTCGTCGCCTTGGACGGATCCTGATAGTAGCGGCCATCACACGTCTCGGCCGAGACATAGCCCGTATAGCCGTGGCGCATGAGTGCCTCGAGGTCGGCACGCATATCACGCTCGCCGTCGCCCCAGGCAAGATGCGTCGTGCCGCCGCCCACATCTACAAAGTGGGTGTGAACGATCTTGTCGCCCAAAACCTCAAAGTAGCCGTCGATCGTGTCGCCGGCAACTTCCATGGCGCCAAAGTCGATACAGGCCTTCAGGTTGGGACGATCGACCGCCTCGAGGATGCGCGCGACATCCTGTGCGGTGTTGACCAACACGGACTCCGACGGCTGCAGGGCCTCGAGCGCGACGCGAATACCGCGCGTATCGGCGTAGTCGCACACCGAGCGCAGCATGGCAACGCTGCGGGCCCAGGCGTCCTCAGCCGGCTCGTCCAGATAGGCCCAACCACTCGTCACCAGAATCTGCGGCACGCCCAACTCAACGGCAACGTCGATCACATTCTTAAAGTACGAGAGGATGCGTTTTTGGCCCGCCTCACCGCGCACCGCGACGTTCCACGGCTTGGGGTTGTTCTGCTCGGGGCACACGCACACGATCTTGATACCGTATTGGGCGGCAAGATCGCGAATCTTATCCACCGAATCGTGCTCATGGCAATCCACATACAGGTGCATCGAGCCGGTCCACAGCTCGATATTGCGATAGCCGGCCTCACCTGCAGCCTTAAAAAACGTCTCGATGCTGTAGTAACGATGGTTGATGTTCATGAGCGAAAGCTCGGGTACGACCATAGCCCTCCCCTTTCGTACGGAGTTTTAAAAAACAGGGGGCCGCCGCAGATGCGACAAGCCCCCAAAGATCGACGCAACCGTTAGACGCGATGGAAGCGCGATTCGAACATATTAGGCAAGCACGCCAAAGTAAGCGCCGATGATGCCCACGACCATAGTGCAGAGGATCAGGACCATCGGGTTGATCTTCTTGGAGAGCAGCCAGTAGTAGAGCCAGAAGGCGGCCATACCGAGCATACCGGGCATGATGCCGTCCAGGATGTCCTGGAGAGTCTGGGCGGAGTCGCCCTGACCAATGGCGATGGGCAACGAAGCCCAGAACATGTCCTTGCTCATGGCGCCGACGACCATGACGCCGACAATGCCGACGCAGGCCATGATCTTTTGCATCAGGCCGGTCTTCTGAGCCTCGTCGAGGAAGCCAATGCCTAGCTCATAACCCTTGATAGCGCCAAAGATACGAATCAGGAACGCCGGGATGTTGTAGACGAGCAGGAAGGCGATGGGGCCAAAGACGTTGCCGGCCTGGCACAGGCTGATGCCCACGGCAGCGGCGACGACGCGCAGGGTGGACAGGAAGAAGGAGTCACCCAGGCCGGAAAGCGGACCCATGAGGGCGGCCTTGATGTCGTTGACGCTCTCGGGCTCAACCTCGCCACGAGCGACCTTTTCTTCCATGGCCATCGCGATGCCACCCACGAAGGGAGCGAGCTGCGGGGTGATGTTGAAGAATGCGCTGTGACGGTGCAAGGCCTCGGCATAATCATCGGGACGGCCGGCATAGATCTTCTTGAGCATGTTGGCGACCATCAGGCAGAAGGCAATGTTCATCTGCTTGTAGTAGGTCCAGGAGAATTCCATGCCCAGGGCGCCGGTGTTCACGGCGCTCTTAATGAGGTCGGAGCGAGTAATCTGGTTCTCGGAATTAGAAGTCATCGTCCTCATCCCCTTCCACAGAAAGCTGGGACTGGGCGCCACCAAGGCCCAGCAGGTCGTACTTGTCGATGCCGATGATGATTGCGATCAGGGCGACGCCGAGGACGGGCACGTTGGCATAGGAGCACAGCAGGAAGCCCAGGAAGTAGAACGGCACGAGCTGCTTGGTAAGCACCAGACGGCCGAGCATGGCGAAGCCCATGGCAGGCAGGATGTTGGCTGCGACGCCAAAGCCATCGAGGACGAACGTCGGGATGAAGTCGAGCAGGCCCTGAACGGCGTCGGCACCCAGATAGAAGGAGACCGAGCACAGGATAAAGGCCAGGACGACAATCGCGAGACCGATAATCCAGTGCATAGCGTAGATACCCTTGAGGTTACCCTTGCTGGCAAAGACGTCGGCACGGTCGACCAGAAGGGGCATACCGGCGTTGACGACGTTCTTAATGGCCAGGCACAGAGTGGCGATGGGCATCGCGAGCGCGATAGCGGCCTCGGTGCTCTGACCCAGCTGAATAGCGAAGGCGCAGGCGAGCACACCGCCAATACACTCATCGGGCGGCACGTAAGCGCCGATGGAGATTGAACCCATGAAGAGCAGCTCGAGGCTCGCACCGATGGCGAGGCCGGACTGCAGGTCCCCGAGGACTATGCCGACGAGCGGGCACAGAACGATCGGGCGGAACGCATAGAGCGTACCGAGCTGATAATCGAGCTTACCGAAGGCAGCGATAAGTCCGATGAGGATCGCTTGAACAAGCATTGTTCCTCCCTTTGATCCCTCTTGGATCCGCGCGGCGATTCCCGACTTGTCAGCGCGCCCTTTTCCATGCCGACAATCGCCTAGACAGATCCAGCTTGTACCGGTGTGCTGTTAACACCTAAACCGGTGCAAATGATTTGATACCAATTATATAGTCATGAGAAAACTATTTAATACCAATCGCTCAACGGGCGTGTACTCCCGGTGAACGGTAGATGGGGGTAACGGGTAAAGCGTTTATCCGGTACGCCCACGAATAGGGGCGGCGCCGTGCGCGCCGCCCGTGGTTCTCAATTAGAGGGCGCTTAGGGCATCGACCTTGGGGTCGTCGGCCAGAGCGCGAATCTCGACCTCGACACCGCGGCCGACGAGCTCACGAATGTCCTCTTCCTCGGCAGCAGTCACAAAGATCTGGCGGGAGATCTTACGGGCATCGGGACGCCGCTCGTCCTTGGACTTGGTGTTGCCCAGGTTGATGGAGGTGATCTGCGGGCAGCCGTCGACAAGCTGCTTGGCCTCGGCGATGCTGGCGACGCAGATGATCATCTTGTACTTATCGGTAACACCGGAGTTGATGGCCTCGATGGCGTGCTCCATGTCCTTGATGACGAGCTTGACGTTGGCCGGCTTTCCCATCTTGAGCGTAGTCTTCCAGACGGGATCGTTGGCAACCTTGTCGCCAACGCAGAAGATGCAGTCAGAGCCCAAGCCCTGGACCCAAGAGACGGCCACCTGGCCATGAAGCAGACGATGGTCGACGCGAAGCAGTTGAATCATGATTGACCCCCAAAGGTCTCATGCCGGAAACCCGGCCCCATTAATAGCAGGCGGTGACTAGAACTCTTCCTCGTCATCCGCATCGGTCAGCAGGTCGTTGACAAACTTGACGCGCGTGTCGTCAGCCGCGAGGATCTCGCGGATAACCTGATCGGCGGGAGCCTCCTGGTCCGAAAAGAGCAGCTGGATCAGCAGCGGCAGATTCATGTTGGCAACCAGGTAGGTGTTGGGGCGCGTCTGGACGATCTTGGTGAACTCGTTGTTGACGCTGCCGCCAAACAGGTCGGTGCACACGATTACGTCGTCGGCGGGGTCGAAGGTCGCCAGGAGCTTGGCGGCCTCCTCGGCGACGTCGGTGCGGCCGTCGACAAACATCGACAGGTCGTGGACGTTATCGCGCGCGCCCGAGAGCAGCTCGGTGCTCTCTTTGATGCCGGTCGCAAAATGCGCGTGGCTGGCAAAGATGTATTGCCTCATTGCGGTTTCCCCCAAATGAAATTAGTAGTCGAACTGGTGGTAGTAGCGGCGGTACTTGAGGTTGTGCTTGGTGACCAGCTCGTAGTTGCGCGAGAGGCGGTCGGTGGTCAGCACGGACAGGATCCACGGCGACACGATGACGCGGAAGTCGTCGTCCAGGCCCGGGATCGCGTACTCGGCGGTGTCGATGATGACGTAGTCCTCGTCGCCGGTCACGCCGCTGGTGAGGAAGGCGCGGACGCGCTCGTCGAGGGCGCGGCACTCGTCCTCTCCCATGAACAGGAACACCGGGACGCCGGGCTCGAGCAGCTCGAGCGTGCCGTGGAAGAAGTCGTGCGAGGTGATGTGGCGGATGCGCTTCCACTGCATCTCCTCGAGCAGGCACATGGAGTACAGGATGGTCTCGCCCCACAGCGCGCCCGAGCCGATGAACATGGTGTAGTCGGCCAGCGCGTACTTCCTGGCGAGCTCCTCGGCGCGCGGCTCGAAGCGCTTGCGGATGTCGAGCATGTCCTTCCAGACGTCCTTCGTCTGCTCGATGAACAGGTCGAACTTGGGGAAGCAGCCGCGGCGGTTGAGCAGGCGCAGGCCGAAGCAGTCGGCGAGGTAGTAGCCCTTCTCGCAGCCGCCGGCGCCGTGGTCGGAGGCCATCATGACGCAGTTCTCGGCGCCCACGGCCTGCCCGATCTTGCCCTCGGGGTTGGTCATGGCGAAGACGCGCACGCCCATCTCCCTCATCTTGCCGACGGCCTCGAGCACCTCGGGGGTGGTGCCGGACTCGGAGGCGGTCAGCACGACGGACCTGTCGGTCATGCGCTTGTGGCCCATGACGTTCCACTCGGCGGCGTGGATCAGGTAGACCTCGAGGTCGCGGTCGCCGAACTTGTTCATGAGGTACTCGAGCTGCATGAACTCGTCCCAGGTGCCGCCGACGCCCATCAGGAAGACGGCGTCGTAGCCCTCCTCGTGCACGCGGTCGGCCAGGGCGGTCATCTTCTTGCCGGCCTCGTAGACGTTCCTGCCGTCCTCGAGGTAGCCCTCCTGGTCGAAGTGCATGATCTCGATCTTCTCGGTCTCCTTCATTCCCGCTCCTTTCACGAGCAGTTTGAATTGTCGCACGGAATGAACGGGCTTGCCGCCCCGTCGCACCGCTTAACCTTGTGGACATCTTGGCCCCAAGCTCAACAATTCAAAGGTTCTTAATACCAGTAAACGATTACAGGTTAGCCGTTTTTAATACCGATTTTTTGATTTCATCCTCCCCTCTCGGTAGACGGTCAGTTTTTGCCGTTCATCGGTCATGCGACACATGTCCGTAAAAAAATGAGCACCCCGCCGTGCACGAGGATGCTCTAGACGCTAATAGTTGTAGGTATATCCGCCGGCATCACCGCGGTTAAAAGACTTGGCATGCTCGATCGCCTGCCCACTCGAGTCATAGGTCATGCATTCCAGTACGAGCGCCAGGTCGCCCGGCTCAAGATTGAGCAAACTCGCATCGCGTGCGCCCAGCGCTTCAATATCGAGTTTCTCAATCGACTTGTCCGGCTTGCGCCCCAACATGTCATAGGTCTCGAACAGGCTGAAGACCGAAATGTCCACGTCTTCGATGCCCGGAAACAGCAGACACGGAATCAGCGTCATCTCGATCGATACGGGCTCACCATCAATGCAGTTGAGACGGCGCACCGAGTAAAGCAGATCGTCCTCGGCGATGTCAAACAGGTCGGCGTAATACGGGCCGGCGTAGCGTTTGGAGCGCGCCAGGATGTGCACCGACGGCGTCGCACCCGACGCCAGAACCGACTGACGGAAGCCGCCCTTGCGTTCGTGCTCGTCAAACCACTTGTGTCCCACAAAGGCGCCCTTGCCCTGTACCCGACGAATCTGGCCACTTTTGACCAGCTCGTCCATGGCACTTCGGATTGTCAGGCGCGTCGTGCCAAACTCCTCGGCCAGCTCGTTTTCGGACGGAATCATCGAGCCCGTCGGGTAGTCGCCGCGCTCGATTCGCTCAGCAATGCAGCGGCGAATTTGCTTGTAAACCGGCAAGTCTTCTACTGCATCAGCCATTCGACACCTACCTTCGTCGCAACGCCGTCTGCCTCGCCGTTATCGGCAAAACGATACTTGGTCGGCAGAATCACGGACTTGCAATACTCGACAAAGCCATCGGTCTCGTCGCGCTCGTGCGAAGCCTTGTAAAACACCGGCGTGCCCTCCTGAGCATTCAGCAACTTGGCCTCGTCGGCGTTCAGACGGCTGATGGAAATATGCTCCTTGCCGTGCGTCACATGGACATTCCCCTCCTTGAGCAAAACGTCGTAGAGGCTTTCCTGCTCAAAATCGTGATCGGGAAGCGAGGGGCACAAAGACAGATTGACGTAAGCCGTCTCGATCGATGCCGGGGAACCGTTGACCACACGCACGCGCCGAATGCAGAAGAGCGGCATGCCCAGGTCGATCTGGGCTTTTTGGGCAAGATCGATATCGGCATACACGACCTTGGACCAAACCAGGCGCGCGGTCGACTTTGAGCCAACCCTCTCCACCGCCTGCGTATAGTTCCATGTTTCCTGAAAGATGTTCAGCGGTTTGGGAGGACACACATAGGTGCCCGAACCGCGGCGGCTTTCCAAAGTTCCGCACGAAATAAGGCGCGTGATCGCAGCACGCAACGCCGTGCGCGACACGCCCAGCTCTTCACAGAGCACACGCTCGGCGGGCAGCCGGTCGCCACTCTGCAGGTCATAATGTTTGATATACCAAAGAATACCCTCAAAGGCGCGATCTTTGGGCGGAATCGCATATGGTTCACTCGACATGGGCAAGACTCCTCAACCGCTTGATGCTGCAGGAATCATTGCTCCGGACGCCTCATGGCGTCGAAGGCTTCTTTGATCTGCTCCGCAACGTTCCGATACGACCGATATAGGCCGGAGTCTCGCTTGACTTCGCCCGCGGTCACCGGAATCTCAAGCTTCGAAATCTCATCCTTGCCGGTTTGCACGGCAACGATGACACCCATACCAAGGCACATATTACGCTTGGCAGCGTTGTTTTTGGTAGCCTGAGCTGGATTAATCAAAATCTGCTGAGCCAGTTCGCGTTTGCTGAGCTCCGGCACATCCTCGGGATTTCCGGTCTCGGCAATCTCGCACTGCAGCACATCCGCATAGTCAAAAATCTTCGGCTCGCCGCCGCGCTGATGCACGGCCCACTTGCGGCGCGTGGCATCCTGGTAGATAGCCGGCAAAAATGTAAACCGCGGCGGGTCCAAAATCGTATCCGTGATGGTAAACACATCGGAATCAAAGGCATCCTGCGGGTTTTTCTTCTTGAACAGCCCCATATCAGCCTCCCGTACTAGCATTAAACAACTCAAGCTGAATATAGCACCAATTTCAAGCCGCTGCCTTACCCTATCGGTGCGCGGCGTCTAAGGCTCGCCCAGCGGAAGAGTTAACGGACGAGGGCCGGGGTGCCTGCCGGCAAATAGCGGACACTCCGCATGCAATCTATGCAAACAAACAAGTACGCTTAGCTACATTCGGTAAGTTCGAGCACGCTGCCCTTAACGATAAGCGCCGGCTCCAGGACGACCTCTTCGGCACGCCTGCCGCCCCTACCGGCAAGACGCTTGGACATGCAGCCAAAAGCATGCTCCGCAAGGACACCAGGGTCCTGCTCAATCGCGGTCAGCGCCGGCTCAAAGAGAACGTCGGCCGCCGAGTTGTCATAGCTCACCACCGAGATATCGCCCGGGATGCTCTTCCCCATCTCGTGCAAGCGCTTGAGCAAACCGAGGGCAATGTTATCCGAGCTTGCGAACACGGCAGTGGCGTCAGTTGCGAGCACCGCCTCCGAGGCCTCGTATGCGCTCGGAATGTAGTACTCGCTCTCAAACTCCAAACGTGCGTCGATCGGCAGGCCAACCTCACGCAGCGCGCGCTCATAGCCGGCAAGTCGCTTGCGACCCGTATTGGAACGGCGCGCGTTAACCAAGCAGGCAATGCGACGGTGACCCTGCTCGATCAGATAGCGAGTGGCCATGTAGCCACCCATCTCGTGGTCGAACATCACTTTGTCGCACTCGAGCCCCTCAATGGCACGGTCGACCATCACGGCAGGGATAGGCAGATGGCTGACTTCTTCGCGCAGGGCGCGGTCGTCGGAGAACTCGTCGCCCACAACCAGGAAGACACCATCAACGCCGCGCGTTACCAGCTGGCGCAGCAGCTCCAGATCGTCGTCGGCACTTCCACCCGAGCTGGTAATGAAGAGCGCATAGCCGTCCTCGCGGCAGCGCTTTTCCAGGCTACCGGCGAGCGAGGCAAAAAAGCGGCTCTCGATGTTAGGGACGATAAGGCCCAGCGTGCGCGACTCGCGCATGACCAGACTACGCGCAATCTGATTAGGAACATAGTGGTTGCGCGCCGCAACCTCCTTGATGAGCTTGCGGTTTTCTTCCGAGATGCGACAGGGCCGATTATTGAGAACAAGCGAGACTGACGAGGGGGAAAGCCCCACCTCCTGGGCAATCTGCTTGAGGGTGACTTTGTTGGCCATCTCGCTCCTTCCAGGTTTACGCGCAATCTCTTGAAAGTATAGCGACCGCCCCTCTACCTCGGTGATAAACACTTTACCAATCCGGTAGACGGCTGTTTTATCGCCGCCAGCGCACCAAATCCGTCCGGGTGGGGTATATTGCAATCGATTGATGACAACGACCACCAAAAGGCGGATATTCGTATGCACGAGAACGACTTTTTTAACGAGGACCTGCTGTGCGCGCTTGCTGGCGTTGCCGGCGAGGACAACGTGCTGATGAGCGAGCCCATGCGCGAGCACACCACGTTTAAGATCGGCGGCCCGGCCGACGTCTTTGTCACGCCCGATACCGAGCAGGGCCTCGTCGCCACGCTCGATACCTGCTATCGCTGCGATCTGCCCCTCACCATCGTGGGCAACGGCTCCGACCTGCTCGTCGGCGACAAGGGTATCCGCGGCGTCGTCGTGGCGTTGGGCGAAGGCCTCTCCGACATTACGGTCGACGGTACGCACGTCACGGCGGCGGCCGGCGCCTTGCTTTCCGATGTTGCCGCTGCGGCAGCCGAGGCCGGTCTCACCGGCATGGAGCCCATCTCGGGCATCCCCGGATCGGTCGGCGGCGCCTGCTACATGAACGCCGGTGCCTACGGTGCCTGCATGGCCGATGTGCTAGAGTCCGTGCGCGTCTACAAACCCGCTCGCCAGCTCGACGACGGCACCCGCGGCAGCGGCAATATCATTGAGTTCGATGTCAATGAGCTCAACCTGGGCTATCGCAAGAGCCGCATTGCCGACGACGGCTTCATCGTGCTTTCGGCCACCTTCAATCTCGCCCCGGGCAACGCCGCGATGATCAAGGCCGACATGGACGACTACCGTCAGCGCCGCGAGGACAAGCAGCCGCTCGACATGCCGAGTGCCGGCTCCACCTTCAAGCGCCCCGAGGGCTACTTTGCCGGCAAGCTCATCATGGATGCCGGCCTGCGAGGACACGCCGTTGGCGGCGCGCAGGTAAGCGAAAAGCACTGCGGCTTTATCGTCAACGCCGACCACGCCACCGCCGCCGACGTCGACGAACTCATCCGCCACATCCAGGCAACCGTCAAAGACCAATTCAACGTAGACCTAGAACCCGAAGTCCACCGAGTAGGCGAATTTTTATAAAAAGAAGGCCCCGAAAGGGGCCTTCACCATATTTATTCAGATAACCCAGTCCGGTGTGTCGCGCTCAGGACCCGAGAGGGCCGGAACAGTCCGAGAGGCATAAGGTTGATCGCGAGTTCCGCACGAGCCGGAGAGCACTTAATGTGCTCTCCGTGCGAGCAG
>UROZ01000072.1 GCA_900549655.1 uncultured Collinsella sp.
ACTTGTCAAAATCGCACTCCGGCGTGCTCACCTGCATGTTCTGGGCAAGCTCGGGGTGGTTTTGCAGCGTCGAGAGCACCAGCTGCCGCCCGTGCGTGAGCGAACGGCGACGCTTGGTCGTCGTGGTACCGCACATGGTGTTGAGCGTGCGCTCGAGCTGGGTAATCTGATGGCGATGGGCTTTGAGCTTCTGCGTCACCGAGGCCAGCGCCGCCGTTGCCGGGTTGAGCTTGGTCACGGTAAGGCCCGTGGTGCGGGCAATCTTTTCCATGTACTCCTTGCGCTCGTACTCGCGGCGCTTGTGGCACTTGAGGCTCTTGGGATCGACCTCCAGACCCATGCCCGTGCCCGCCCACTCCTCGGCGGTAGCAATGGCCTCGCCCAGGATGTCCTCGCCACCGGTGTTACGGCACTTATCGCACACGCCCAGCGGCAGGTACACGCTCACGTTGGGATAATCGGCCAGTACCGAAAACCAAGTCTCTGCCGTAATATCGCCCACGCAGGCGACGACGACCTCGTTCTCGCGCGGCATGCGCTTAAGGGCACGCGTGCAGGTAACGTAGGCGGTCTCGTGGCTCGTAGCAGCAGAGACGATATCGTCATACAGGTTTTTGGGCGCCAAGCGCGGCGAGATGATTGCCTCGGTCGGACAGGCAGCGGCACACAGGCCGCACTTGCGACAGGAGTCGAGAATCTCGATGGCGTCTTCCTCGACCTCGATAGCGTTGACCGGGCACACGTCCATGCATGCGGTGCAGCCGCTCTTTTCGTTTTTGCAGGTCAGGCACGGAATGGTGTTGCCGCGCGGACGCTCCTTATAATCGGCAGGGTTCCACTGCGGCGCCGACGGATCGAGTGCATCGGTCACACCGCCAAGCGGGTTTTTAAGAAAGTCGAAACCCTTGCTGATCTCGATAATGTCATCAAACAGATCGTGTTCCTGCGCCATGCGCGGCCCCTCCCTGAGCAGTGCAAACAAGCAAGAGATAATGATACGCTATCGGCCCACGCCTCGGGCAAATTACACGCGGAGCATCTTTGCGGCAAATAGCCCATGGCCTATCGCCGTCTCGATTGCACAAGATCAATCAAGCGCCAAACTATGCCTCGCGCATGAGCTCGGCGAGCTTTTGCCTGGTCACCTTGGCCTGCTCGTTGGCCATATTGCGTTCGTTTCTAAAGGCCGCATCCGCAACGCTCATCAGGTCAGCATCGGAAATCCCGCCAAGGCCCAGCTCCGCGAGCGTCGTCGGCAGACCGACGCGCTGGCAAAACTCGAGCACCTGATCAAGCTCGGGCGCACGCTCCAGGCGCAGCTGCACCACCAGGCCAAATGCCACGGCCTCACCATGCATGGCCTTGCACTCGGGCAGAATCGTCAGGCCGTTGGCGATGGCATGGGCAAGCGCTAGGCCACCGCTCTCAAAGCCAACACCCGAGAGCAGAATATTGCACTCGATCAGGCGCTCAACCGCCGGCGATATACGTCCCTTTCTGAGATCGCGCTTGGCAGCGACGCCGCACTCCATGAGCGTGTCATAGCAGGCACGAGCCGCAACCAGAGCCAAGTGCCCCGGCGCGCCACCGTGCTCGTTAGCGCCGTGCGCCGCGGCGCACGAACGCGCCTCGAAGTACGTTGCCAGCGCATCGCCCATACCAGCGACCGTCATACGCAGCGGGGCTGACGCGACCACGTTGGTATCGACCACGACCAGGTCTGGATTCTTCTCGAGCAACAGGTAGCGGTCGAACGACCCATCCTCGTGATACAGCACCGAAATCGCACTGCACGGACCGTCCATCGACGCCGCTGTGGGGCATACGCACAACGGCAACTCGGCATAAAACGCAACGGCCTTGGCGATATCGAGCATTTTGCCGCCGCCAATACCCACTACCATGTTGCAATACTCGGCCTGGGCTTCCTTAGCCATTTCGACAACGGCCTCTTCCGTACACGGACCGTCATAAATCTTAAAGAACGGCTCACTCAGATCGTCGTCCAGAAATCCATCGACGATCTGCCTGCACAGCCGATCCTCGGTGCCCTGGTCAAACAAGACATAGGCAGCGCAGCCCAACCATGACAAATACCTGCCCTGACGCGAGAGTTCGCCCGGCCCCTGAACATACCGGCCGGGACCGCCATAAACCATGGGGAGTGCCATGCGAGAATCCGCCCTTCATCAAACAACGATTGGTGCAAAGTAACCTGACCCCTTTGCGCCATAGCAAAAAGGGGCAAAGCCATCTGTCGGCTTTGCCCCTTCCTTACCTAAGTTTACTCATCCATAAGGTAGTAGTGACCCAGTGCGTCGGCACCCAGGATGGCGTTGGCGATCATCTCGGGCGTCACCTCAAACGGCATGTTGCACATGGTGTCCTCGGGCGCGCACGCGGCCTCGGCAACAATCATGGCCTTCTCGCGCGTAACCTCGGCAACGCCAAGTTCCTTCATCGTGACCGGCAGGCCCAGCTCAATGCAGAAGCCCAAGACTTCCTCGAGCTTCTCGGTCGGGGCATCCTCGAGTACCAGCTGGACGATGGTGCCGAAGGCGACCTTCTCGCCGTGATACATGCTGTGGCACTCGGGCAGCATCGTCAGACCATTGTGGATGGCATGAGCAGCAGCAAGGCCCGAGCTCTCAAAGCCAATGCCCGAAAGCAGCGTATTGGCCTCGATGATGTGCTCGACGGCAGGCGTGAGCGCGCCCTTCTCCAGCGCGACCTTGGCCTTGACGCCATCGGCCATAAGCGTCTCGTAGCAGAGCTTGGCGAGCGCCAGACCGGCCATTCCACCCTTGCCGCCGGCGCAGGTGCCGCCGTCGGCATCGTGCGTCGCCTGGGCCTCGAAGTAGGTTGCGAGCGCATCGCCCATACCGGAAACCGTCAGGCGCACCGGGCTCGCCGCGATAACCGTCGTATCCATAAGGACGATATTGGGGTTTGCCTTAAGGAAGAGGTATTTGTCGAACTGGCCGTCATCGGTATAGAGCACCGAAAGCGCCGAGCACGGTGCATCGGTCGAAGCAATGGTGGGGCAAATGATAACCGGGGACTCCAGGTAATAGGCGACGGCCTTCGCGGTGTCGAGGATCTTGCCGCCACCGACGCCGACGATGATGTCGCAACCGTTGTCGCGAGCGAGCGCAACCAGGCGATCGACCTCGCCCTTGGAGCACTCGCCGTTAAAGTCCTCAAACAGCAGCTCGGCCTTAGCCTCGGCAAAGCCGCCCTCGATCTTGGCACCGACGCGCTTCTTGCCCGAAGGCGTCACGATGACGAGGGCCTTAGCGCCGAGCGGCTCGACATAGGAGCCGAGCTTGGCGAGCTCGTCCGGACCCTGGATGTACTTGCTGGGGCTATTGAAAATTGCAGCCATAACTATCCCATTCTCTAAAAGAAAAAAGAAAGGGGCTCCGTACAGATACGTGCGGAGCCCCTCGTTACGATAACAAGAGTCGATTAGAAATCGATGTCGGTGTCGTAGTAGCAGGCTTTGAGGATCTTCTCGAAGTCAGCAGCCTTGGTCTCACGCGGGTTCTCGGGCGTGCAGGCGTCCTGCTCGGCGTTCGCGGCAATCTCGGGCAGCTTGGCGAGGAACTCCTCCTCGGAAACCATCTGCGGGTTCTCGGCGTCGACCTTCACGCCACCATTCGCGTAATCCTTGATGGACTGCGGAATGTTGAGCTGGTCGTTGAGGTCGCGGATCTTCTGGACGAGCGCAGCGATGAGCTCCTCGTTGGTCTCGCCGGGAAGGTGCAGGATCTCCTTGGCCACGTAAGCGTAACGCTCGGCAGCACGGGGATCCTTGGAGTTCCACTGGATGACCTTGCCCAGGTACATGGCGTTAGCGGCACCGTGGATGATGTGGCCGTTCTCGAAGGCAGCACCGGTCTTGTGAGCCATGGAGTGAACGATGCCGAGCAGGCCCGAGGAGAAGGCGATACCGGCGATGCACTGAGCCTCGTGCATGTGCTGACGGGCCTCATGGTCGCCAGCATAGGACTTGGGCAGCCACTCGACGATCTCGCGGATGCCGTGCAGAGCGTTGGCGTCGGTGAACATAGAGGCGCAGGTGGAAACGTAGGCCTCCATGCAGTGGGTCAGAGCATCCATGCCGGTGTGAGCGCACAGCTTGGCGGGCATGGTGTAGGTGAGCTCGGGGTCGACGATGGCGACATCAGGGGTGATGTTGAAGTCGGCCAGCGGGTACTTGATGCCCTTTTCGTAATCCGTGATGACGGAGAATGCGGTGACCTCGGTAGCAGTGCCGGAGGTAGAGGAAATGGCGCAGAAGTGAGCCTTCTGACGCAGCTCGGGGAAGCTGAACGGCTGGATAATGTTGTCGAAGGACTCCTCGGGATACTCGTAGAAGACCCACATGGCCTTAGCAGCATCGATGGGCGAACCGCCGCCGATAGCAACGATCCAGTCGGGCTCGAAGTCGCGCATAGCGGCTGCGCCCTTCATGACGGTCTCGATGGAGGGATCGGACTCGACGCCCTCGAACAGCTTGACCTCCATGCCGGCCTCTTTGAGGTCGGCCTCAACGTCCTGCAGGAACCCGCCGCGGCGCATAGAGCTGCCGCCAGAAACGATGATGGCCTTCTTACCCTTGAGGTTCTTCACCTCGTGGCGAGCGCCCTCACCAAAGTACAGATCGCGAGGATTGGTAAAACGTCCCATACTGTGCCTCCTAAACAAGCCCCTCTTAGACTTGCGTATATAACGGAGCACCCAATTGGCTCCGTTAGGACCGGTTTGCGCGTTGCCGGCGATGACAATGCGCGATGTCTAAACGTCTCAACGCTCAGACAAACACTATTTTACCGTTCTGGTTGGTCAGTTATTCACCTAAAGCCGCCAATGATGAAACGTTTTTTCTATCCCTGAAGACCCTTGTGCGGCATTCATACTCCCAAGCTGGGCAAACGTTTTATCAAGGTTGACTACATATCCCGGGCAGGACCGTGCCCCTCCAAAATATGCACCGTTCGCCGCCAAAAATCGACCGTTTGCGGCACCGTGATACCACTCGGTCGTCCAAGGTGCCGACATTTGTGCGACATCCGTCTTCGTGGTGCAAAGGTGCAAGTCCAAGTGCGGCACCCCCGGTGTGCCACATGCGGGTAAACTAGAACCTTATATAGAAACATTTGAACCCTAACCGCAGCAAAGGAGGCCCCATGGCATTCGATCCCATTCAAGAGGATTGCCATCGCCTCGTTCTTGAGGCCTTGCGCCGCGACAATATCCCGCTCACCGACGGTGCCGCCGTAGAGCGTCTGATGGAACAATTCACCCGCAACCCCGCACCGCTCATCGTGCACGACCGCGACCGCGCCGGACATCTGATTGCCAAGGTGGTCGAGGCCGTCGACTACCGCATTCCCTTTATCCCTGACGATACCCAGGCAGAGCAGGAAGAGGCAGCTGCCGAGAACATGCTCCGCGAGGCAGCCGCGCTCGATCCGACCAACTGGGATGCCCAGCGCATGCTGACCGCCCTCACCGCCAGCTCCAACGAGGAATACGTACAGTACTTGGCATCCAAGCGCGATGAAGTCGAGCATGACCTGGCGCTCAAAATCGCCTCGGCGCAGGACCCCTACGAGCGTGAGGCCGCAGGCGACCTTACGCGCCGCCCCTATCTGCGCTGGCTTGCCGCCCTTGCGTCACGCGCGCTCATTAGCGGCCGCTATCGCATGTCGCTCGAAGCCGCAAACCGCAGCCTCGACTTTGCGCCCAACGACCCCGCTGGTGTCCGCCACACCGCGATGCTCGCCATGGCAAAGCTCGAATACCCCGCCGAGGAGCTCAAGCGCTTTCGCTCTGCCCACTCCGTCCCCTATCTCGCCAACACGCCGCTGCGCCGTCGTCCCAAGGATGCGGAGCGCGACTTGGACCCGTGGACGCTCATCGCGCTGATGAGCGCTGCCTGGCGCGAGCTGGACTACGAGGGCGCCGAGCACTATTTGCGCATCCTCGCACGCTCGTGCCCGCACGCGGCCGAGGCGCTCTACTTCCAAACCGAGTTTCCCGATGGCGTCTATGCCCGCGTCAACGTGGGCGTGGGCTCCACCGACGAGCTTGTCCTCGCGCTGTCCGAGGCGACGCCGGTACTGCAGGAGGGCCTGGGCGCCCCCGACAACGCCAGCTTTGCTGCCTGGGTCGCCACCAACGATATCGTGCGTTCCCAAATCGATGAGCGCATACTGCGGGCGGCCGAGCAGGGTTTGCCGTTTAAGGGAGGAGACCTCTAATGGATCCGAGCGTCTACATCCCCGCCTACCTGGAGCGCACCTACCTGGCGTCGCACCCCGAGCTCACCGATGCAGCACGCGAGCTTGTCCATAACGACATTAGCGCGAATCCCCAAAAGTATGCGCAGTCCGAGCATGCCCAGGCGCTGCTGTCCTATGCCGGCGTTCACCGCCACCTGCTCGACGAGCTCCATCGGATCGAGGACATGGGCAGCGATGAGGAGTTTGAACAGACGCGCAACCGCCTGTTCGACGATATGCGCGATGAGCTGCTCAAGATCGTCCGCGTCGATGCGCATGTCCTCGATGCCCAGCTGCTCGCCATCATCCTGGCCGACACGCCCGTTGACGCCTGCCTGGGCGACCTGATGAAGCTCGAGGCGACCACGGCCGATTACCTGCAGCAAAGCGTGCCCGGGTTCGACATGGAAGCCCCGCACTACTGGGCCAATAATGTTTTGGCCGACGGTGTCACTGCAGCAGACCTTACCGTGAGCGAGCCGGCTCTTATCGGGTGGCTTCATACACTCGAGGCCATCTCGCAGCTATGTATGGCGAGCGCTCGCTACCGTGCTGCCGCCAACTACGCCCGCCGCGTCCTTAAAGCAGAAGGCTATCCCACCCGAGCCGCAGGCACCGTGTTGCTCGTCCTCGCTCGCCTGGAAGACCAGGACGGCTTTTTTGCCCTGGCCCACCAACTCGAGGAAGAGATCGGGGCTGACGCGCTCGAGAACTCTCCTTGGTATCTGCTCGCCCGCACGATTCTGCTGTTCAAAACGAACAAGATGCGCCCGGCGACACGCGCGCTGCGCGAGTTTGCCAACCGCTGCGAGGGCGGCGCGTTCTTTTTGCTGAACCCCATGTATCAGACGCCGTACCTTCCCTGCCGGCCCGAACCGCACGACCCCTGGGACCTTTCGCATCAGGCAGTTTGGGAAGCGGACGGCATTATCTCGGATACCCCCGACTTTGCCCCCTGGGCCAATGCCTGCGAAGACGTATCGCAGCTTGCCCAGGAATTTGCGCGCCGCTACGGCTTTTAGCGACGCGATCGCCCCGACCATGTCATCTATGTTAGGAACGGCTTCATGAACTTCCGCTCATCTCTTGCCTGCACCTCGAGCGATATCGCTCGCTGGGGACTGCGCTCTGTCCTCAAACGCCAGGGCGGCGTACTCCCCGGCCGCATCGCCATGAAAATCGACCCCGAGCTGCTAAGCGACCTCGCGAGCCTGGTCGACCGCAGCGTGGTGATCACCGGCACTAATGGCAAGACCACCACCTCCAACCTCATCGCCGATGCCGTTGCTGCCAGCGGTGCTACCGTGGTGTGCAACCGTGCCGGCAACAATATGGAGCCTGGTGTGGTAGGTGCTCTGCTCGAGGCCCGCGGCGGCCTTAAGCACGCTGACAGCGGCAAGCGCGTGGGCGTTTTTGAATGCGATGAGCTCTACACCGTGCGCGTTCTGCCCAAGCTCAAGCCAACGTACTTTGTGCTGCTCAACCTGTTCCGCGACCAGCTGGATCGCTATGGCGAGATCGATCACACCCAGGAGGTCATCGCCCATGCGTTGGAGCTCTCGCCGACAACAACGCTTATCTACAACGCCGACGACCCGCTGTGCGCCTCGATTGCCGCGCGCGTTCCCAACGCGAGTATTGCCTTTGGCATCGACGGCGCCACCAACACCGAGTCCGACCGTATTAGCGACTCACGTTTTTGCTCACAGTGCAACGCGCCGCTGGAGTATGACTACGTGCAATACGGCCAGCTCGGCGCCTACCATTGCCCCTCGTGCGGCTGGGCCCGCCCTGCGCTTGTCCGTCGCGTGACGGGCGTGGAGCTCGGCTGCGACGGCTATGGTTTTGACCTGGTGTTTGGATCTGATTCCAGCGCGCCAGCCGCACACATCGTCACGCGTTACAACGGCCTGTACATGGTCTACAACGTTGCCGCTGCATTCTTTGCCGCACATGAGTTAGGCGTGAATACGGCGCACCTGCAGCCCACGCTCGATGCCTACGTCCCCGCCGGCGGACGTATGGGGCGCTGGGATATCGCCGGCCGCACCGTCGAGGCCAACCTGGCTAAGAATCCCGTAGGCTTCGATCGACAAATCCAGTCCATCAAGACGGCAGGCGGCAGACTCTGCGCTTTCTTCCTCAACGATAACGATGCCGACGGCCACGATGTATCGTGGATCTACGACGTCGACTTTGAGCGCATCGCCGACACGCCGGGTCTTGTCGCCTTTGCCGGAGGCACGCGCGCGCACGACATGCAGGTGCGCCTCAAGTACGCCGGCATCGATGCCGCGATTATCTCGGACGTCGCGCAGGCAATTGGCGCCGTGGCAGACGAGGCCGCCGATGACACCTTCTACGCCGTCGCCAACTACACGGCCTTCCCGCCGCTGGTCAAGGAGCTCGACGGGCTGAAAGGCGCCACCGCCGACGCTGTTGCCGGGCGCGCCGTAGCCCGTGCCGACGGCAGCGCTCTTCCTGTCAGCATCGCGCCAGTCGAGCTTTCGCGCCCGCTGCGCATCGTCTACCTGTATCCCGATGCCCTTAACCTCTACGGCGACGGCGGCAATGTTATCGCGCTCGAGCGCCGCTGCGTCTGGCGCGGCATTCCCGTGCGCGTGGACGAGGTCCGTATGGGCGAAACGCTTGATTTGACCGATGCCGATATCGTCATGATGGGTGGCGGCTCCGACCGCGACCAGCTAGCCGTGGCACACGAGCTGCTCGCCCAAAAAGACAAGGTCGCGGCCTATGTTGAGGACGGCGGCACACTGCTTGCCATCTGTGGCAGCTATCAGCTGCTCGGCCGTTCGTACTACATGGGCGACGATCGCATTGAGGGCCTGGGCGTCATTGCCGCCGAAACCGTACGCGGCTCCGACCGCCTGATCGGCAACGTAGCCGTCAAAACCGATCTGGCACCTGAGCCCTTTGTGGGATTCGAGAACCATGGCGGCCGCACGCTTTTGGACGCCGATGCCACGCCGCTCGGAACGTCCGTCGTCACGGGCACCGGCAACAACGGCGACGATGGCTTTGAGGGTCTCATCTACAAGGGCGTCATCGGCACGTACCTGCACGGACCGGCACTGCCCAAGAACCCCGAGCTCGCCGACTGGCTGATCGCCCATGCCCTCGAGCGCCGTGGCGATGCACAGGCCGCCGCCCTGCTGCCGCTCAAGCCCCTCGACGACACCTACGAGCACGCCGCCCACGACGCCGCCATGAAGCTCCTCCCCTAGCACCTCACCACCACAAAGGGGACAGGCACCTTTGTGGTGGTTTTTCAGTTTGCCAACGATATGTGAACGGCTAAAAAAGTCTGCTATACTCTTTCCCGCTGTCCCCATCGTCTAGCGGCCAAGGACGCCACCCTTTCAAGGTGGATATCGCGGGTTCGAATCCCGCTGGGGGCACCACAGCATTTGAGCAGGTCAAGGCGTGTTTTTCGTCTTGACCTGTTTTCGTTTTTAGGGGCTTGCCGCAAAATGCGCCGCAAAATCGCCGCAAAACTTCGCCGCAAACGTGCCGCCAAATCTCGGGCGGTATCGCCTCGGCACTACGCCGAATCTCCTTTTTAGGGCTTCGCATTGTTCGCATTGAACGCCCCGCCCCGCTCTTTTTTGGGGCGTGACATTCTTGACATTGAACGCACCGCCCCGCCTTTTTTAGGCTTATGAAAGTTATGGTTAACGGCATGAAAAGG
>UROZ01000073.1 GCA_900549655.1 uncultured Collinsella sp.
GGTAACAAGTGCCATGAGCGTTTGCTCCTCTCCCTCGCCCGCATCTGGACATCGGGCGTAGTTGTTCACAAGGCGTTTACCTTGCGTTTTGCTGCGCTCATTGTATGAAATTCAGTGGCTTTACACGCGCGAGATATTGAGCCCATGCAGGTCAATACAGTCGTTTTTGAAAAGTAAACGGAAGGAATTTGAGCCGAGTGGACATGTTCGATATTGAATTTTGGGCGTTCAGCGTCTTTCTTTTATAGAAAAGATAAGTAATCGAAAGGTGTTTTCTTACTCAAAAAGAAAATGAACGAAAATAGAGTCAACACAATTCCTGCAAATTTAGCCGAGAATGGAGCAAGCATGGCCCAAGCCACCAACCGTGCCTTTGCCGACGAACGCCGTACCGCCATTTTGGAAATGCTCGATCATAATGCCTCGGTGCAGGTAGCAGAAATCGCCCAGACCTTTGGCGTGTCCTCCGTCACCGCCCGCGCCGACCTGGACGCGCTCGCCGAAGCAGGCAAGCTGCGCCGCACGCACGGCGGTGCCGTATCACTCCACAAACGTCTGACCGTCTCCACGCAGGATCGCCGCATCAATGTCAACGTCGCCGCCAAGCAGGCCATCGCGCAAAGCGCCATCGAGCTCGTCAATGACGGCGACACGCTGCTCGTCGACTCGGGCACCACGGCGCTCGAGTTCGTCCGGCTCCTCGATCAGCGCGACGGTATCACCGTCATCACGGCCGACATTACCATTGCCGATTACATCGACGAGAGCATGCCCTCAGTCGATGTCGTCATGCTGGGCGGGGCGCTGCGCAAAGGCCATCGTTATTTGTACGGACCGCTCACTATGCAGGCGCTCCAAATGGTCCATGCCGATCTGGCCGTCATGTGCCCCGGCGCCTTTGTCCCCAGCTGCGGCTTTACGACCGACTTTCCCCAGATGGCCGAGACCAAAACGGCTATGATCACCGCGGCCCATCAAAGCGTCGCCCTCATGGACGCCAGCAAGGTTAACGGACGCGGCATGTACCGCTTTGCCGAGCTTGCCGATGTCGACTCCATCGTGATGGACCGTGACCCCGACCATGCCGTCGCCACCTCGATCGCCGAGGCCACTGACAGCTCACGTCCAGCCCTCGTCATCGCCGGCGCTTAAACAAAAACCACCACAAAGGTGCCTGTCCCCTTCGTGGTGGTTTGAGCGTTAAAAGCGATATATCGCTACTTGGACAGCTCGTCGGCGAGGGCTTCGATCTGGGCGCGCGATGCGTCGTTGAGCGAACCCAGGACGGTCACCTTGTTCTGCGTCAGGGTGATGTCCTTCATGCCCTCGAGTTCCTTGGTCATGACCTTGGCGGCCGCGGGTGCCCAGGAGCCGGCCTCGACGAGCGCCACCGTGCGGTTCTGGTAGGCATGCTCGGCGAGCGTGTGGATGAAGGTGCTCATGAACGGGAAAATCTCACCCTGGTAGGTGATGGAAGCGAGCACCAGACGGTCATAGCGGAACGCGTCCTCAACGGCCTCGGCCATGTCATCGCGAGCCAGGTCAAAGACGGAGACCTTCTGGCCGCGAGCCTCGAGCGCCACGGCGAGCTCCTCGACGGCAGCTTTCAGGTGACCGTAGACGCTCGCGTAGGCAATGGTGATGCCCTCGTCCTCGGGCTGGTAGCTCGACCAGGTGTTGTAGGTGTCGAGGTAATAACCCAGGTTCTCGGTCAGCACGGGGCCGTGAAGCGGGCAGATGATCTGGATGTCCAGATCGGCGGCCTTCTTGAGCACGGCCTGCACGAACTTGCCGAACTTGCCGACGATACCAAAGTAGTAACGGCGCGCCTCGCAGGCCCAGCCTTCCGGGTCCTCGATGTCGTTGGCGCCGAACTTGCCAAAGCCATCGGCACTAAAGAGCACCTTGTCGGTGGCCTCGTAGGAGAACAGCACCTCGGGCCAGTGCACGTTGGGGGCGCCGACGAAGGTCAGGCTGTGGCCACCCAGATCGAGCACGTCGCCCTCTTTGACGACCATCTTGCGCTCGGGGTAGTCGGTGCCAAAGTAGTTGACCATCATACGGAAGGCGCCCATGCTGGCCACGATCTGTGCCTGGGGATAGCGCTCCATAAAGGCGGCGATGCCAGCGGAGTGATCGGGCTCCATGTGGTGGACGACCAGGTAATCGGGCGTGCGACCGTCGAGCACGGCCTCGATGTTGCCGAGCCACTCATCAACAAAACCACCGTCGACCGAATCGGCGACAGCGATCTTCTCGCCCAAGATAACGTAGCTGTTGTATGCCATACCGTTCTCGGACACGTCGTACTGGCCCTCGAACAGGTCGATGTCGTGATCTTCGACGCCAACGTAGCGGATATCCTTGGTGATCTCCATCAGGCAAAGCCTCCTAGATAGACAAAAGAACCCGTCTATCATAGCACTCGGCTGCATCCCAACAGCCATCTGCCGGCATCCTTACCATTTGTTATTGATGTTCAACATATCACCGTTGACCTGCGGAAACTATGCGCGCGGTATCGCCGTGCTATGTCGAATGATGAGTTGGCCGGGAATACGAATGGCAACGGTTTTGCCCACCGTACCCACCTCGGGAACCGCATGCTCAAACACCTCGCGTCCGCGCTGATGAAGATCGAATCGCACGGTCGTGAGCTCGTTGTGTGCGACAAAATCGTCGAGCGAATCGTCGACACCCACCACGCTCACGTCCTCGGGTACGCGCAGGCCGCTATCGCGCAGCGCGGCGATGGCGCCATTTGCCATCTGATCGTTTGCCGCATAGATCGCCGTCATGGTGCGGTCGTGCTCGGCCAGGTACCTGCCGGCTTCGTAACCGCTGTTGGCAGACCAGTCGCCCTCGAGCGGCTCCACCGGCTCGATATGCCTGCGCTCGAGCGCGTCTTGCCAGCCGGCGCGGCGGAACTGCTCGTCCACCGAGAAGGACGGACCACCGATATAGCGGATCTGCTCGTGGCCAAGCTCAAACAGGTGATCCATAAGCAGCAGCGAGCAGCCGTAATGGTCGGAGTCGACCGTGGTCACGCGGGGATGCGCGTACATGGTGACGATAACCGTGCCGATACCCGGCAGCGGATCAAACGTCTCAAAGTCGGGCGCCATGCGGCTCATGCCGATGATGATGCCGTCCACCGGCAATGCGGCCATACGACGCGTGGCCTCGGCAAGCGAGAATTCCTCGGTCTTGGACATCTCGACCAGCGTGATGGCGCAAGCATGCTCGCGTGCGGCGCTGGCAATGCCGTCAATCATCGTGAGGTTCCCAAACTTGGTGACGTCGTTAACACACAGACCGACCGAATGGTAGCGACCATCGCGCAGGGAGCGACCGGCATAGCTGGGGCGAAAGCCAAGTTCCTGCATGGCGGTCTGCACGCGCTGACGCGTCTGCTCGTTAACGTTAGGCAGGCCGTTGGCAACGCGCGAAACCGTCTGCTGCGAAACGCCAGCAGCACGGGCGACGTCGGCCATGGAGACCGGACGAGAACTTGTATCGTTGGAGGGGCGCCTTGCCACAAGATCACCTTCACCCTTGCGAGATCAAAATAGCGTACATGCCGACCCGTGCAGAAATAGAGCCCGCGCGGAGGACCGCTATCGTCGGACGCATGTTAACGTACTCTACTTTTTCTGGCTGCAGCCCTTCTGCTCTATAAGTCCATACGGCACTACCGTTCACGGCCGAATATCGACCGATTACCAGATTCTCAAAAAGTGATAAGCGTTGTGTTATGAGTACGTTAACATAGCCCTTAACGTGCGGCATTGTGGATGCTGAGTTCATGCCGCTTCAAATTGTTAACGTACTCATAACGACGCAAAAAATCGTCCGTACGCGCCAAGGAAAGGACCCCCATGACCACCCCCGACGAAAAGACGCTCGCCACGCTCACCAAGCTGTTTGAGGAGGAGTTTGGCCCCATCGGCGACCGACAGGTGCTCTATGTGCACGCCCCCGGCCGTTCCGAGATCAGCGGCAACCACACCGACCACGAGGGCGGCCACGTTATCGCCGGCTCGCTCGATGTCGCCGTCGACGGCATCGCCGTGGCGACCGATACCAACAAGGTTCGCGTTGCCGACGAGGGTTACCCCACCTTTGAGATCACGCTCGACACGCTGGATGTTCAGGAGTCCGAGAAGAGCACGTCCGCAAGCCTCGTCCGCGGTATGGCCCACGAGATTGCAGCGCTTGGTGTTGAGCCCAAGGGCTTCGACTTCGCCTTTACCTGCTCCGTCCCTTCGGGCGGCGGCCTTTCCAGCTCTGCCGCCGTCGAGGCGGCATACGGTCGCGCCATGGAGACGCTCTGGGGCGCACCCGCCATCGAGCCCGTCGCGCTCGCCCAGATGAGCCAGCGCACCGAGAACAACTACTATGGCAAGCCCTGCGGTCTGATGGACCAGGCCGCTGTGTGCCTGGGCGGCCTTGCCTACATGGACTTTGAGGACCAGGCTCAGCCTAAAACCCAGAAGCTCGAACTCAACTTTGAGGATCACGGCTATGCGCTCGTGCTCGTTAAGGTTGGTGCCGACCACGTGGCCGCCACCGACGATTACGCTGCCGTTCCGCGCGAGATGCAAGACGTCGCCGCCGAGTTTGGCAAGGCACGCCTGTGCGAGGTCGATGTTGCCGATTTTGACGCCAAGCTCCCCGAGCTGCGCGCCAAGCTGGGCGACCGTGCCTGCCTGCGCGCCGTTCACTACTGGTACGAGAACGGTCTGGTCGACAAGCGCTGGGCAGCTCTGAACGCCGGCGACATTGACCAGTTCCTAGTCCTGACGCGCGAGTCCGGCGCCAGCTCCGCCATGTACCTGCAGAATGTTGTTGCCAAACTGGGTGCCGAGCAGCCTTCCATGTACGCACTTGCTCTTGCCGAGCATGTGCTCGACGGCCGTGGCGCCGTTCGTATTCACGGCGGCGGCTTTGGCGGTACCATCCAGGCCTTCGTGCCGCTCGATCTGGTCGACACCTTCATTGCCAAGATGAACGGCTGGCTGGGCGAGGGCTCTGCCCGCCACTACGCGATTTCTGACAAGGGGGCTTACGCGGCATGGCTGTAATGACCGACGTGCGCGAGGCCGCGCAGAACCTGATCGAGTACGCTATCCACCGATCGATGATCGGCCAGGACGATCGCATCTGGGCATACAACACCATTTTGGAGTGCATCGGCGCCACGGGCCCCGCACTCGACATGACTTGGGCACTCCAAGTTGAGAAACTCTCGCTCTTGCACCCCGATACCCTGCCCGACTTTGACCTGGAGGGCACGCTCGCCGCGCTTGCTGAGGCCGCCGTTGCCAACGGCGCCGCCGAGGACACGGCGTCGGGCCGCGACCGCATCGCCATGCGCATCATGGGCGCGCTGATGCCGAGGCCTTCGGTTGTAAACGAGGAGTTCGACGGCCGCATGGGCGTCAACGAGCCCCGCGCCGCGACCGACTGGTTCTACGGTCTGTGCTGCGACGCCGGCTACGTGCGCCGCGCCGCCATCGCGCGCAATATCAAATGGAACACCCCCACCAACTGGGGTGACCTGGAGATCACTATCAACCTGTCAAAGCCCGAAAAGGACCCGCGCGATATTGCCGCAGCCGGTGCCGCCAAAAACACGGGCGAGAAGTATCCCGCCTGTCAGCTCTGCATCGAGAACGAGGGCTACCCCGGACGCTCCGCCGCAGCCGACGGCGGCGCTCATCCCGCCCGTCAGAACCTGCGCGTTATTCCCATCCAGCTCGACGGCGAGCGCTGGGGCTTCCAGTACAGCCCGTACGCGTACTTTAACGAGCACTGCATTGCCATGAGCTCCGAGCATCGCCCGATGCACGTGGACCGCAAGGGTCTGACCTGCCTGCTCGACTTTGTCGACCTGTTCCCGCACTACTTTATTGGCTCCAACGCCGACCTGCCCATCGTGGGCGGCTCGATTCTGTCGCACGACCACTTCCAGGGCGGCGCGCACGAGTTCCCCATGATGCACGCCGCCGAGGTCTCGCAGTTTAGCATGCCCGGCTTTGACCAGGTCAGCGGTACCGTGTTGCAGTGGCCGCTTTCGGTGCTGCGACTGCGCTCGCACGACCGCGCCCAGCTGCTCGACGCCACCGAGAAGATTATCCTCGCCTGGCGCGAGTGGACCGATGAGTCGGTGGGCGTCATCGCGCACACAGCCGACGGCGTGGCCCACAACACCGTGACGCCCGTCATTCGCCGCGTGGACTCCCGCGGCAACGCCGGCGGCGAGATTTACGAGGCCTACCTGGCGCTTCGCTGCAATATCACGACCGACGAGCACCCGCTAGGCGTTTTCCACCCACATGCCGAGTACCACCACATTAAGAAGGAGAACATCGGCCTGATCGAAGTCATGGGCCTTGCCATTCTGCCGCCGCGCCTGGTTCCCGAGCTTGGCGCTGTCCGTGAGCATCTGCTGGCAGCCAAGGTCGATGCCAGCTACGACCTTGCCGGTGCGCTCGAGGGCGATGATCTTTGCCGCAGCCACGCCGCATGGGCTGAGGACGTCTTTGCCCGCCGCGCCGACGAGCTTACGGCCGACAACGCCATCGATATCCTGCACGAGGAGGTCGGCGTGGTGTTTGGCCACGTGCTCGACAACGCCGGCGTCTTTAAGTGGGACGAGGCAGGACGTGCCGCCCAGCAGCGCTTTATCGACTCGCTGTAGAGCACAGACCCGGACGCTCAACGGCAGCCCCCACGACATAGCCACCTACACGACAACGGCGCCCGCGGGCGCCGTTTTCTGATGCAAGGGTAGCTAATTTGCACCAAAACAAGGAGTTTTCCAAACTGCCGGCAGAGAAGGAACGCCCCCAGGTTCCGACCTAAACCCCCACATTATTCGATGGAAAAACGTGGTTGCCTCCCACATTATTCGATGGAAAAACGTGGTTTACTCACACATTTTTCGATGGAAAGACCAAGACGGTCTTATACTAACCATGATCGTTAGGGGGCAGTATGCAGCGACAGCTAATGGACGAACTCATCGCTTGGAAATCTAGGGCAAACCGCAAGCCCCTCCTGCTTAAGGGGGCCCGCCAGACGGGAAAAACCTGGCTTCTCAACGAATTCGCAGGCCAGCAGTATCAAAACGTCATCCGTTTTGACTTTATGCTCGAACCGGGCGCACGCTCGCTGTTCGACGGAAGCCTTGACCCCAAACGCATCATCTCCCAGATAGAGCTCCTGCGCGGCCAGACCATAACGCCGACAGATACACTCATCATCTTCGACGAAATCCAAGAGGCACCGCGTGGCATCACCTCGCTCAAATACTTCAACGAGCTGGCGCCGGAATACCATATCGTGGCAGCCGGCTCCTATATGGGGCTCGCGCTCCGACGCGAAAACGAGTCGTTCCCCGTCGGCAAGATTGACCAGCTTACCATGCGCCCCATGGGGTTTGTCGAGTTCGTTCGTGCCGTCGATGGCGATCCGCTCGCAGATGCCATCCTTGCCGCAGACATGGACCTGCTGGCGAATGTTTCCGAAAAGCTCGAGCGCCTGCTCAAGGAATACCTCGTTGTCGGTGGCATGCCAGAAGTTGTCTCCGCTTTCGCCGCCTCCCACGATTTCATCGAGGCCCGCAGGCTTCAGCAGCAAATCATCGAAGCTTATGAATCCGATTTTGGCAAGCATGCGCCAGCCCGCATCGTCGAGCGCATGAGGCTGGTTTGGAAATCCCTTCCCGCCCTGCTCGCAAAGGAAAACAAGAAGTTCGTCTACGGCGCGCTTCGTCCCGGGGCGCGCGCACGCGATTTTGAGGAAAGCCTCCAGTGGCTCATGGACTATGGAATCGTTCATAAGGTACCACGTGTTTCCGCCCTAAGAGCACCGCTCACAAGCTACGAGGATCTCTCGGGCTTCAAGCTGTTCTGCATCGACACCGGCATCCTCGGAGCACTCTCCGGCCTCACGCCAGCCATTGTTCTGAACGGGCCCGCTGTTTTTACGGAGTTCAAAGGCTCGCTGACCGAGCAATACGTCGCACAGGAGCTTTTGCTCCAAGGCAAAACTCCCGCGTATTGGTCATCCTCATCCGGCAATGCAGAGACTGACTTTGCCATCGACCATGCGGGGACCGTGCTTCCGCTCGAGGTCAAGGCGGCAGAGAACCTCAAAGCAAAGAGCCTGAGGATTGCCTGCGAGAAGTTCAAGCTCGAGCGCTGCGTGAGAACATCGTTAGCGGCATATAGAGACGAGGGCACGCTCGTCAACATTCCGCTCTGGGAGATTGGGCAAATCGACAAGCTGACATAGGCGCTGTGGAGGGGGTGTCCCGTAAGGAGTGTCCCAAACTGCCGGCAAAAAAGGAACGTCTCTATCTGCCGCATTCCCGAAGCAAGACAACGCCGATGTTTTGGCAACGACAGACACTATGACCCAATCCGAGGGCACGGAAACGACAGGAGCCCCCGCTCGTGACCGCGGGTCGGGGCTGCGACAATGTTGTTGAAGTGCCAGAGGCGCAGCCGCGCCGCAACGAGGTTGGGAGGCTCCCGTGCCTAGATATTCTACCGCCTTCGGAATGGACGTACACCTCAGGTCCACCACCGTCTGCGCGCTCGACGCGGAGACGGGCGAGGCCGTGACGAGGAGGTTCCGCGGCAACCCCTGGGGCGAGGTCGCGGAGTGGATGTCGGGCTTCCCCGGCCCGTCGCTCGCCGCCTACGAGAGCGGCTACCTCGGCTTCGCCCCGCAGAGGGAGCTCTCCGGGCTCGGCGTCGACTGCGTCGTCGCGGCCGTCTCCAAGGTCCCGAGGTCGGCGGCAGACCTCTCGTCCAAAAACGACCGCAGCGACGCGGCCAGGATGGCCAAGGCGATACTGTCGCACGACGTCACCCCGGTATGGGTGCCGTCCCCCGAGATCGAGGGGCTCAGGGACCTCGCCGGGGCCCACGACGCGGCGACCGCGAGGCTCGCGGCGGCGAAGCAGCGGCTCCTGGCGTTCCTGGCCCGCCGCGGCTACGCCTACGGCGGCACGACGCCGGCCGGAAACCCCCGGAGGTACTGGACGTACGACTTCCTCAGGTGGCTCGACAAGGTCCGGCCCGCCGACGACGGCGGCATCCGGGCGCTTGCGGCGCTGAGGAACGAGGTCGAGGCGGCCGCCGAGACGCGCGACGACCTCCTCGCCGAGTACAGGGCCGCCGTCGCGGCGGGCCCCCTCTCGGCGGAGGTCGAGGCGCTCCAGTCGATCAAGGGGTGCGGGTTCGCGCTCGCCGCCGCCTTCGCGTCCGAGGTCGGCGACTTCTCGAGGTTCCGCTCCGGCAGGCAGGTGACGGCCTACTTCGGCCTCGCCCCGAAGCAGAGGTCGAGCGCCGACTCCGTGCGACTCGGCGGAATCAGCGGGGCCGGCAACGCGCTCGTCAGGAGGCTGGCGGTCGAGGGGTCCTGGCGCTACGCCCAGGCCGGGCACCAGCCCAAGCTGATGCCCAAGGGCTCCGGAGTCCCGCTCGAGATAAGGATGCACGGGAGGAAGGGTTCCGAGCGCCTGCTCCGGCGCCGCGAGGAGATGCTCGCCAGGGGCATGCCCCAGGCGAAGGCGAACGCCGCCACCGCCGCCGAGCTCGTGAGGTGGCTGTGGGCCCTCGGCGCGATGTGCCGGGAGGCAACCGAATAGACATAGCCCCCGTCCCGGCGAGCCGGGCAGCCTTCGGGGATACCCCCGCTTTCGCTGGGCGCGCGGCAGCGGCCGCATGCGCGTAGTCAGACTTGGGGAGCCCCGCCGAAGGAGAGGATTGCGGGCCGCCAGAGCGGTATCCGCGGATATGAGACTGAGCCGAAGGCGTCGACGACATGCCGGGGGCGGACCGGGACGGGTTCAACGGCAGGCCCCGCCGACCGATTGCAAGCGGTCGGCGGGGTCATTGTGGCTCTTGACAGCGGATTGGGTCATATGAGCGAGCGGGTCGCATTTGAGACAAGGTGACGTGAAACGAAAGGGCGCTGACCTT
>UROZ01000074.1 GCA_900549655.1 uncultured Collinsella sp.
TTCTGGGATATGGCGCGGCAGCAAGCTGTCTATCGGTATTGATTTACGCTCTCGTGAGCTTTCGTGCTGGGGGTGTGCTCAATGGATCGTCGACTAGAAGATTCCTTCATTCAGAATTGAAGCATGTGAGCAAATGGACGTACGCTTTAATCCTGGTAATTTATGCGTGCATGGTAGTATTGCAGCTTAATTCTTTCCCGATGTGGTTCTGTAGCCTCCGTGAGAACAGTTTCTTGGGCTTTTTCCCAGACCCGACGCTTCTGCTGTCGGCAGAGGATGTCCTTCTATTTGGTAATGCAGAGGTTTTTCGCGGTCTGCTGTTCAACGTAGCCCCGTTGGCTCATGCATTGTTCTTTCCGTTCATCGCGGCTTGCATTGTGCCGCGCTTTGTCAGTTCGGGCTTTATTGAGGAACCGTGGGGGTTGTCGGAGGCTCGGGGAGGGAAGCGTGTGTGCGCTATCGTTGCGCGAGTGGTGCTGTCTTCTTTTGCCCTTTTGGGCGCGTTTATCCTGTCGAGTGTCGTTTTGTACTGTCTTAACTGCGTAATCGTTTTGGATGCTCAACAGTATTTCAACCTGCATGTATTTTGCTATCGACTTGTTCTTGCTGCCGCTGCCTGCCTTGCATACGTGGTTTCTTGCGTAATCGTTGTTTCCTATTTTGGATCCGGCTTCGGTCCGATTGGCATGCTGCTGCTTGTCAACGTCGTAGCGATCTACATACAGCTCGGGGCCATTTCCATGCTTCCGCTTCCGTCCTCGATGCTCATGTGGATTTGTGGCGTGACCCCGTTGGGGAATAGTCAAAGCATTTCGATTCTAATCGACTGCCTAATTAACGTAGCAAGCGTTTTTACCATTTGCTTTACCGTAGACCGATTGCGGTCGAGATTTCTTTGATTGTTTGTGAGGGGTAATCATACCGAGCATACCAAATGCCGGGGGCGGGCACCGTGGCTGGTGTCTGCCCCCGGCATGGAAGGTTTAAGCCTGTGTGATTCGCGAGCTAGCGCGCCTGCTTTACCTTGGCCGCCGCCTCGACAAACGACTTCCACAGGTTAAAGTCGGTCTCGAGCGTCTTCCACGTGTACTCAGGGTGCCATTGCACGCCCAGGCAGAACGGCTGGCCTTCGACCTCGATGCACTCAGGAACGCCGTCGGTTGCCTTGGCGACCAAGCGCGTGCTTTTACCCAGACAATCGACGCAGCAGTGGTGTGCGGAGTTGGTCTGGATAAGCTTGGCGCCACCAACCGCGCGGTCGAGCAACGAGCCCGGCACGACCTCGACGGGATGCACGGGGTCGTTGAGCACGTGGGTGTGGCGCCACTGCGTGCGGCCCTCGCGAGCGCCCAGGCTCGGCACGTCCATGCACAGGGTGCCGCCAGTGGCGACGTTGAGCAGCTGCGTGCCGCGGCAGGTGGTAAAGAGCGGCTTCTTGGCGCGAAGCACCTCGCCGACCAGCTTAAACTCAAAGCTATCGCGGATTTCGCAGCAGAGGGTGGGGTCGTAGGGTCGATCATCGCCCCAACGTTTGGGATTGACATCGGGGCCGCCGGGAATGGCGACGCCGTCGGCGATATCGACGTAATGACGGATGACCTCAATGTCCTCGGTGATGGACATCTGCAGCGGCAGGCCGCCAGCGGCAAGGATGGCATCGACAAAGACACTTGCGATTTCCTCGTTGGGGGAGAGCATCTCGGTTAAAAACGGCTCTGCCTCTTCCCAGCGCGGTGCGACGAGGATGAGTGGGCGGTCGGCGGGGGCGACGTCGACGTGCGGGGTGTATGACGATGAAGTGCGAGTTCCGATCATAGGTGTAACTTTCGAGTTTGGATGGGCATGGCTGGCGGGTGGGCGGTCTGGTTAGTGGCCCTTGATGGAGTTGAGGAAGTCCTGGGCGCGCTTGGTCTGGGGGTGGTCGAAGAACTCGTCGGGCGTGCCGGTTTCCACGATCTGGCCGTCGGCCATAAAGACGACGCGGTCGGCTACGCGGCGGGCAAAGTTCATCTCGTGCGTGATGACGATCATCGTCATGCCCTGCTGCGCCAAGCGCACCATGACCTCGAGCACCTCATTGATCATCTCGGGGTCAAGGGCGCTTGTGGGCTCGTCAAAGAGCATGGCCTTGGGCTGCATGGCGAGTGAACGGGCGATGGCCACGCGCTGCTGTTGGCCGCCCGAAAGCTGTGCGGGCACCTTATCGGCCTGCTCGGCAACGCCCACGCGGCCCAGCAGGTCCATAGCGCGCTCACGAGCTTCCTCCTTGGACACGCCCAGCACGTCGACCGGCCCCAGCATGACGTTCTGCAGCACCGTCATATGTGCAAACAGGTTGAACTGTTGGAACACCATGCCCAGCTCGGCACGCATGCGGGCAAGGTCCTTGCCTTCTTGCGGCAGGGGCTCGCCCTCGATGAGAATCTCGCCTGAGTCGATGGTTTCCAGGCGGTTGATGGTGCGGCACATGGTCGACTTGCCCGAGCCCGAGGGGCCAATCACCACGACGACCTCGCCGCGGTCGACCGAGAGATTGATGTCGTTGAGAACGTGCAGGTCGCCATAGTGCTTATCGACGTGCTTGAGCTCGATCAGCGGCTGATTGCCGGTGGTAGAGGTGCTCTGTGCCATGGTGCTCGGCTCCTTATGACTCGAAATGGTAAAGCGTTAGCGGATGATGGTCGCGCCGGTCTTGTGCGAAACGTAGACAGCAGCCTTGTTGATTGCGACGTTGATGAGGATATAGATGACCGCGATTACCAAGTAGACCGACACGAGAGCGTCGTAGTTGGTAATGAGCACGCGGGCGTTTTGCATGAGGTCGGGGTAGCTCACCACGTAGGCGACGGTGGTGTCTTTGACTACGACCACGAGCTGCGAAATCAACGACGGAATGATAAATCGAATAGCCTGCGGCAGCACGATTTTAAAGGTGATTTTAGCCTTGGAGAGACCGAGCGCCTGGGCCGCCTCGACCTGGCCGCGCGGTACGGCGTTGACGCCGGCGCGGAAAATCTCAGCTAGCACGCCGGCTGCAGCGAGCGCGACGGGAAGCGTGAGCATCCAAAACGACGGCAGCGCGATCTTGTACTGGGGCAGCACCAAAAAGAAGAAGTAGATGAACAACAGGCTTGGTACGCCGCGGAAGAAATCGGTGAGCACACGGCAGGCCAGCTGCAACGGCTTAATGTCGCTCGTGCGGCCGAGCATAAGGGCTAAGCCTAGCACCAGCGCGATGGCGCCAGCGGTGAGTGCGACTTTAACGGTGCCCTCAAAGCCGGCAAGCAAGAACTTCCAGGTAGTGAGGTGCGTAAAGAAATACCAATAGTGGACCGAAAGCTGACCGGTCACATAAAAGCGCTGCAACACGAGGACGACGAGCGCGGCGACGGCAACAAGCGAGATGGCGGTGCCGATGCGAATCTTGGCGCGCATCTTGGGGCCGGGAGCCTCGTAGAGCGCATCGCGCATGGTAAGTGCAGGGGAGGAATGCTTGCTCATCGGAGGATCCTCACCTTCTTATCGATGTAGTTGCCAATGTGGCTCACCACAAAGGCCGTGCCCAGGTAGCCGAGCGCCGAGATAAAGAACGCGGCGACGCCACCGAGCGAGCGCGTGTTGATGTAGCTCACCACGCCGGTGAGCTCCTGCGGTTTAAGCGGCACCTGACTGCCCAAGGCGGTGGTGAGCATGACGGCGATAAAGAGGTTGGTCATGGGCAGTACGCTCGAGCGTAGCGCCTGCGGAATCACGATCTTGGCGAGGATACGGCTGAAGCTCATGCCGAGAGAACGTGCTGCTTCCACCTGGCCGACGCCGACGGTGTTGATGCCGCTCATAAAGTTCTCGGAACCAAAGGCAGAACCCAAGAGCACCGTAGCGACGATAACGCAGGTGCGGTAGGGCAGGACGACCTTGAGCGGCGGCAGCGCGTAGACGACGATGATAAGCAGCGCGATGCCGGGGATGTTACGGAAGACCTGGACATACAGGTCGCCAAGGACGCGTAGCGGCTTGAGCGGCGACACGCGCATCACGGTGACGGCGACGGCCAGCACCATGGCGATGGCAAACGACTCAAGCGTCATGCCCCAGGTTGCTAGCAGCGCGTCGATATAGTTCTGGCCATAGAGCGACCAGAGTTCGGAGAGACTCATGCGGACCTCCCGCCGATAAGGAAAGGGGCTCCCGTGTGTACGGAAGCCCCGACAACTCAGTGAGGAAACAGTTTACCGCAATAAAGCGCATCATGCGTTTCCGTATGGTTTCGTTGCGGCCGTTACTAGACTCGCTGCCTAGGCGCCGATCTCGGGCAGCTCGGGAACGTTGGTGTCGCCCGTACGGTCGCCGATGCAGATCTGCCACAGCTCGGTCCAGGTGCCATCGTCCTCGATCTTCTTAAGGAAGTCGTTGACAAAGGCGACGCCGTCGGAATCGAGCGGCAGGCCAATGCCATAGGGCTCCTTGCTGCCGAAGGGCTTGCCGGCGATCTTGTACTTACCGGGCTCGCGGACCAGGGCGCTCTGCTGCATGTTGTTATCGATGACGTAGGCGTCAACGCGGCCCTGCTGGAGTGCCTGGCGGGCCTCCTCGTCGGTCTTGAACTCCTGCTGGCTGGCCTTGGGAGCGAGCTCCTCCAGGATGGCGGGGCCGTTGGAGCCGGACTGGACGGCGACGTTCTTGTCGGCCAGGTCGTCGACGCTCTTGATGTCGTCGTTATCGGCGAGTACCAGGATGGCCTGCTGGGTGTAGTAGTAGGGGCCGGCAAAGGAGACAAGCTTCTTGCGCTCGTCAGTGATGGTGTAGGTGGCAAAGACGGCGTCGACCTGGCCGTTTTGCAGGACGGACTCGCGCGTGTCCGAGGTCACCTGGGTGATCTCGACCTTGTTCTCGCCCAGAATGTAGTTGGACAGGAGCTGTGCGATACCGGCATCGAAGCCGCGGGTCTGACCGTCTTTCTCGTTGAGGAGGGAGAAGAGCGTAGAGGTCTGAACGCCGCCGATCTTAAAGACGCCGGCGTCCTTGACGGCCGTGGCCCAGGTGCTGGCGGCGATAGCATCGTCATCGGCCTTGGGGCCGTTGTCGACGAGCTTGTCGAATGCCTTGGCATCGAGCGTGGTGGAAGCCTCGGTATCATTGGAGCCCTTGGAGGAGCCGGCGGCGGAACCCTTGTCGGCCTCGGCGCTGGTGTCGGAGCAGCCGGCAAGACCAAGGCCGGCGACGGTTGCGAAGGTGGCGGCAACGAAGCCGCGGCGGTCGAGAACGACCTGCTGGGAGAGGTTCTTGCTCATGGTAGAACACCTTTCTCAATAAAATCCCTAGCGGTTGAGTAGAGTTATACCCTATCGCGCTCAAATGGGTCAACACGAAATAACTCAGAAACATACTTACCTTATGGGTTATTCTACCTACCAAAAAGGGACAGGTTTATTTTGGTAGGTTTTATCTGGGCAAACGTCAGTTATTGCAGCTGAAATAGTGTTTCGCGGACGACATGATCGCTCACAGCGGTCGCTATAATGGCGGCAGCGAAAACCACCACAAAGGGGACAGGCACCTTTGTGGTGGTTTTCTCTAGTGCTGATTGAGTAGTCTTACGGCTTCGGCGGCCATGTTCTCGACCGTCATGCCGTTCTGAGCGAGCAGCTCGTTGGGGTCGTAGCGGTCGGGGAAGCCCTTGGCGATGCCGAAGGTGCGCGTGCGCACGGGCGTGCAGGCCAGGTAGCACGCCACGCGCTCGCCCCAGCCGCCGTCCAAGATGCCGTCCTCGAGGGTGACGACGACGCGATGCTCGGCGGCAAGGCTGTCGAGGAACTCGCGGTCGAGCTCGGTTGCGAAGCGCGGGTTGACGAGCGTGGCTTCGATACCGTACTCGGCGGCCAAGCGGTTTGCCACACGCTCGCCTAGCTCAAAGAAATCGCCGAGCGCGAGCACGGCAACGTCGCGGCCCTGGCGCACCACGTTGTAGCGAACGGCGCTGTAGTCGGTGTCCTCGGCGGGCGCCAAATCGGGGCGGCTAACCAGGCCAATGCCCGGTACGCGGATCGCCACGGGATGCTCGCGGTGATCGAGCGACCAGCTCAGCATGGACAGGTATTCCTCCATGCAGGCCGGCGCCAAGTAGCGCATGTTGGGAAGAGCGCCCAGCATGGAAATATCAAAGAACGAGAGGTGCGTCTCGGATGTGGTGCCAAAGATCGACGCGCCAAACACCAAGATGGTTGCGGGGGCATCGTTGAGGCACAGGTCGTGCCACAGCTCGTCGTAGGCGCGCTGCAAAAACGTGCCGTACACACCAAAGACTGGCTTGGCGCCCGAGCGCGCAAGCGCGGTGGCAAAAGTTACGGCGTGCTCCTCGGCAATGCCCACATCGACAAACTGCTTACCTGCCGCAGCGCGAAGCTCGGGTGTAAAGCCCATGATGTAGGGCGTGGCGGCCGTGATGCCCACGACCTGCGGATCGCGCTCGATGGCGGCGCTGAGCGCCTCGCCCGTAATGTCGGCATAGGTGCGCGGTGCAGGCTCGCTCGGATGGCCCGGGCAGAGCTTGCGCCCAGTCGCCATGTCAAACGGACCCACGTGGTGCCAGCGTTCCGGGTCGTTCTGGGCTGGCTCAAAGCCCTTGCCCTTGGCGGTGGAGACGTGCAGCACGATGGGGTGATCGATATTGCGCAGTTCCTGCAACGCGTCGACGAGGGCCAACACATCGTTACCGGCGTCCAGATAGCGGTAGTCGAGCCCCATCGCGCGGAAAACGTTGCGCTCACAGGTGCCGTTGCTGGCGCGCAGCTCGGCCAGATTGCGATACAGGCCACCATGGTTCTCGGCAATGGACTGGTCGTTGTCATTGACGATGATGATCAGGTTGCTGTCGAGCTCGGCGGCGTTGTTAAAGCCCTCAAACGCCAGGCCGCCCGAAAGCGAGCCGTCGCCAATAACGGTAATGACGTTGTACGTATCGCCCGCCAGGTCGCGCGCGTGGGCAAGGCCGCAGCCCAGGCTCACCGACGTGGAGGTATGGCCCATGGCGAACAGGTCGTGCTCGGACTCGTCGGGATTGGCAAAGCCGGAAGCCTCGCCATAGCGTGCTGGATCGATATAAGTGTACGCGCGCCCGGTCAGCGCCTTGTGGGCGTAGGTCTGGTGCGAAACGTCAAAGACAATCTTGTCGATGGGGGAGTTAAACACGCGATGAAGCGCAACCGTAAGCTCAACGACGCCCAAGTTGGGGGCAACGTGCCCGCCGACGGCGGCGGAGCTTTCGAGGATTGCCTGACGGATCTCGCCGCAGAGCAGCGGGAGCTCGGCGCGGTCGAGAGCCTTGACGTCCTCGGGCGTTGTCGTTTGCGTAAGCAGCATCGTTGTGGGTTACTCCATGCGAATCGAGCACCGGCGCTCCCTCGGCCGGCACAATTGCACAAAACAGTCTCGCACATTTTGGCGTTTGATATGTGACGGCGGCGCGGTAATTCGCCAACTGGCGGGGCAAAACGTTTTGTCCGATGCCATACTGATGTGTTCCATGATGTTTTTATCGATTGTGCGCAGGCCGTGGCTTGTCGCCGTGAGTCGCTGGAAGGAGGCAGCATGTCTGATGTCGTTCGTGCCGAGAAAATCGCGTGCGAAGTGGACCATGCTGCCCGTCAACTGGCACAGGCGGGCCGTTTGGACCTGACGCGCGAGTTTATCCAGCATGGCGATGTGACGGTGTATACGCATGTGACCTCGGTGGCGCGGGCAAGTCTGTCCTTTGCCGAGCGCTTGGGCCGCGTCGGTGTCTCGGTTGACCGCGCCTCGTTGCTGCGCGGGGCCCTGCTGCACGATTACTTTCTCTATGACTGGCACGATCCCGACCCAAGCCATCGGCTGCATGGCTTTCGCCATCCGTTTTTTGCCCTGGCACGTGCGGAGGAAGATTTTGAGCTGACGTCGCGCGAGCGGAATATCATCGTGCGGCATATGTTTCCGCTGGTGCCAGTGCCGCCGACGTGTCGTGAGGCTTGGATTGTATGCCTGGCAGATAAATGGTGCGCGCTGCGCGAGACGGTCGCCGGCCGTCTACCGCGCAAAGGCGGCGCGAACGATTCGAACGAGGGCTCGAACGAAAAGAGGAGAGGGTAGACGGTGGAAACCGCGATTGATATGGCGTTCGGCGGCGCGACGCTTGCCGCCTGTCCGCTCTCGGCGCTGGTGCTCTCGTTTGCCTTCTACGGTTTTTGCGGTTGGGCATGGGAGTCGACAGTATGCGCCATGCTCAACCACGGACGCTTTGCCAACAGCGGCTTTTTGCTGGGACCGTGTTGCCCCATCTATGGCGCGGGCGGCATTGCCTGCTGGCTGCTGTTGCGCGGAATTCCTGACGCGTCGAGCCAGTTTGTCGCTGCAGCGCTCGTATGCAGCGTGATTGAGTACAGCGTGGGCGTGCTGTTGGAAAAAACAACGGGCGCTCGCTTTTGGGACTATTCGCATCTGCCGTTTAACCTGCACGGGCGCATCTGCCTGTACTGGGCCTGCGCGTTTGGCTTGGGTGCGTTATGCATTTGCCGTTTAGTGGAGCCGGCATTGCTGGGGCTGCTTGGCCATCTGCCGGTGCTGATTGTGCGGCTGTCCGCCTTTATCGTCGCGGTCGCGATGATGGTCGACGCGGTGTGCTCGTTGGCGAGCTGGCGGCGTCTGTCCGATCAGCTGGAGCGTGTGCGCGCCGACCTTGCCGACCGCATTAATGAGTCGCTTGCCGATGCCTCGGACTCAATGCTCGAGCGCATTCCCGATTCGACGATTGACTCGGTGACACAGACGCATATCCGTAGCCGTGCCGTTAACGCATGGCTGGCCGAGCTTGGCGACGCCGCGCTCGATGCCCTGCGCGAGAAGGCTTCGATGCCGACGTTTATCGCGGATGGTGCTCGCGGCCTGGCGCTCGCTGCCCGCCGCGTGGCCGATGCCGCGCCGAGCATGCCGCGTCCGTCGCTCAGTCGTCGCCTTGCCGGCAAGCGCATGAGCCGTCCGGTGCCAAGCGTGTCGCTCAGCCGCCGCGACCTACGCTTCTTTAACGCCTTCCCGCGTCTGCGCATCAATCGCTACGAAGGCGTCATTCGAGCAACTAATCTCCGCGACCGAGCCCGCGAGCTGTTCCGCCACTAGCCGAGACGGGCGCGCTCACGGCTTCCTTGCTCGCGTATTTCCCGTTCGTTTCGCGTCCGTTGCCGCGCCGTTTCCAAGATTGCGGCGCCGTTTCCATTCGACAACGCCGCGTTTAACAACGCCGTATCTGGTCTACACCAGTTGCCCCTCGGCCGCATTATGGGCGCCGACAACGTTCATGCGACCAAGGGAGAGCGAATGTACGATACGGGATCGACAACGTTTATGCTCATCTGCACCATGCTCGTGTTTTTAATGACACCGGGTCTGGCGTTTTTCTATGGCGGCCTGTCCAGGCGCAAAAATGTCATCAACACCATGCTCATGTGCTTTGGCGCCATTGGTCTGGTTGGTGTGCTGTGGATTGTTGCCGGCTGGTCTCTGGCCTATGGCGGCGACGGTTCGAGTCCGTTTATTGGAGGCCTTGACCAGCTGCTGTGCCTGCCGGTGCTCAACCAGGTGCTGCAGGCGGCTGAGGGCAATGCTGCGGACGGTGTCGTCTACCCTCAGATCATCAACATCGCCTTTCAGATGGCATTTGCCATGATCACGGCTGCTATCGTCACGGGCAGCCTGGCCGGCCGCGTTAAGTTCGGTGCCACGACGGCCTTCCTGGGTATTTGGCTGCTCGTGGTCTATGCGCCGCTCGCTCACATGGTTTGGGGCGGCGAGGGCTCCTTTATTGGCGATATCATCGGCGCGCTCGACTTTGCCGGCGGCGACGTGGTGC
>UROZ01000075.1 GCA_900549655.1 uncultured Collinsella sp.
ACGGATACGAGTTTCTTGGCCTGAACGAACTCGGGGAGTTGCAGAATCTGTGCTTCGGAAAGCGGTGCCACGCTAAAGCCGGCGCCCTCGGGAGAGGCCAGGAAAGCATCCACGACCTGCGTATTCTCTTCGTCAAAAACCGAGCAGGTGGCATAGATAAGCTCACCGCCGGCAGCAACACGCGCAGCGGCTTCCTTGAGCATCGTCAGTTGTAGCTTGGGCAGCTCAGTCGTAACGTCGTTCTCGGTCAGACGCCACGGTATCTCGGGATGACGGCGCATGGTGCCAGTGCCAGAGCACGGCGCATCGATAAACACCGTGTCGAACAGGGCGGGCTCGCCAAGCGTCGCGTCAAAGGACGTGAGCACCTCATTGAGCTCGCAGGCATCGCCCGACACCGTACGAACACCTAAGATACCCGCCTTATGCAGGCGCGCGAGATTCTGATCACACTTGCGATCGTGCAGATCGAGCGCGGTATGCTGATGCTCAAACCCGGCACGCTTGGCCTGGCACATCATCACATAGGTCTTGGTGCCGCGACCGGCGCCAATCTCCAGGCAACGACCGGGACGTGTCGCGGCAGTAGCGATAAGCTGAGCGTTGAGGTCCGAGGCAACCGCGGCAGCACGCTCAAACACGCCCGATGCAACCGTGACCTGCGCATCGACCGGAGCATGGCAGCCCGGGAACACGGGTGCCACAAGCTGGGAAATAAACGGATCGGGCTTGGTCGCAAACGCATTCTCGTGCAGCGCAAGCGGCGCAGGCGCCAGATTGCCGGCAAAGTTGAGCGCGCCCTCGGGCGTATCAAACGAGGCCATAATACGAGCGCACAGCCAGCGAGGAAGACCCATCAAACGCGAAAGACGAACCAAACGGCGCTCGGACTCATCCACGTCCGATGCCGTGGCAAAGTCCTCAACGTTGTCCGCAACCTTGTGCAGCACCGCGTTAGCCAGGCCCGCGGCAGACTTAGCACCGCTGCGCACCAGCTCAACACCCTGACTTACGGCAACGCGACCAGGCGTATGCAGGTAAAGCATCTCGAAGGCCGAGATACGAAGCGCCATGCGCACACGCGGCGCAACCTTTTTAGGCTTATCGAGAAACTGATCGAGCAGTTCGTCCAAAATACCCTGTGTGGCGGCCACGCCAAGCGCCAAGCGAGCTGCAAAAGCGGAATCACGCTGGTCAATAGCCTTGGCCGAAGCACGGGACGAGAGCACGTCACGCGCGTACATGCCGCGGCGATCGGCCTCCATCAGCACATCGAGCGCAAGCTTGCGCGCGGGAGACAGCTTGCTCATGACAGAACACCCCACGAAAGATTGGCGCCTTGCAGCCCAGCAGCCCAAGCAGAAGCGGCCATAGCACGCTTGCCATCGGGCTTAACCTCGAGCAACTCAACCGTGCCATCGGAAAAACCAAGGTAAACACGCTTGGCCTTAACGAGAACCTGACCCTCGCCAAGCGATACATCAGCCGGCGCAGCATCGAGCACGCGCACGGTCTTGCCGGCAATCACGCAACGAGCAGGCGCGGTATCGGACGAGGCCAGCACATGACGCACGCAATCAAGCGCCGCCATTTGCGGATCCAGGCGCATCTCCTGCTTGGAAATCTTGGCAGCATGAGTGACGAGCGACTCATCCTGCTCAGTCCAAACAGCCGAGCCATCGGCAAGCGAGGGAAGAGTATCGGCAAGCAGTTTGCCGCCAAGCTCACCAAGCTCCATGGTCAGCGCCTCAGCATGCTTACCGGCAACCGACGTGGAAGCCTGAGCACAATAAGCACCAGTATCCACGCCATGTCCAATGCGCATAATGGAAACGCCAGCAACCTCATCACCAGCAAGAATCGCACGCTGAATAGGAGCAGCCCCACGCCAACGAGGCAGCAAGGACGCATGAACATTCACAATACCAAGCGGCGCCATATGCAACACCTCATCAGGCAAAATGCAGCCATAGGCAGCCACGCAGAAAATATCAGCCTGCGCAGCCTGGAGCGCCTCAACAACCTCAGGCGTCATACGATTGGCCTCAACAACCGGCAACCCCAGCTCAAGCGCCTTAGCCTTAACAGGAGACGGCTCAAGCTTCTTACCACGCCCACGAACAGCATCAGGACGAGTAATGACAAGCACAATCTCGTTCCCAGCCTCAACAAGCGAAGTCAGCGAAGGCACAGCAAAATCGGGCGTACCCATAAACACAATACGCATAAAGGACGTCTCCCCTCAACCAAAGCCGAGACGGCTACAAATAACAGCGGAAAGCCAAGTACCCAGCCCATCCGCAATAACAATTCAACAAGAACAAATATACCCAAAACCAAAGAAAGAGCCGCAATAAAAGCAGCTCTTTCAGCAAAGCAATTATCAGCGAAGACGCCCCTCCCTGGCCCAACGGCACCCGGGCGAACCGAGCCAGAACAACGCAGTCCCCGGTGCTGAGCGCCCACATATCGTCCGACGCAGTTTCGCAGCAAAGCGAGAATGTTTGAGCACGGGATGATATGTGGGCGCTCAGCACCGGGGACGAGGGGACCTACTCGGTCTCGCCCGGTCGAGCGCCGCGGGCCAGGGCGTCCTGGTACTCCTTGACGGCCTTGATCCTCTGCATCGGCTTCAGTCGCTCGAACATGGTGTTACCGTGCAGGTGATCGATCTCGTGCTGCAGGCACACGCAGAACAGATCGCCCGTGGCCTCATAGCGAATAAGGTTGGCATCCAAGTCATACGCCTCGACGACGACATGGTCGGGACGCTCAATCTCGCAGCTAATGCCGGGGATGGAAAGGCAGCCCTCGCTAAAGGGCACCAGATGGTCGCTCTGCTCAACAATAACGGGATTGATGAGCACGTACGGGTCGTAGTCGTTCTTGTCGCTGTAGTCGCAGTCGATGGTGACCAGCTGAATGAGCTCGCCGATCTGCGGAGCAGCCAGGCCGCAGCCACCGTTCTCGAACATTATCTTCTTCATCTTCTCGGCAAGCGCCTCGATCGCCGGGGTGATCTCCTCGATGACGGCGCACTCCTGGCGCAGACGAGGGTCGGGCGACAGTACGATTCCGTTGGCTTCCATGGCCATCCTTTCGGGTTGTTACATCAAATCATAGGCGTCGACGTCAACGCTCACGCTCACGCCGCGCACAGAGCCCACCTCTTTGAGGCAGGCGTCGATATCACCAGAGACATGGTACCCTACCGGCGACTTCACAAGCAGATGGAAGCGGTAACGGTCCTTGGCTCTCTCGATTACACATGAAGCCGGGCCCAGCACCTGAGGCACGGCGCTCCCCGCCCGCAAAAAGTCGGGCGCGGCGGCATGCCAGCGGCGCTTGAGGAGCTTCGCGATGCGGCCGATGTAGTCCTGCGCGTCGTCTCGGTTCGCCGACCATACCAAGATGTTGACCAGGCGAACAAACGGCGGGTACAGCGCGTCGCGGCGCTGGTCCAGGTCGTAGTCGGTAAAAATCGAGCGGTCGTGCTCGGCGACGGCGCGGATGACCGGGTCCTCGGGCAGGTAGGTCTGGATGATGACCTCGCCGGGGCGATCGCCGCGGCCGGCGCGGCCCGCAACCTGCTCCAGCAGATCGTAGGCGCGCTCCCCTGCGCGAAAGTCGGGCAGCTTGAGGGCGAAGTCGGCATTGACCACGCCTACGAGCGTGACCTCGGGAAAATCGAGACCCTTTGCGATCATTTGGGTGCCCAGCAACACGGCGCAATCCGCCGCATCGAACTGCTCGAGCAGCTTTTTGTGCGCATCCTTGCCGCGCGTGGAATCGGCATCCATGCGAATAATGGCGACATCCTCGGGAAGCATCTGATGCAGTGCGTCCTCGATCTGCTGCGTTCCCAGACCCATTTTTGCCAGGTAGCGACTGCCACATTTGGGGCAACGGCTTGTGGGCGCGGGATAGGGCTGCACGCGCCAAGACGAACCGCAGGTGTGACATTGCAGCGTGTGCGTGCGCTCGTGATATGTAAGCGCGGTGGAGCAGTGATTGCAGGTGGGGACGCATCCGCACTCGCGGCACATCAAGAACGGCGCAAAGCCACGGCGGTTGTGCAACAGCACGGCCTTCTCGCGGCGCTCGACCACACGCTCCAAGCCCTCCATCAAGGGTTTTGAGAACATGCAGCGGCTGCCGTGCGAGAACTCGCGGCGCAGGTCGGCAATGCGGACTGTCGGCAGCACGGCGTGTCCCGGGCGCTCGGGCATCTCGACGCGCGTCCAGGTGGCACCGTTATACGTGCCACGGCGGCAACGGTCGAGCGCTTCGGCAGAAGGCGTGGCCGAGCCCAACACGAGTGGGCAGCGGTAGCGCCGCGCCATCTCGGCCGCCACCTCGCGCGCGTGGTAGCGCGGACTGGAGCCCTGCTTATAGCTGGTCTCGTGCTCCTCGTCGATGATGATGAGGCCCAAGTCGCTGAGCGGGCAAAAGAGCGCCGAGCGGGCACCGACGACCACGCGGGCCGCACCGCTGGCGACCATATCCCACTGGTCCAGGCGCTCGCCGGCCGAAAGACGCGAATGGAACACGGCGACCGTCTCGCCAAAGCGCGAGCGAAAGCGGCCGACGGTCTGGGCCGTCAGTGAGATCTCGGGCACCAGAACGCATGCCGAACGGCCGGCGGCTAGCACGCGCTCAATCGCCGAAAGGTAAACCTCGGTTTTGCCGGAGCCGGTGACGCCGTCGACCAGCACCACGTCGCCATGAGCGTCCAGACGGGCGCGCTCAATCTGCGCGAGTGCCTGTTGCTGGCCGTTCGTGAGCGCGACCGGCGCCTTGCCGCTTGCCGAGGACAGCGTGGTCTGCTCGCTGCAGCCACGCCAAGCACGGCGCTCCTCCACCACCACGACGCCGCGCCTTTCGAGCGCCTTGATGGTCGCCGACATGCTGTTATAGAGCAGGTTGAGGTCGCGCGTCGTGACCGGTCCGCACTGGAGCGCCTCGATGAGCTGACGCTGACGAACCGCCGTTTTGGGAGGCGTATAGTCGAAGCCCTCGGGCGTAAGCATGACCCAACGGTTTTGGATGGGTTTGACGGCAGGGCGCTCGACAGTCCACACGCCGTCGTCGCTTTTGACCACGCGCGGGCTTCCACCCGGTGGCAAGAACAGGCGCAGGCACTCGGAAAGCGTCGCAACATACTCGCGGCTCATCCAGCGCGCGATACGGGCGGACTCGGCGCCAAAGAGCGGTTTGCTGAGGATGGTCTCGATGGGCTTGATGCGCGCGGTGTCGAGGGTAATGTTGCCTTGCAAGTCGCCCAGTTCGGGCGCAATATCGACGATATAGCCTGCGGCGGCACGGTTGCCAAAGTGGACCAGAACCGTCGATCCGACCTGGGCGTCGTTGGCAAGGGACTCGGGAATGCCGTAAGCAAATGGTTCGGACAGCGCACGGGTGGGGATGTCAAGAACCACACTCGCGTAGGCGGCGATGGGCTCAGGCGCAGGCTCGGGCTTTGCCGGGGCAGCAGCGGATGCCGGTACCACCGTAGTCTCCTCAGGTTCCGGCGAACCAAACAGCGAAAGTTGCTCGGCCATGGCCCCAGCACCTCCCATCCCATTCGTCTACAGAAACAAGAACCCCGCTCAGGGTGAACGGGGCTCGGATACAAACGTTTGCGCAGCGATTACAGCGTCATCGTGCGGGCGCGGTCAATGCGCGCCAGGCAGTCGTCGCGACCGACGAGCGCCATGGTCTCGCCCAGCGGAGGGCTCACCATGTTGCCGCAGACGGCGACGCGCACGGCCTGGAACACCACGCGCTTCTTAAGGTCCATCTGCTCGGGCAGCGGCTCAAGCGCGGCGTCAATGTTGGCAGCCGTCCACTCGTCCACGTCCTCGAGCGCGGCCTTGGCGGCATCCAGAATGGCACCCATGCCCTCCTTGACCAGGCCCTTGTTGACGGACTTCTCGTCATACTCGAGCGTCTCGGCCGTAGCGAAGATGGGGGCGGCGACGGTCACGGCGTCGGCCGGCATCTTGGTGCGCGGCTTGACGATGGCGGCAAGCGCATCGATCCAATCCTCGCCGTACTCGACATTGCCCTCGATGAGACCCGCCTCGTGCAGTTCGGGGACCATGATCTCGTCGGCAAACTGAGCATCGGACATGCCGTTGATGTACTCAGCGTTGACCCAATCGAGCTTCTTGGGGTCGAAGGTCGCCGGGTTCTTGGAGATGCGGTCGAGCGAGAACTTGCTGGCCAGGACATCGCGCGGGATGATCGTGGTCTCGCCGTCGAGCGACCAGCCGAGCAGCGCCAGGTAGTTGACGAAAGCGTCGGACAGGTAGCCGGCGTCGCGGTACTCCTCCACCGAGGTGGCGCCGTGGCGCTTGGAGAGCTTCTTGCCGTCGGCACCCAAGATCATGGAGATGTGGGCGAACGTAGGCACGGGCGCGCCGAGGGCCTCGTAGACCATGACCTGACGCGGGGTGTTGGACAGGTGGTCGTCGCCGCGGATGACATGGGTAATCTTCATCATGGCGTCGTCGACGACGGTCGCGAAGTTGTACGTGGGCGTGCCATCGGAGCGGAAGATGACAAAGTCGTCGAGCTCCTTGGCGTCAAAGGTTACCTCGCCGTGGACGGCGTCGTGGATAACGACGTCGCCGCGGTCCTCGGGCACCTTGATGCGTAGGACGTAGGACTCGCCGGCCTCGATGCGACGGCGGGCCTCCTCGGGATCAAGATCGCGGCAACGGCGCTGATAGCCCTGGAAGGGGTCCTTGCGCTCCTGCGCGGCCTTGCGATCGGCATCCAGCTGCTCCTTGGTGCAGAAGCAGGGATAGGCCTTGCCCTCGTCCCAAAGCTTCTGGGCGGCCTGCTTGTACAGGTCCAAGCGCTCGGTCTGGGCGTAGGGGCCAAAGTCGCCGCCCACCTCGGGACCCTCGTCCCAGTCCAGGCCCAGCCAACGCATGGCGCGCAGGATGATCTGCGTGTTCTCGTCGGTGGAGCGGGTGGGGTCGGTGTCGTCGATGCGCAGGATGAACGTGCCGCCGTTTGCACGGGCGAAAGCCCAGTTATAGATAGCGGTGCGGGCGCCGCCGATGTGCAGCTTGCCCGTCGGTGAGGGTGCAAAGCGGACGCGAACGTCTGATGCCATGGAAATCTCCTCGATTGCAGGATGGATGTCTAACCGCACCAGTATAAAGCATCAAAGCAACCTCTGCACAAAGGGCACCGACCTACTCATTGGGGACAGACTTAAATGACCAGTCGTTGGAGACGTTCTTAGTTTAAGGCTGGTCATTTATGTCTGTCCCCAATGAGTAGGTGCGGAAAGGGTGTGAATCTTTGATTTACGCGCTATGATGTGCCCTTGCATAGAGAGCCCAGCGGAATGGTAACGGTCGCCGGGACACGTTTTTGAAAGGACTATCATGTCAGAAGAACTTCGTTCCATCCCGCCCCAACACGGGTCCTTTGTTTTTACGTCGGAGTCGGTGACCGAAGGTCATCCCGATAAGATCGCCGACCAGATCAGCGACGCCGTCCTCGACGCAATCCTCGCCAAAGAAATAGAGCTCCAGGAGCAGGGCTACATCGCCCCCAACGGCGTGCCTGCGAACGTGGAGAACGTCCGCTGCGCCTGCGAGACCCTCGTAACCACCGGCACCGTCATCGTCGCCGGCGAAATTCGCACCCAGGCCTATGTCGACGTACAGGAAATCGCCCGCGGCGTTATCCGCCGCATTGGCTACAACCGCGCCAAATTCGGTTTTGACTGCGATACCTGCGGCGTTATGAGCCTCATCCACGAGCAGTCGCCCGATATCGCCCAGGGCGTTGACGAGTCCTTCGAGACCCAGACCGGCGCTACCACCGACCCGATCGACCTGATCGGTGCCGGCGACCAGGGCATGATGTTCGGTTATGCCTCCAACGAGACCAAGACCCTCATGCCCATGCCGCACTACCTGGCAAGCCGCCTGGCCGAGCGCCTGGCCGCCGTGCGCCACGACGGTACCCTCGCCTATCTGCGTCCCGACGGCAAGACCCAGGTCACCGTGCGCTACGAGGACGGCAAACCTGTGGAGGTCACGACCATCGTCATCTCCACGCAGCACGCCGCCGAGATCGAGGACATGGGCAAGATCAAGGCTGACCTTATCGAGCACGTCATCACCCCGGTCATGGCCGCCGAGAATATGCCGTGGGACAACGCCGACATCTACGTGAACCCCACCGGTCGCTTTGTCGTGGGCGGCCCCATGGGCGACACGGGCCTCACCGGCCGCAAGATCATCGTCGACACCTACGGCGGCTACGGCCGTCACGGCGGCGGTGCCTTTAGCGGAAAGGACTGCACCAAGGTTGACCGCTCCGCCGCATACGCCGCGCGCTGGGTCGCCAAGAACGTGGTCGCCGCCGGCCTGGCCGACCGCTGCGAAGTCGAGCTTGCCTACGCCATCGGCGTTTCCAAGCCCCTTTCAATCATGGTCGACACCTTCGGTACCGCACATGTTGCCGAGGACAAGATCGTTGAGGCCGTAGAGAAGACCTTCGACCTGCGCCCGGGCGCAATCATCCGCGACCTGGACCTGCGCCGCCCCATCTACGAAAAGACGGCAGCCTACGGTCACTTCGGCCGCGAAGACGCCGACTTCACCTGGGAGAAGACCGACCGAGTCGAAGAACTCAAAGCAGCCTGCGGCCTGTAGAGCTTGCAAAAAAATCACGCCAAGGGGCGCCGGACCAGTTCCGGTGCCCTTTTTTAATAGAACGACAACGTTCGCAGCGAATCATGACGATGCCCAAATGCATGGGACAGCGGGAAATCAGATGTTTTTGTCCCACGTATTGAGACACATCTAGGGTTGTCACCAACAAAGCCGTGGGACAAAAAGATCAGATATCCCGCAGTCCCATGCAAAGCCCTCAGTCTAGGTACGTCACCAGCCAATGAATTTTGCAGCATAACGACTCCAACCATGTATCCTTAGTCCCGAGGGGCGGGGCATAAGGTTTATCGCGAGTTCCGCACGAGCCGAAGGCCACTTAATGTGGCCTTCGTGCGAGCAGGACTGCCCGAGCAGGAAACCTTATGCCCCGCCCCTCCGGAGCCACACGGGAGGCAGGTTAACTAATTCGAGCCCGGCATTCAGAAAAGTCAGTGCAGCAAAAAGGCGATGCGGATAGCGACATGGGCATGGTTTTCGTTGCGAGCACGGGTCCCCTGGGGAGCACCGTGCATTTTTGGGAGTTTTCAGCAGGCCGGGACAAATGCATACGCACCGGGCGCATCTAATTAGTCCCACGGTAGCCTTCGACCGGCGATTTGGGTCGGCAGACAGGCCTCGTCGAGACAAACAAGCATGCCTCGCGCCACGTCGGACCCCAAAATGACGTCGATCTCCGCAATGCTACCCGACTGCAGCGGCACCGGCAGAGCTCGCGGTGCTGAATACTCCGTTTTTTGCACGGCACGGGCGGGGGTACATCAGGATCAGGAAAAATATCCCAGCCTTTTTATGCAATCTGTAATGGGAAGTATGCAAAACACCAAGAGATAGCATTGCTGGTGTCCAAATTGAGCGCGCAGGGCAGCGGCGCGTCCGCCCTGCGCCCAAATCCAGCAGAGCGGGGACGCTCCTAACAAATCCTCACTGGCAAACAAACG
>UROZ01000076.1 GCA_900549655.1 uncultured Collinsella sp.
TTTCAACTGACACACTAGATAAACCGTTGGAAGGATACGCCGCTCACCGAAAAACGCCACCGTCCACCGAGTCATTAACACAACGTTCATATTTGACCTACAACAAAACAGCCGCGATCCCAAACGGGACCGCAACCGCCTGTAAAAGACACAATAGACAGGATGACTTACGCAGCGCCGAGGCAAACATCTACCCCGAGATGTACGCACGTAAGCCATTTTGCATAAATGCGTTAATTAATTGCATAAGATGGCGCAAGGATTTCTAGCCGTAACAGGGTGGTACCCTCCGGAGCGTGCATTTTTGCGAGTATTCAGCATCGCGGGATAAGATTTTGGTGTCAAAAGTCTTTCAAAAGGTAGATAGTCCTCATGACTCGTCCCATCTGGATAGCATGCGGCGAGAAACCAGCCATATATGAACATCGCCAAAGCCCAATCGTCGTGCAAAAGCATCAACAGGGGCCGCGAACGTCACCCATAGCCTTATGCACCAATCTTTGGCTGCTGAAAACTCCGTTTTTTGCACGTCGTCCCAAGCACCACCCTCACCCAGCGGCTGATCCGCCGTAAACCGAGGGCGAAAGGACCCGACGGGTTTCCCTCTGAATGCATTCCGCAGCACGAAGCCCTTTCCAAACGCGCGGAGCGCGCCATTAATTCCCCCAGCAGTAATCCGCTGAAGACCGGACATCGCAGGGCCCGCCATTAGTTTACTTTTAGGCACACTCCGCAGGACGCAAAAGCCCTCGCCGCACTCCGCATCAGGCGCGAAGCGCGCCTAATTCTCTTCAGCCCCAATCCCTGAAGAACGAGGACGAAGGGACCCGATGGGTTTCCCTCTGAATGCACTCCGCAGCACGAAGCCCCCTTATCCGCAGCTCCGAAGGAGCAGGATAAGGGGGCTTCAAGTGCGAGGACGCATTCAGAGGGAAACCCATCGGGCCCCGGTGAGAACCACAGGGCTATCGATTACCCCGTGTTCTGCAGTCCTGCCGAGACGCCGGTCACAGTCGAAAGAATCAGGCTCATGTACTCGGCCTTCTTCTCCTCAGCCATCTCGTCCTGGTTCATACGCACCTCGCGAAGGGCGCGGACCTGGGCGATAGACAGGGCGTCGACATAGGGGTTACGCACGCGGACAGCGCAGCCAAGCACGCGGCGGCGCTGCAGCGGCCACTCGTCACCGACGATGGCAAGGACCCACTTACGCGTGAGCTGCATCTCGGTGAAGACCTTCTCGGACAGATCCTGGCGATCGCCCAGGTGCAGATACATCTTGGCGATGCGCTGGTCGGTCTTGGCGATCGACATCTCGATGTTGTCGATAAAGGTGCGGAAGAACGGCCACTCCTGGTAGGCAGCCTTGAGCTGGTCAAGGTCGCCCAGCTGCTCGCAGGCGGTGCCCAGGCCGTACCAAGCGGCCAGGTTAATGCGCGCCTGGCTCCAGCTGAAGATCCACGGAATGGTACGCAGGTCGTCGAGCGACTTGGCGCCCAAGCCGCGCTTGGCGGGACGCGAGCCAATCGGCAGCAGACCGACCTCGGTCAGCGGCGTCACGGTCGAGAACCACGGTGTAAAGTCCTCGGTGTTCAGCAGGTCCAGATAGCGCTCGTGGCTTGCGGCGTTGAGCTTCTCGGCCATATCCCAGAACTTCTGCGTGGTCTCGGTGTTGGTCTTCTCGACGCTCGGAGCCGACTGCAAAAGCGTTGCGGCGGCAACGGACTCAACATGGCGCTGAGCCAGCGTGCGGTTGCCGTAACGGGCAAAGATGACCTCGCCCTGCTCGGTGAGCTTAAAGAAGCAGTTGACCGAACCCTTGGGCTGCGCCAGCACGGCCTTGTTGGCCGGGCCGCCGCCACGGCCCACGGCACCGCCGCGACCGTGCATGAGCACCAGGTCGATATTGTTCTTCTCGGCCCACTTGGCGATGCGCTCCTGCGCGGAGTGCAGCGCGAGCATGGCCGTGGTAGGACCGGCGTCCTTGGAGGAATCGGAGTAGCCCAGCATAACCTCCATGCGGCGGTTGGTCTGGGCAAGGCGCTTTTGCACCACGGGCAGCGTAAGCATCTGGTCGAGCACGTCAACGCAGCCCTCGAGGTCCTCGAGCTGCTCGAACAGCGGGATCACGTCGAGCTCGGGGACATCCTCCTCGTGTGCAAAGGACAGGTGGGCCAGCTCAAAGACATCGGCCACATGCTGGGCGCTCTTGGTGAACGAGATGATGTAGCGGTGCGCCATCTTCTTGCCGTAGCGCTTTTGGATGGAACCAATGGCGCGGAAGGTATCGATGACCTCGCGCGTCATGGGCTGCAGGTCGCCATGGATACCGTTCTCGTGGATATCCTTGAGGGCGCGGGCATGCACCACGGAGTGCTGACGGAACTCCATCTCGACCATATGGAAGCCGAAGGACTCGACCTGCCAGATGATGGTCTGGACCGGGCCGTAGGCAGCACGGACGGCACCGCAGGCGGCCAGCGAGCGCTGGACGACACGCAGGTCATCCAGGAACTCGTCTGCGCTGTGATACATGGTGTCGGTGATACGGCGGACGGTGGCGTTGAGTCGGTCGGCCATGACGAGCATGACGGCGCGATGCGGCTCGTGCTCGGAGATCAGTTCAGCACGTGCGGTGTACTGGGTGCTCATCTCAACCTGATGGTTCCACAGGTTGATGAGCTCGGCAGACGGCTTGCTGTAGGTGGCCTCGAGCGTGAGGTTGCGGCCGATGCGGCGGCACTTGTCCTCGAGCTTGAGCACCATATGGGTGAAATACTTGGCGGCGACTTCGCGGCTCACCTTTGCGGTGACGTTGGGGTTACCGTCGCGGTCGGAGCCGATCCAGCTGCCGGGATGGAAGAACGCCGGGCACAGCGGCGGCACGGTACCGGCCTTGTCGCCCAGCACCCAGTCGTCAAAACGACGATAGATGACGGGGATAACGTCGAACAGCGTGTTATCAAAGATGTCGATGATGGTATCGGCTTCCTCGACCGGCGTGGGCTTCTTGAGCGCGATGGGGCTCGTACGCACCAGGGCGTCGATCTCCTGCAGCATATGGCGCTCGTTCTCCACCAGGTCGGAGCCGCCCAAACGCGGACGCTCCTCCAGCAGGTTGGAGATACGGCGAATCTTGCCCTCGACGGCCTTACGACGGGCCTCGGTGGGATGTGCGGTAAAGACAGGGTGGAACTCGAGCTTGCCGAGCAGCTCATTGGCACCCTCGACGCCCATCTCGTTTACCAACTGGTGATAGGCGACGGTGAGTTCGTTGGCGGGATCGACCTCGGTATCGGTCGATGCGCCGGCCTCGCGCTCGCGCAGCTGCGCCACACGGTAGTTCTCCTCCGACAGGTTTGCCAAGTGGAAGAAGCTCGTAAAGGCGCGAACGATGACCTGCTGCTTATCAAGCGGCAGGCTGTCAATCAAATCGACGACTTCGCGAAACGCCACGGCGGTGGGCTCGTCGGCAGTGGGCACGCCCTGTTCGTCAACGGACTCGTCGGCAGCGCGGCTACCGGGGTTGCCAGCATTGGCCACAAACTCGGCTGTCAAAATCTTGTCGAACAGGTCCGCGATCTCGGGATCATACTCGCTAAGCACACGACGTTCCAGGCGCAGGAACAGCGCCAGATTATCGCGCAGCTCCTCGGGGATCTCGATCTCGGCGAGACGCTCCCTGGACTCGGCATTCGAGCCGATTCGGTTAACGAGGCGGTTGACCACGGCAGCGACGCGCGCCGCGGCTTCGGGTACAGACTGGTTGCTTAGGTTCTCAGCCACGTTTCCTCCCATTCCTCCTTCTATGCACGTAACATGCGGTATTCATTATAGGCGCTTGAGAAATACTTTCGACACTGATTGCGCTTTACCACACAAAAGTATTTTCTGCATTGCAAGGGTTTTTGCCCCAAATGGTCGTATTTCTCGGTGGGCGGCATATGCAAACGAGGGCATTCCGCATAAATGCGAAACACCCCCGTAACAATAGCTCGTCGCGAGCGGGACATGTTAGCGGGTCCGCAGCTCAAAAATCATGCGCTACAGACGCTCGCGAACCGCCTCGACGACGTTGGCCAGATCGACGAGAACCTCGTCATGGCTCTGCATGTCGCGCACCTTGACCTTGCCGGCGGCAAGCTCGTCGCCGCCCAGGACCAGGATGAGCTTGGCGCCTACCTTATCGGCCTGCTTAAACTGGGCCTTGAGCGAACGGCCCTGATAGTCGGCCTCGGTCACAATCCCTGCGGCGCGAAGCTGCTGCGTAATGGCAAAGACGTTCTGGCGCAGTTCCTTGCCGGCATTGGCGACATAGACGCACGGGGCCTCATCGGCACCCAGATCGCTGCCAAAGGCCTGCAGGGCCAGCAGGGCGCGCTCAAAACCGACGGCGAAGCCGACGCCTGCCGTGGGCTTGCCGCCCTCGAGCTCGACGAGGCCATCGTAGCGACCGCCACCACCGATGGAGCCGACACCGGCGCCGGGAGCCTCGACCTCAAAGACAGTACGGGTGTAGTAGTCCAGGCCGCGCACTAAGGTGGGATCCTCGACATACTCGATACCCGCCGCATCCAAATAGCGCTTGACCTGCTCGTAGTGCTCGCGGCACTCGTCGCACAGGTTGTCGCCCATCAGCGGGGCGTCGGCCATGATCTCACGGCAATGGTCGTTCTTGCAGTCGAAGGCGCGCAGCGGGTTGAGCTCGGCGCGCTCGCGGCACTCATCGCACATCTCGTCGGCGTGATCGAGGATAAACTGCTTGACCTGCTCGCGGTAAGCCGGACGGCACTGAGCGTCGCCCATCGAGTTAATGAGCAGACGAAGCTTGGAAAGATCGAAGCCCAGGCGCTTGTAAAACTCCATGAGCATGATGATGCACTCGGCGTCTGCCGCCGGATCGGGAGCGCCGAGCCACTCGATGCCCACCTGGTGGAACTGGCGCAGGCGGCCCTTCTGGGGACGCTCGCCGCGGAACATGGCCTCGGCGTAGTACGCCTTAAACGGCGTGGAGCCCTGGGGCACCAGATTGTTCTCGACGACAGCGCGCACCACGCCGGCCGTGCCCTCGGGGCGAAGCGCCAGGCGCTGCTTGGGCTTGAGTTTGGTGTCGGTGCCCTCGGTAAAGACGCGCTCCAGGTTGGCACCGCTGAACACGCGGAACATTTCCTTGCGCACGACGTCGGTCGACTGGCCGATACCGTGGACAAACACGTCCACCTGCTCGATCGCGGGCGTCTCGATGGGTTTAAAACCAAACGGCTCGAACACGCCGGCCGCAATCTGCTGCATCTTTTGCCAGGCGCGCATCTCGGCGCCGATAAGGTCGCGGGTTCCCTCCGCCTTCTGTGCCTGCATGGGCAAACACCTTTCTTTTGTATCGCGTCATAGGTAACGGTCATTATACGGCACAAACACAAACAGCGGTGGCGCGTCTGACCGAACGAGGGTATGGGGACTCGTTCGGCCAGACGCGCCGCCGCTGTTTGTGATCCCTTTTCCTCCGTCCCCTTCGGATCACGTGATCCCTTGGGGACGGAGGAATAGGGATCGTCCTTTGGCCTGCGGCGACCTTGGAAACCGAATGATGGTACGAGCATCCATTCGGCTCCCAAGACCGCCGCGGGCAGAACGGGGCGAACAGAAAAGAGCGACGGACGCCTACTCCCCCGCCACGCTTGCGCGCAGCTTGGAGGTGATGGTGCCCGTGACCTTGCCGAGGTCGGCCATGCCAAACTGCTTGGACGCGGCGATGGTAGGCGTGATGGTGCCCATACACGTTCCGATACCAAAGCTCACAGCGGCGACAATAGGACCGAGGTCCGTCGTCGGGAAGCACAGCGCCACGCAGGCGATAATGCACGCAACGGAGCCAAGGATATTGCCAAAGCGCAGGCCAAAGCGGTCATAAATCGCACCGAGCGAAATCTTGGCGATAACGACGGTGACCATATAGGCCGAAAGCACAGTGCCCGCCCACATGGGATCATGACCGCCCGTGACGATCTTGGCGCCGTTGACGGTAACGCTCGTCATGTTGGTGACTTGGTTGGGCAAGATGGCGCCGTTAACGAGACCCATAAAGAGGAAGGCGACGACAAGCAGCCAAAACGCCGGGCTCTTCTTGATGCGAGACCAGCCGACGCTAACCTCGGGCGCCGTGTGCTCGTCCTTGTCGCCAGCCGTCGAGACGGACGGATCGCCCGGGTTCTCGCCGAGCGGCTTAAGGCCGATCTCGGAAGGCTTAGTGCGGAAGGAGTAGGCCGTGATGGGCAGTGCCGCCACCATGCAGACGGCAGCGAGTACCAGGAACGCAGAGCGCCAGCCCACACTCACGATAAGCGAGCTCACGATGGGAGACAGAATAGCGCCGCCAAAGCCCGAGCCCGAAAGTGCGATGGAGATGGCAAGGCCTCGCTTGGCGGTAAACCAGTTGGCGGTCACTAGGCTGATGAGCAGGCGGGTCGAGGCCACAGCGAAGCAGCCCGAAACGGCAAAGAGCACGTAGACCTGCCACAGCTCACCGACAAAGCTCATGCTGGCAAGAACGGCAGAGGTAGCGATAACGGTTAGGGAACCCAAAACGCGACCGCTTACTTTATCGGCAACATGGCCAATGACAAGCGATCCGATAACGCTCACCACGGTAGAGATCGCATTGGAGATGTTGTACTGCGCAAGAGATATTCCCAAGTCGCTGACGATGAGCGGCTGGAACAGGCTCATGCAGTTGACGAAAATCGTGTAGCACGTGGCTATGATGACAAAGCCGGAGGCCACGACGAGCCAACCGGGGAAGAACTTACGCTGCTGGGGCATACTGCTCCTTATTTAACAAACGAATAGCCGGCGCCGGGCGCCGGTAGTGCCCAAGATTGCCTTGAAAGACAAGGGCATAGGCCTTATGGCCATGCCCGCAGGCTTGAAAGACAAGGTTGGGTGCTACCGGTGGTCGGCGATATAGCCCAAAGCGACGGCGGTATAAGCCGCAGCACCGAGCGGCAGCTCGGCATCGTTAAAACGTGCCTTGGGATGGTGCTGGGCAAAGTGTTCGTCCGTGTCGGTTACGGCCGCGCCCACGGTAAAGTACGCACTCGGAATCTCGCTCGAGATAAGCGCGAAGTCCTCACTCGCCATGGCATGGAAAAGCGGCAAGAAAGCCGACTTGGGCAGCACTGCGCCCACATAGCCAAGCGACGCCTGAGTCATATCGCTGTCGAGTACAAGCGGCGGAACATCCGAAAGCGTCTCGATGGTCGCCGGCGTACGATATGTTGTGGCAACGCCGTTAACGACCTCCGCGATGCGGGTCTTGAGGTGCTCCATGAGCTCAACATCGAAGCCGCGCAGCGTTCCCTCGAGCACGCAGGTGTCGGGGATGACGTTGGCCGCCAAGCCGCCAGCAAACTTACCAACGGTAAGTGCGACTTCCTTGGCCGCCGGCACCTCGCGGGCGATAAGCTCCTGGAGCGCCAGGTGCACATGGACGCCGGCCGCGATGGGGTCGATGCAGATCTCGGGGCTCGAGCCATGGCCGCCCTTGCCCTGGAGCGTGATGCGGAAACCGTACACGCCCGAAAGCGCCGGACTGCCGTAGAGCACCAGGCCAAGCGGCGACTGGCTATTGACATGCATGGCAAAGGCGGCCTGGGGACGCGGGTTCTGTAGCAGACCATCGGCGATGGCGGCGCGGGCACCCTCAAAGGTTTCCTCGCCCGGCTGGAACAGCAACTTAACCGTAGCGTTGGCATCAACAAGCTCTGCCTCGCGCGCTTTGAGCATACGAGCCGCACCAAGCAGCGCCGTCGCGTGCATATCGTGACCGCAAGCGTGCATGCAGCCGTTGGTGGATGCAAAGGGCTCGCCCGACTCCTCGGCAACAGGCAGGGCATCCATATCGCCACGGAGCATGATGACCGTACCGGCCTGTTCGTCCGTGCAAACGCCATTGCCCCGGGCCGCGGCGGCACCGGCGCCGACAAGGCCCACAACGCAGGAACCATCAACGAGCGTGGCAAATGGGATGTCCATCTCGGTCAGGCGCGCTTGGATATACGCAGAGGTCTGCGGGAGGTCGTTACCAAGTTCGGGCGTCCGATGCAGATCGTGACGCCATGCGGCAAGCTCATCGGCAAAAGTTTGAGCCTCTTTGACCAGACTGTCGCCAATGGCGGCTTGCGCCGCCGCGGTGGCCTTGGGCGCTGATTGCGGTTGAAGATCTGACAGTGCTGGTGCCATAGATGCCCTCCAGTAACGTTTTTGCAGCAAGCACTTTGATAGCGTAAAGTGCAAGGTACTACTTTAAGGGCGACGCATAAAAAATGCCGCCCCGGGAGGCGGCGCAACAAATTGTTTACAATTGCGAACGCGGCTTTCGACGCAAAAAATCGAAATGCGTCTCGCTCAAAATAATCGACAGGAAGATGAGCGCGAAGCCGGCAAGCAGGCGCGAGGTGAGCGCCTCCCCCATCAACAGCACCGAGAACAGCACACCCGAGGGCGACTCCATCGAAAGGAGCAGCGAGCCCGTCGAGGCCGGAACGTGCGCCAATCCAACGTTTTGGACGAGCAGGGCAACACACGTACAACCCACCGAAAGAAAGACCATTACACCGATAAAATCCGGCGTCCACACGGACGCGGGCGCTTGGGTCTCGAATAGCAGCGACGTTGCCAAGCTCAAGACGCCATTGCCCACAAACATCCAAAACGTGATGACGTTGATGTCCATCTTGCGACCGTATTTGGCCGTCACCGCCATCTGGATGGCAAAGAAGATCGCACCGCCCAAGGTAATAGCATCGCCGGCATTGAACTCGACGCTATCGAGCGCCACCAAGCCAATGCCCGCCAGGCACAGCAACGCGGCGCCCAAGTTGTAACGGGTAAGCTTTTCGCCGCTTAGGACGTAGCTCGCAAACGGAACCAAGATACAGTACGTGCCCGTCAAAAACGCGCTTTTGCCTGCCGTGGTCTGTGCCAGGCCGATCGTCTGCAAACCGTAGGCACCCCACATGAGCGCGCCCATGCCAAGCCCGACGATCAGGTTGCGGGCATTGAAATGAGCGATGATGCGCTTATGGAAAATGGCAAACATAACCAGTGATGCCGGGAGAAAGCGAACGTAGACCAGCTCGAACACCGGAATGGTGTCGAGCGCGCCCTTCATAGTGGTAAAGGAGTAGCCCCAGATGACCGCCACCGAAAGTAGCAGAACTTTCCAGAACAGCGGCGAGCGTGCGCCGGCACCCCGGGGAATACCGCCCGCGCCCAAATCCTCACGGGCCACAGGGCTATCAGGCATGTTTTCGATTTCGTTGGCAGCGTATTGGGCCATGGAACATCCTCGCACTCAATCTGGGCGTGGTGTCCGCACGCGTATGGCTGCGCGCCGCCTCATGGTCAAATAAAAACAGGGCGCACCGGACCCCCGGCACGCCCCGCTACTGTAGCAACAATCAACGCTGCATCGCAATCCAGCCCACTAAAGCGTCGGCAAAGTGAACCTCGATGGTCCGGCAATGTCAGCGAAAACGACCCTAAGCGAGCAAGGTGACGTGAAATGAAAGGGCGCTGAC
>UROZ01000077.1 GCA_900549655.1 uncultured Collinsella sp.
GACGACATGGGCTCGTCGGACTACTCCACGGTTGGTCGTTCCGCCGGGCTTATGACCATCCTGACTATCGTGTCTCGCGTCACCGGTTTTATCCGCACGTGGGCAATGGCGGCCGCTATCGGCATGTCGCTACTCTCGTCCTCCTATCAGGTCGCCAACAACCTGCCCAATATGCTCTACGAACTCGTGATGGGTGGCATGCTCGTGACGGCGTTTTTGCCCGTGTACATGGGCGTGAGGCGTGAGCAGGGTCGCGAGGCCTCGAACGAGTACGTGGGCAACCTGCTCGGCATTCTGCTTTTGGTGCTGGGTGGCATTTCGTTGCTGGGGACCGTGTTCGCCCCGGGCTTTATCTGGACGCAATCGTTCCTTTCGGGTGACGGCGGCAGCATGGATACCGCTGCGTTCATGTTCCGCTTCTTTGCTATCCAGATTCTGTTTTATGGTTTGGGCTCGGTGTTCTCGGGCGTTCTCAACGCACACCGCGACTACTTCTGGTCGACGTTTGCCCCGGTCCTCAACAATGTGATCGTCATTGCGAGCTTTATGGGTTTTGCGCCCGTGTCCGCACAGTTTGGTGAACGTGCCGGCATCATCTTGATTGCGGCCGGTACGACCCTCGGTGTTTTTGTTCAGATGGCATGTCAGATCCCCGCGCTTGGCAAGCACGGCGTGCATCCCCATATCCATATCGACTTTAAGGACCCCGCACTGCGCCAGACGATTGCGCTCGGTATCCCGACGCTGCTCGCCACGGTGTGCATGTTTGTCTCGACTTCTATCACCAACGCTGCCGCGCTGGTGGTCCAGCCCGAGACTGGTCCTTCCGTCATCGCCTATGCGCGCCTGTGGTACACGCTGCCCTACGCGCTGATTGCCGCCTCGCTTTCGACGGCGCTCTATACCGAGCTCTCTCACGACGCGCAGGAGAAGGATTACGACAGCGTTCGCACGGGCATTTCGCGTGGCGTCGCCCAGATGCTGTTCTTCCTGATTCCGTTCGCGCTGTACCTGATTGTCTTCGCGCGTCCGCTCAACATGATTTACTGTGCCGGCAAGTTTGATGAGTCCGGCGTGGCGCTGGTGTCCGAGTTCCTTGTCTACCTGGCGTTCTCGCTGCCGCTCTACGGCGTGGTCGTGTTGATGCAGAAGAGCTTCTCTGCCTTGCTCGACATGAAGCCCTATAGCCGCTATTGCCTGTATTCTGCCATCGGCCAGGCCGGCTCGGTTCTGCTGTTTGGCGTTGTACTGGGCTTCGGTATGCCCGCAATCGCGCTTTCGTATGTCGTCGACTACGTGATCTTGGTCGGCTGTTCGCTGTGGTGGCTGCGTCGTCGCCTGCGTGGTCTTCAGGTCAAATCTATCCTGCATGGCGGTTTCTTTGGCCTTTTGCTCGGTGGCCTGGGTGCTGCCGCAGGCACCGGCGTCATGTGGGCGCTTGAGCACTTTGTCGGGGCACTTGGCGGCTCGATTCTGATTACTCTTGGCTACGTTTGCGTTGCGGGTGTCGTCTCGCTTGCTGTTACCTTTGGCCTTGCCGTCGTCCTTAAGATGCCCGAGGTCTCGGCGCTGCTTCGTCGCAAGTAGGTGCGCGTGGCCGGTCACGATAACATTCCAACGCTTGCCGAGCAGGTCTCGCGCGTTCCCACACAGCCCGGATGCTACCTTTGGAAGGATGCCAAGGGCGATGTCATCTACGTGGGCAAGGCGAAAAACCTGCGCGCCCGCATGCGTCAATACGTGACACTGCAGGATGAGCGTCAAAAGATCCCGCTGATGATGCAGCTGGTGACGAGCTTTGACTATATCGTGGTGGAGACCGAGCATGAGGCGTTGGTGCTCGAGCGCAATTTGATTGGTCAGTACCATCCGTACTTTAATGTCGACCTCAAGGATGACAAGAGCTATCCCTTTATCGCCATTACAAAGGGCGACCTGTATCCCGCTATCAAATACACGCGTGAGCGTCATAAGTCGGGAACGCGCTATTTTGGACCCTATACTGATAGCCGTGCGGCACGTGAGACGATAGATACGCTGCGCAAGGTTATCCCCATCTGCTCCGCATCCTGTGCGGAGTGGCGTCGTTGTCGTCGTATCGTCGAGTCCCACAAGGGCGAGGAAGACATCGTCAATATGATTTGCGCGCAAAACGGGCGTCCCTGCTTTGACTACCATGTCGGGCGCGGCCCGGGTGCGTGTGTCGGCGCGATTTCTCCGGCAGACTATGCCAAGAACGTCAAACGTGTCGAACGCTTTTTGTCGGGCCATCGCAAGGATGTCGTCGATGAGCTGACCTCGGAGATGACGGATGCCGCCGAGGCGCTCGACTTTGAGCGCGCGGCACGCGTCAAACGTCGTTTGGAGGTCATCAGGGGTCTGGACGATCGTCAGCAAGTCGTTTTTCCCTCCAGTGTCGATATCGATGTCATCGGTTTCTATCGCGAGGAGACCATCTCTGCCGCTTGCGTCTTCGTCGTTCGCGAGGGCCGAACAGTTCGCACCTGCGAGTTCATTCTCGACAAGGGTCTTGATGTTGACGAGGAAGAGCTCCAGTCGGGCTTTCTTAAGCGCTATTACGACGAGACGGCTGATATTCCAGCTGAGATAAACCTCTCTGTCGAGCTTGAGGATGCAGAGGCGCTGGGGGAGTGGCTTGCAGGCAAGCGCGAGCGTTCCTGCCATCTCCATAGGCCGCAGCGTGGCGAAAAGCACCGTTTGCTCGATATGGCATCCAAAAATGCGCGCCATGCCCTCATGCGCTACATGATGCGAACGGGGTACGCTGACGACCGCACCAATCAAGCGCTCCTGGAGCTCGAAAGCGCGCTGGCGCTGCCGGCGCCGCCGATGCGTATCGAGTGCTTCGATATCTCGACGCTGCACGGAACCTTTACCGTCGCCTCGATGGTGGTGTTTACCAACGGACGCGCCGACAAGAGCCAGTACCGTCGTTTCAAAATTCAGGCCGAATTGGACGAGGCAAACGACTTCGTGTCGATGTCCGAGGTTTTGGGACGACGCTATGCTCCCGAGCGCATGGCCGACGAGCGCTTTGGCTCGCGCCCCGATTTGCTCGTTGTCGATGGCGGTAAGCCGCAATTGACCGCTGCGATCAAGCAACTTGAGGCTCTTGGGCTCGATATACCAGTTTGTGGCTTGGCAAAGGCCGATGAGGAGGTTTTCGTGCCTTGGGACGAGACTCCCGTCGTGCTTCCGACCGGATCCGCGTCGCTCTATCTAATTAAACAGGTGCGCGATGAATCGCACCGTTTTGCAATCACATTCCATCGTGAGTTGCGCGATAAAGCCATGACAGTTTCGGTACTCGATGACGTTCCAGGCGTGGGACCCACCAGAAAACGTGCCCTTATGCGCCATTTTGGCTCGATGAAGCGTTTGCGCGCGGCGAGCGAGCAAGAGATCGCGGAAGTTCGCGGCATACCTGCCGATGTTGCCAAGGCGGTCCACGAGGCGCTCGTTGCGTGGAATGCCGAGCGCGCCGAGGCGGCGGCTGGCCATTCCGATAGCTAAACACGAGCCTAAACTACTGATATACATGATTGCGTGATTTTCAACCATTTATTTCGCCATGATTGCATGCTGGTTTCGGGTTTTATTAACGCTAAAACGTTTGACTAGTCATGGTGAACAACCCTGCTATCCTGCGGGTTGACGAAGACTGATATCTCACCTCGCCGATACATACTGTCTGGCGAATCGTTTGTCAACGAATTCGGTGAACGGTAGTAAATACCGTTCAAGCGGATGTATGTATCGGTCGCCGAGCGCGGCACCTCAGTTGGGTTCGTCGGTAGGTAAGGTATATATCGTCCGCAAGTTGCGCGGGGGCAAGTCTAGGTGCTCCCGAGTAAGATTCTCTATTGATAGGAGAAGACATGGCCATCATCAACAAGGGTATGTCCAGGCGTTCGTTCCTCGGCCTCACCGGCAGCGTCGCTGCTGTCGCAGGGCTTGGTCTCACCGGCTGCGGTGGCAGCTCTAGCGACGAGGGTTCCGCTTCCGGTTCCACCGATTCCGCCAACCGTGGCGGCGGCGTGATCACCGCTGGTTCCGCTTACGCTCCGTCCAGCTTCGATCCCGCCAGCACCGGCTCCGCTGTGGGCCTGGGTGCTAACTGGCACGTCGTCGAGGGCCTCTACGGCATCGATTACCACGACTACAGCACCTTCAACGAGCTCGCCACCGACGATCCCAAGTCTGTGGACGACACCACTTTCGAGGTCACCATCCGCAAGGGTGCCAAGTTCTCCGATGGCACCGAGGTCACCGCTGACGATGTTGTCGCCTCCTACACCGCTTGCGCCGCTTCCGCTACCTATGCTCCGTTCTTCCAGCCCTTCGAGTCCATCGAGGCCAAGGACGCCAGCACCGTGACGGTCAAGACCAAGGTCCCCAACTTCTCCCTGCTCAAGGATCGTCTGGCCATCGTCCGCGTTACCCCGGCCACTCAGACCGAGGAGGATCGCGCCAAGCAGCCGATCGGCTCCGGCCCCTGGATGTACGACTCTATCTCCGATACCGAGATTACCCTGGTTCCCAATCCTGAGTACAACGGTGAGTATGCTGCCGAGGATAAGAAGATCCAGTACAGCATCCTGACCGACCCCACCGCTCGCGTTACCGCTCAGCAGGAGGGCTCCACGCTCGTTATGGAGCTCGTTACCGCTGACGCCGTCGACCAGCTTGAGAGCGCCGGCTGCAAGATCGATAACGTTCAGGGTTTCGGCACCCGCTTCATCATGTTCAACGTCGCCAAGGAGCCTTGGAACAACGTCAAGGTCCGTCAGGCTGTCATGTATGCGCTCGACACCGAGAAGATGGTCAGCAACACCTTCGCCGGCCTTGCCACCGCTGCCAGCTGCTACCTGCCCAAGAGCTTCACCAACTATCATGAGGCTTCCACGGTGTACAAGACCGACGCCAAGAAGGCTAAGAAGCTCATCGAGGAGTCTGGCATCACCCCGGGTGCCATCACCCTGCGCACCACCGACAACGAGCAGATTAAGGGCATGGCCGCCCAGGTCAAGAACGACCTCGACGCTCTCGGCTTCGATGTGACCATCCAGACCGATACCTCGCCGGCCACCTACGCTGCCATCGACGGCGGCGAGGCCTACGATATCCTCCTTGCCCCTGGCGATCCTTCCTGCTTCGGCGCCGACCCCGACCTGCTGCTCAACTGGTGGTACGGCGACAACGTCTGGATGCAGACCCGTTGCCCGTGGAAGGAGTCCGCTGAGTGGCAGAAGCTCCACAGTCTCATGGACGAGGCTCTTGCCGCCGAGGGCGACGAGCAGCAGAAGAAGTGGAACGAGTGCTTCGACATCATTGCCGACAACGCCGTTCTGTACCCCGTTGTCCACGTCAAGACCGTCTCCGCTTCCTGGGACGATCCGTCCACTGCGCCCAACGGCGAGGCCCTCGATGGCTTCAAGGGCATCGGCACGACGAGCATGTCCTTCAGGGGCGTTGCGACCGTCAAGGCGTAAGACTCGCTTGAGTCTGTATGCAGGATGTCGGTCGTTGGGACCGTATCCTCATAGTTGAAACAAAGACCCGGGCGGCAACGATGTCGCTCGGGTCTTGTAATGAGTATCCGTACTCATATACCAGTTGGTCCTACCGACAAAAGAAAGGGGAGAGAACGTGAACAACTTGCTACGTTTGATTGGAAGGCGTCTTGTGGCGCTGCCGATCATGGCATTGGGCGTCACCGTCCTGGTGTTCTTCCTTATGTCGTTCTCCAAGACCGACCCCGCCTACACGGCGTTGGGTGACGGTGCCTCGCCCGAGGCGGTTGCCGAGTACCATGAGAAGTATGGTCTGGACGACCCCTGGCCCGTGCGCTACGTGCGCTATATGGGCGATTTGATCCATGGCGACATGGGCACCTATGGTGCTGCTCGCAACTCCGTTGCCAAGCGCATCTCCACGGCCCTGCCCGTTACGATGCAGCTGACCTTCATCGGTCTTGCCATCGGTGCGGTCGTTTCGTTTTTGCTCGGCGTCATCGCGGCACTGTATCGCGACAAATGGCCGGACCAAGTGATCCGCGTCTTTTCCATCGCCGGCTTGGCAACCCCGTCGTTCTGGCTTGCCGTTCTGTTGATCCTGCTGTTCTCTTCCTACCTTAAGGTGCTCCCGGCATCGGGTGCTCTGCCTCACTTCACCACGAATCCGGTTGGCTATCTGGGACGTATGATCATGCCCGCCATCGCCTTGGCATTTCCGCTGACGGGCCAGATGACTCGTATCGTGCGTACCGCCATGGTCGAGGAGCTCGACAAGGATTATGTCCGTATGGCTCGCGGCGCCGGCGTTCCCGAGAAGGTCGTCGTCGGCATCAACGTTCTTCGCAATGCGCTGATCACCCCGGTCACCACCCTCGGTCTTAAGATCGGTTACCTCATGGGCGGCGCTGTCGTCATCGAGGTTATCTTCAACCTCCCCGGCATGGGCACCGCGATTCTGCAGGGCGTTCAGGGCAACGAGGCGAACCTGGTTCAGGGCGTCGTTATCGTCGTTGCTCTTGCCTTCATCATCATCAACATCGTGGTTGACATGCTCTACCTGCTCATCAACCCGCGCATCAGGACGGTGTAGATTATGGTAAAGATTCGAGAGAAGCAAACCGAGCAGCTCGAGAAGGCTGCCTCCAAGGGGCTCAAGCTCGGTGGCTGGAAGAAGATGACGCTGTCTTCTAAGATTGCCGCCGTCGTGCTGGTGCTGGTCGCCCTGACTGCGATCCTGGCGCCCCTTCTTGCCCCCTATAGCCCGGTCGAGATCTTTACGGCTCGCCAGGCTCCCGGCAACGGATTTATCTTCGGTACCGACGATAAGGGTCGCGACATTCTGTCGCGTATGCTCTACGGTGGTCGTTACTCGCTGATTATCGGCTTTGGCGCCACTGCCATGGCTCTGGTCTGCGGCTCAGTCGTGGGCGCCCTTGCAGCGGTTTCGCGCAAGGCCGTCTCCGAGACGATCATGCGTATCCTGGACATCATCATGTCCATCCCGGGCATCGCCCTCGCGGCCGTCTTCGTCTCCATCCTGGGCAACTCCGTGCCGTCGATCATCTTCGCCATCGGCTTTATGTACACTCCGCAGATTGCCCGTATCGTGCGCGCCAACATCGTGTCCGAGTACGGCGAGGACTATGTCCGCGCGGTCATCGTTTCCGGCGCCAAGGCTCCGTGGATTTTGATCAAGCATGTTCTGCGTAACTGCATCGCCCCGATCATGGTCTTCACCGTTACCCTGGTCGCCGACGCCATCATCTTCGAGGCCTCGCTGACCTTCATCGGCGCTGGTATCCAGGAGCCCACCGCTACCTGGGGCAACATCCTCGCCGACGCCCGCGGCGGCGTGCTTGCCGGCCGTTGGTGGCAGGCGCTGTTCCCGGGCCTGGCCATCATGATCACCTGCCTGGCGCTTAACATCCTCTCCGAGGGCATTACCGACGCCATGGCCGCTGCTCCCTCCGCCGCCCTGGATCCGACCGATTCCTCCAAGCGTCGCGAGGCCGACCTGCTGGTCTCCGACCCCGTTCGCGCCTACAAGGAGCAGGCCCAGTCCCTCTCCGCTCGCCTTGGCGCCCTGCGCGATGTCGAGCTCAAGCGTGACGATCGCCACGTGCCCGACGAGTCCGTTGAGCCGATTCTCTCGGTCCGTGACTTCTGCATTCAGTTTGAGCATCACGGTGATATCAACGTCGTCGACCATGTCAACTTTGACGTCCGTCCTGGTCAGACCATGGGCCTGGTGGGTGAGTCCGGTTGCGGTAAGTCCATTACCACGCTGGCCATCATGGGCCTGACCGACGATGACGAGCACCTTTCCGGCGAGGTCCTCTGGGAGGGCCGCGACCTGCTCAAGATGAGCAAGAAGGAGTGGTTCGGCCTGCGCGGTACCGATATCGCTATGGTCTATCAGGACGCCCTGTCCTCGCTCAACCCCTCCATGCTCATCTCTGCCCAGATGAAGCAGCTCACCAAGCGCGGCGGCACCCGCAGCGCCGAGGAACTCCTGGAGCTCGTGGGCCTCGACCCCAAGCGTACGCTCGAGAGCTACCCGCATGAGCTTTCCGGTGGCCAGCGTCAGCGTGTTCTGATCGCTATGGCCCTTACCCGCGACCCCAAACTGGTCATCTGTGACGAGCCCACGACCGCTCTGGACGTTACCGTCCAGAAGCAGGTCATCAAGCTGCTCAACGACCTTCAGGCCAAGCTCGGCTTTGCCATGATCTTCGTCTCGCACGACCTGGCGCTGGTCGCCGAGGTCGCCCATAACATCACGGTTATGTACGCCGGTCAGGTTATCGAGCAGGCACCCACCAAGGAGCTGCTCACCAACCCGATTCACGAGTACACCCGCGGTCTTCTGGGTTCCGTTCTGTCCATCGAGAGCGGTTCGGGCCGCCTGCACCAGGTGCCCGGCGCCGTTCCGAGCCCGCGCGATTTCCCCAAGGGCGATCGCTTCGCGCCCCGCTCGAGCCACCCGCGTATTGGCCTGGACACCCGTCCGGTCTTCAAGCGCGTTCCCGGCACCGAGCACTTCTATTCCGAGCTCCCCGACGAGGTGCTCAAGGCAAATGGTTTGACCCCTCACGCGGAGGTGATGTAGATGAGCGAGACCGCAGTCAACGGCGTCGAGCCGATCATCTTCCTTGATGACGTCCACGTCACCTTTAGGACCCGTACCGGTTCGATTCTGCACCCCAACCTGGTTCACGCCGTCCAGGGTGTAACGATTAGGCTCATGCCCGGTCAGACGATCGGCATCGTCGGCGAGTCCGGTTGCGGTAAGTCCACCACCGCCAACGTCATGTGCGGCCTGCAGGCCCCCACGAGCGGCAAGGTCTACTTTAAGGGCAAGGACGTAACCAAGCGTACCGCCGAGGACCGTCGCCACATGGGCCGTGTCATCTCGGTCGTGTTCCAGAATCCGGCTACGGCGCTCAATCCCCGCATGGTCGTTCGCGAGCAGCTGCTCGACCCCATGCGCGTCCACAACCTGGGTACCGAGGCCGAGCAGGAGAAGCGCGTCAAGGAGCTCCTGGAGCTCACCGGTCTGCCCAGCTCCGCCGCCGAGGTTCTTCCCGGCCAGCTTTCGGGCGGCCAGCGCCAGCGCGTCGCAATTGCCCGTGCCCTGTCGTTGAACCCCGATGCCATCATCGCCGACGAGCCCACCTCGGCTCTGGACGTTTCGGTCCGCGCGCAGATTCTGAACCTGCTGACCGACCTTAAGAAGGAGCTCGGCCTGGCCATGGTGTTCATCAGCCATGACATCCAGACGGTCCGCTATATCTCTGACGACATCATCGTTATGAATGGCGGCAAGATCGTCGAGCAGGGCGAGGCCAAGCAGGTCTTCCAGCACCCTCAGGACCCCTACACCAAGATGCTGCTCGGTGCTGCGCCGTCGCTGCTGCATCCCAAGCTCGGCGAGTAGCCTCGCTTTCCCTCCCGTGCGCCCGGTT
>UROZ01000078.1 GCA_900549655.1 uncultured Collinsella sp.
TTCTTTGTCGTGCCAGCCGTCAAGGGCTTCTTTGGCGGTGAGGGCGCGAAAGTCGTTGCAGGCCAGCAGGTTACTATCACGATTCCCGATGGTGCCTCGGGTGACAGCATCGCTTCGATTCTCTCCGAGAATCATATCGTCGAAAATCCCAAGGATTATTATGCGGCGGTGAAAAAGCTCAACGCCGATATGTCGCTCAAGCCTGGTGATTATTCGTTCACCACACTCATGGATGCGACCAAGGTTGTTCAGCAGCTCATGGAAGGCCCCAACGCGGGCTCCAATGCGCTGACTATCCCTGAGGGCCTAACGGTCGATCAAGTCGCCGACCGTGTGGCCCAGGCCTACGACAGCATCTCTAAGGAAGACTTCCTCAACCAGGCCAAGGCCTCCAACTACGTTGACGACTATAGCTTCCTTAAGGGCGCCGCCAACGATTCGCTCGAGGGTTTCTTGTTCCCCAAGACCTATTCGCTGGGCGATTCGCCGACGGCCGATGACGTGATTCGCGCCATGCTCGATCAGTTTAAGACCGAGTACAAGTCGCTTGACTTTGCGAGCTGCGAAGCCAAGATCAAGGAACGCTACGGCGTGGAGATGTCCGACTACGACATCGTCAACTTGGCCTCTATCGTTGAGCGCGAGGGCCTCAACGCCGATCAACGTGCGCACGTGGCCTCGGTCTTCTACAACCGCCTTGCCGGCAAGCTCGACGGTCTGCGCTATCTCAACAGCGATGCGACCATGATGTATGTCACCGGTGGCGAGGTTACCGCCGACGACCTGCAGAGCGATAGTCTGTATAACACCTATAAACACGAGGGTCTGCCGCCCACGCCCATCTGCTCTCCGTCGCTCGAGGCACTCAAGGCCACGCTTGAGCCGACCAACTCCGAGGACCTGTATTTCTACATTACGCAGGACGAGGAGTACTTCTCGCAAACCTACGAAGAGCATCAACAGTCTTGGAATTAACATGAGGATTTTTAGCCCCAAACGATACGTTGCCTCGGTCGATCGCATCGACCTTGATACCCTGTGGGCCGACGGCAAACGCGCCATTCTGCTCGATCGCGATAACACCCTGGTGCCGCGCGACACCGAGCAGGTTCCCGCCGCGGTTTCCGCTTGGCTCGATGCCGCCCGCGCCAAAGGCTTTAAGCTGTGCATGGTGTCCAACAACTGGCATCGCGACCAGGTCATGAGCTCTGCACGCGAGCTGGGACTCGAGGCCATCAGCCACGCCATGAAGCCGGCGCCGTTTGCCCTCAAGGCGGGTCTTAAGCGCCTCGGCGCCACGGCCGACGAGGCGGTGCTGATCGGTGATCAGCTCTACACGGACGTGTGGAGCGGCAATTTTGCCGGCGTCGATACTATCCTGGTTAAGCCGCAGGCAACCCAGGACCTGTGGTACACGCAGATCTTCCGTATCTTTGAGCGCCGGGCCCTGCGCGACCTTCCCTGCGAGGAATAGGTTTCGCCATGTCTCAGCACATCAAACACGGCTGCGACCATATCTTCTTTATCGGCTTTTTGGGCGCGGGCAAATCGACGCTTGCGCGCAACGTCGGCACTATGTTCAAGCGGCGTTTTATCGATACCGACCGCCTGGTCGTGCGCCGTTGCGGCAAGTCGGTAACCGAGATTTTTGAGACCGAGGGCGAGGATCGTTTTCGCGAGCTCGAGACCTCGGCGCTCCGTTCGCTCCAAAGCGAGCGCAGCCTGTTGGTTTCGTGCGGGGGCGGTATCGTCGAGACGCCGGTGAATATTGAGCTGATGCACGAAATGGGTACGTGCGTGTACCTCGAGGGCGACTTCGAGGATTCGATTCGCCAGATTCGTCGGTCCGACACGCGCCCCGATTTCCGTTCGCCCGAGCATGCCGCGCGCCTGTTTGAGCATCGTCGTCCGCTGTATCGCCAGGCCGCCGATATTACCCTTGATATTCGCAACAAGTCCTTCGAGGACGTTTCCTACCTTTGTGCCGAGATGCTTTTGGAGCGTGGACTGCTATGATTCGCCGTCAACTGATCAATTTCCAAAACCGCAGTGTCGATGTCCGCGTCGGATTGGGCGCGTTCGATGAGCTGCCGCGCATGTTTGCCTCGGCCGTGGGCAAGCCTAAGCGCGCGATGGTGGTTTGGAACGACGCCACATCCGAGCGTTTTGGTGAGGTCGTCGAGCATGCGCTGGTCGACGCCGGTTTTGCCGTGTCGCTGCTCGTCCTCGAGGTTTCGCCTGCTGGTGCCACGCTGGCCGACGCCGATGCTATCTTTGGCGCCCTGTCTGCCAACCGCATCACCTGCGACGATCTGGTTGTCGCTGTTGGTGACACGGCGACCTGTTCGGTCGTTTGCTGGTGTGCCAATCAGTGGTGCGGTCGCACCGAGTGCGCCTTGCTGCCGACGACGCTCGACGCCATGCTCACGGTTGCGACGACCATGAAGCCGCTCGTCGCCTCGTCGGCGAATGCACTTCCCGCTATCGCGTTCCGTCCCGAGCCAGGCTTGGTCGTGTGTGACCTCGACCTTGTTCGCGAGGCGGACCCTGAGGACCTCAAGCTCGGCTATGCGGTACTTGTTGGCACCATGCTTTCGAGCAGCAAGTCCCGCTGGAATCAGTTTACTGAGACCGTCCCCGAGATTCTCGCGGGCGAGGAGGTCGCACTCGTCAATGCCGTTCAATGGTCTCAGACTGCCCGCAAGGACGTGCTGACGGCCACGAACCCGAGCGCTCGCCATGCGCTCGATTTTGGCAAGACGGGGGAGCGCACCCTGCGCGCTTGCTTGGGCGATGCCGCTTCGCAGGTCCCTGCCTACCAGCTGTTGTCCGAGGGCATGCGCTTTGAGGCGCGCCTAGCACACGATGCCTGCGACTTCGATATCGACTATGTGTTTGATCTCGATGACTGCCTGGAGGACTTTGGCATCGAGGAGCTTGCCTTCGACTTGGAGCCTGCCGCATATATCGAGGAGTTCCGCAGACAGCAGTTTGTCCGCTCGAACCGCAGCATGCTGCCGCTGCCCGCGGCGCTCGGCGCCATTCGCCTAACGAGCGTCGAGGACGAGGTTCTTGAGCGCCATGCTCACGCCTACTTGGCTTCTCGTAAAGAACTTCTCTAAGATTTATTGACTTCCATCGTCTTTCGTATCATGTTGAGGGGCGGGTTTTCAATCGGTTGCGGATCGCATGCGATTCCGTCGTTCGGTTGAGACCCGTCCTGTCTATATTGAGACAACAAGAAAGGAATCTGCATGTCTGAGTTTGCTGCCGGTCCTGCCGGTCGTATCGAGCGTGTCCGTGCCCTGATGGTCGAGCGTGGCTACGACGCCATCGTGGTGCGCGACGAGGCCAACCTTCGTTGGCTTACGGGCGTGAAGGGCGTCTTCGACTACACCTTCGAGTTCCCGCACGCTGCGTTTATTACGGCCGACCAGTGCCTGTTCCACACCGACTCGCGCTACCTCAACAGCTTTGAGGAGAACACGCCAGCCGGCAGCCCCTGGGTCTACGACATGGATGAGGGCACCATCCCCGGTTGGGTCGCCGGCAAGATCGCGGCCAACAAATGCCGCGTCTGCGCTGTCGAGGACGATATGCAGATTAATTTCTACCAGGGTATTCAGCGCGGCCTGGAGGACCGTTCCGTCGCCTGTATGCTGCCGCTGATGCACGACGATATCCGCAAGATGCGCGCCATCAAGGACGCCGAGGAGATTGAGCTCATGCGCCATGCGCAGTCGATCACCGATGCCGCCTTCCAGCACATGCTCGGCTTTATTAAGCCCGGTATGACCGAGAAGCAGGTACGCAACGAGCTCGAGAACTTTATGTTCGCCAACGGTGCCGACAGCCTGGCCTTCGGTTCCATCGTCGCGAGCGGCCCCAACACCGCCAACCCGCATGCCGTGCCGAGCGACCGCGTGATCGAGAAGGGCGATTTCGTTCTTATGGATTACGGCGCGGGCTATTGCGATTACCGCTCCGACATGACGCGCACTGTCGTGATGGGCGAGCCCACCCAGGAGCAGCTCGACCTGTACGCACTCGTGCGCCGTACGCACGAGGAGTGCGTCGCCGCCATCCATCCGGGCGTTGAGGGCAACGACATCTTCAAGCTCTCCAAGAAGATCATCGGCGATGCCGGCTATGGCGATTACTATAACCATGGCTTGGGTCACGGCGTGGGCATCGACATCCATGAGCTGCCCAACTTTAACCGCAGCAAGAATATCATCGAGGTCGGCTCGGTTATCACCATGGAGCCCGGCGTCTACCTGCCCGGCGTGGGCGGCGTGCGCCTGGAGGACTACGGCGTGGTCACCGAGAACGGCTATGAGCCCTTCACCAAGACCCCGCACGACCTGCACGTTATCGACTGCTAGTTTACTTCAGTAGATAGTTTGGGGCGGGGCGTCCGGATTGATTCGGACGCCCCGCGTTCTCTTTTTATGCGCTCGCCGCAGGCGCCGTCTGCAAGTGTATAATTTCTGTCGTATGTAATTTGGACGCTTGTGCGTTCTGCCCATAACAAGAAAGGTCGCTATGCCTACCATTTCCACCGCCGACTTCAAGAACGGCCTCGGTCTCCGCATCAAGGACAAGGTCTACACCATCGTCGAGTTCCAGCATGTCAAGCCGGGCAAGGGCGGCGCGTTTGTGCGCTACAAGACCCGCGACATCAAGAGCGGCCGCGTCGTCGAGAACACCTGCAACGCCGGCACCAAGTTCGAGAGCGTCATGCTCACCACCCGTGAGTTCCAGTACCTCTACAACGATGGCACCGACTACATCTTCATGGACAACGAGTCCTATGAGCAGGTTCCCGTTCCCGAGGACATGGTGGGCGAGAACTCCAAGTGGCTGCGCGAGAACGACATCTGCCAGCTGCTCTTCGCCGACGATGAGCTCATGGGCGTGACCCCGCCGATGTTCATCGAGACCACCATCGTCCAGACCGACCCGGGCTTTAAGGGCGACACCGTCCAGGGTTCCACCAAGCCGGCCACGATCGACACCGGCGCTGTCATCCAGGTCCCCATGTACCTCAACGAGGGCGAGGTCATCAAGGTTGACACCCGCGACGGCAAGTTCGTCTCCCGCGTCTAGCAACCAACTCTTCTAGGAGGACTCATGCCCCAGGAAATCAAGATTGACGGCATCGGGATTTCGCCCGATGTTCTGACCGCCATCGTCTCGCGCGCCGTGTCCGATGTCGAGGGCATCGCCTCCGTTGGCGTCAAGGACCTTGCCACCAACCTTGTCTCCATGATGCTCTCGTCCAAGGCCCCGGCTTCTGAGCCGGCGGTCGAGGCCGAGGTCGTCGGCGACAAGCTCGCACTCACCGTGCGCGTCGTGGTGTTCTTTGGCTATCCGTTCAAGAAACTCGCCGAGGCCGTTCGCGCTGCCGTGGTCGCCGCCATCGATGCCCAGGTTGGCGTTGAGGTCGAGCGCGTTGACGTTTGCATCGACGGCCTCGTTTTCCCCAAGGAGTAACCTTTGAGCCTTAAGGTTTATCGCGGGCGTACGCTTGCCCGCAGTCAGGCGCTGCAGCTGCTGTTCCAGGCCGAGGCCACGGACAGCCCGCTCGAGCGCGTCCTCGAGGGTGATTTCCTGATCTCGAAGGGTCCCCTCGATCCCTATGCTCTGGAGCTGTGCCGAGGTGCCTACGAGCATATCGATCGCATCGACTGTGCCCTGCGCGCCGTCGCCAAGAACTGGGATCTTATGCGCATGCCCGGCGCCGACCGCAACCTGCTGCGTATCGCCGTCTACGAGATGCGCTTCCTCACCGACGAGGAGGTCTCGGACGCCATCGTGATCAACGAGGCCGTCGAGCTTGCCAAGGCCTATGGCACCGATCAGTCCGCGTCGTTTGTCAATGGCGTGCTGGGCAAGATCGCTCGCAGCGAGGAGCTGCCGGGCGAGGACCTATACCAGGAGCTGCTGGCCGAGGATCGCGCTCGCGAGGAGGCACAGGCTGCCGAGGCTGCCGCAAAGGTTGCGGTTGCTCAGGCCGAGGCCGGCGTTCTCGACGAGGACGCTGAGGTCGCCGAGGCCGAGACCGGTACCGTCGAGGAGTAGCCATGCCAGAGGGTTCTGTCCGCAACTTTGACGAGATTTCGGACCGTCTGGACCAGATCATCGCTACCGTTCGCTCCAAGGATACCTCCTTGGAGCGTTCACTCGATCTGTTTGACGAGGCGATTGAGCTGGGCTCCCGTGCGGTCGACATGGTCGACAAGTTTGAGCTGACGCCGCGTGAGGCCGACAAGCTCGAACAGGAATACGATGAGGATGCGGCAAACGAATCCCAGGATAGCTAGGCCACATCTCCGGATACGAATGGTTGATGGCATTCATGAAACGCGTGCGTCTTGATGACGAACTGATTTCACAGGGCATCTGCGCCGATCGCGCGGATGCCCTTCGCACTCTTATGGCCGGCTTGGTCTCGAGTGGCGGTGAGCGCTTGACTTCGCCGGGTCTTAAGGTGATGCCGGGGCTGCCGCTGCACGTGAAGGGGCGTATTCCCTATGTTGGCCGCGGCGGTCTTAAGCTCGAAGGCGCGCTTGATGCGTTTGGCATCAATCCGACGGGCCTTGCCTGTTTGGATGTGGGCTGCTCTACCGGCGGTTTTACCGATTGCCTGCTCAAGCGCGGAGCTGCGGCCGTTGTCTCGGTGGACGTGGGTCGCGCCCAATTCGATTGGTCGTTGCGTCAGGACGATCGCGTAACGCTGCATGAGCGCACAAACGTGACGCAGCTGCCTGAGCTTGGCTATGCCGGCGCTCTCGACCTGGCTGTGTGCGATGTCTCGTTTACCAGCATCGCGAACATTATCGATGCGGTGCTGGCGTGCCTGGCGCCTACGGGTGCATTCTGCACGCTCGTAAAGCCGCAGTTTGAGGCTCCGGCGGCGCTGGTGGGCGAGGGCGGCATTGTGACCGATTCCGCCGTGCGCCGCGATACACTTGTTGCGGCAGTTGAACTCTTTGCTGCCAAGGGGCTGTTCCCGGTCGATGTGTGCGTGTCGCCCATTCATGGTGCCAAGGGCAACGTTGAGTTTTTCCTGTACGGCACGAGGTTTGTCCCCGGCGAACGCACCGACGATGAGCTGCAATCCCAGGTATCGGTTTTGAGCGAGAAATCTGCAACGCTATGAAGGTCTTTCTGGTTCCCAATTACTACAAACAAGAGGCGGTCGAGAGCGGCCTGATGCTTGAGCTTTGGCTGACGCGCCAGGGCTATGAGGTCGCATGGGCTGCCGACCAGCGATCGAAGATTCAGAGCACGCCTGATATTGACGGCTCCGATCTGGTCATTACGCTCGGCGGCGACGGTACGTTGCTGCGCGCTGCCCGCATCCTCAACCATCGCGAGATTCCTATCCTCGGTCTTTCCTATGGTCACCTGGGCTTTTTAACTGCTGCGAGCCCCGAGGAGCGCGACATTCTGCAGGTCGTGAGCGACGCCCTGTCCGGTGAGCTGCACGTGAGCCGTCGCGCCACCATCGCCGCGGATATCGTATCCGTGCGCGAAGACGGTACGAAGGATGTCGTGCGCACCTTCGCCCTCAACGACATGGCGCTTACCCGCGGTCCGCTGTCCGATATGGTCGAGTTCGACATCACGGTGTCGGGCCACCATATCGACCGACTGCGTGGCGACGGCGTGGTCGTGTCCACGGCGACTGGTTCTACGGGGTACGCGCTCAGTGCCGGTGGCCCCATCGTGAGCCCCGACTATACGGGTATGGTCTGCGTACCTATTGCGCCGCACACCATTCAGGCCCGTGCCTTCTTGACTTCGCCGAGTGATGTCGTCGAAATCTTTATGTCTGATGACCGTCCGAGCGTTCCGGCGATCGCTATCGATGGACAATTTATTACTTGCGATGGCACCGTTGAGAGCGTGGCGGTGCGTCGCGGGCCCGGTGATGTGCTGCTGCTGGATTACGGCCCCGAGAGCTTCTATAACTCGGTGAGCCGCGTATTCTACGGAGTCCGTCATGATCGATGAGCTGCAGGTTTCTAACATTGCGCTCATTCGCGAGGCGACGCTGCTGCCGAGTGCCGGCCTGACTGTCCTGACCGGCGAGACCGGTGCCGGCAAGACCGCGCTGCTCTCGGCCCTCAAGCTTATTTTGGGTGAGCGCGCGGATTCGTCTATGGTGCGCGAGGGCGAGGCGCTGGCGAGCGTCGAGGCGCGCCTGTTTGACGGCCCGCACGACACGGAGGGCTTCATCGTGCAGCGCAGTCTTTCTGCCGAGGGCCGCAGCCGCGTGAAGATTGACGGACGCATCGCCAGTGTGCGCGAGCTTTCGGAGCGCGTTGGCGTGATGATGGATCTGTGCGGCCAACACGAGCACCAGCGCTTGCTCGATCCGGCGCATCATGTTGCGATGGTCGATGCCTGGGCAGGGCGCCCTGCACTCGAGGCGCTCGAGCACTACCGCGCCTGCTTTAAGGCTTCGCGCGCTGCCGCTAAGGAGGTTCGACGTGTCGAAGAGACCTCGCGTGCGCAGGGGAGCCGCGTCGAGGAAGCGCGCTTTGCGCTCGAGCGCATCGGCGAGGTCGACCCCAAACCGGGCGAGTATGAGGAACTCGAGGAACTGCTGCCGCGCTCCGAACATGCCGAGGTGCTGGTTGCCACAGCTAATGATGCCCATGCATCGCTTGCCTCTGAAGGGGGAGCGCTCGATGCCGTGAACAGCGCCGTGGCAGAACTTTCCCGTATGGCTTCCGTCGATCGCAAACTTGGCGACATTGCCGATTTGCTTTCGGATGCCTGTATCTCCCTTGAGGATTGCGCGAACGAACTTCGTGCCTATCGCGATGGCGTCGCCTTCGATCCGCGCGAGCTCGCTCGCATGCGTGAGCGGTATTCCGACCTCAAGGGCCTGCTGCATCAGTGGGGTCCTACCATGGACGATGTTTTTGCCATGCGCGATCGCTCGCAAGAGCTGCTGTCCCTGGTCGATGATGGCGATGAACAGATCAGAAAGGCGCGTGAGGCACTCGGGAGCGCCGAGCACGAGTTGTTTGCCGCTGCCAAGGCACTTAAGCGCGCTCGCAATGTGGCGGCCCCGCGCTTCTGCCACGAGGTTTGCCGCCAGATGGCTCGCCTGGAGATGGGCGGCGCCGAGCTCGTCTGGGAGTCGCGTGATCTTCCCCGTGCTGAGTGGACGCCCGTTGGT
>UROZ01000079.1 GCA_900549655.1 uncultured Collinsella sp.
ACGGCAAACGCATCGGTATCGAAGTGCGTGATCGGGCCGATGCCGCACGTGCCGGCGCACATGGCCGCCCAGGTGGCAAGCGCCGTGTTACCGAGCGGCGATACGGCACCGATACCGGTGATTGCAACTCTCTGTTCCATCTTGGTCTCCTCATCCAAGCCGTTGTTCGGCCCTGGTTTCTACATCGCCATTCCGCCGTCGACGCGCACGACCTCGCCCGTAATGTAGGCAGCCGCATCACTCGCCAAAAAGCGCACCACGCCGGCCACTTCCTCGGGGCGCGCCATGCGCCTCAGGGGAATCTGCTCCTCGGTTGCCGCGCGAACCTTCTCCGAGAGCTTTGCCGTCATATCCGTCTCGACAAACCCGGGTGCGACCGCGTTCACTCGTACGCCGCGGGACGCAAGCTCGCGCGCTACCGCCTTGGTCAGACCGATGACGCCCGCCTTGGAGGCTGCATAGTTGGCCTGCCCGGCATTGCCCATCAGGCCCACAACCGAGCTCATGTTGATGACGCAACCGCCGCGCTGGCGCATAAAGGTCTTGGTGAGCGCGCGCGTCGTATTGAACGTGCCCTTGAGATTGACATCGAGCACGCGGTCGAAGGCATCGTCGCCCATACGCATGAGCAGGCCGTCGCGCGTGATGCCGGCGTTGTTGACGAGCGCCCAAATGGAGCCGAAGTCGTTGAGGACCGTCTCCACGCATGTGTTGACGGCGGCGGGGTCGGCCACGTCACATTGATATGCGCGTGCCGTGGCGCCTGACGCCTCGCAGGCTTCGCACGTCTCGCGCGCCGCATCGACGCTGCCGGCATAGACGACGGCGATATCAAAGCCGTCCTCCGCCAAGCCCACGGCACAAGCGCGACCGATGCCGCGCGAGCCGCCCGTGACCAGCGCCACGCGGCGCGATCCGTCGCGCTCGAGCGCGCCGTTGTTCAAGTTGCCCATGTCGTTCCTTTCGGGTTACAGCCCTGTGGGCTATGCGAGCTCGTCGGCAATAGCTGCGACCTGTTCGACCGTTTCGCACGAATACACACGAACGTCGCTCAACGTACGCTTGACCAAGCCGGACAGCGTTTTGCCGGGGCCGACCTCAATAAACGTGTCGATGCCTTGATCCTGCAGAGCATGCAGCGTGTCGACCCAGCGCACGGCATGACTCACCTGGTTGGCCAAGACATCCGACGCTGCTCGCGGGTCCGCCGGATAGGGCGCCGCCGTCATATTTGCCATAACAGGAATGAGCAACGGGGACGGCGCGTGACCGGCATCGATATATGCAGCAAGGCCACAGGTCGCCTCGGCCATATAGGGGCTATGGAATGCACCCGACACCGCGACTTTCATAGCGCGGCCACCAGCCTCTTTTACCAGGACGTCGAGGGTCTGCAACGCATCGGGCGCTCCGGCCACAACCGTCTGCTGGGGGCTGTTGTAGTTGACCGGCCAACAGTCCTCGCCGGCCTGTTTTGCCAAGCCCTCGACCTGCGCCGCATCGAGTTTGATGACGGCGCGCATTCCGCCGGGGTGACGCTCAGCCGCCGTGGCCATAAGCGCCGCGCGCTCGCACACAAGCTCAAAGCCCGCTCGCGTATCGAACGCCCCCGCAAAGGTGAGCGCGGCGACCTCGCCCAGCGAGAATCCCGCACAAGCGGCAGGTACCACGCCGCGCTCGCGCAGGGCGACGGCGACAGCCAAGTCGTGCACGAATACGCAAGGCTGCGTGTTCTCGGTCTGCGAGAGCTCCTCTTTCGAGGCGCTCCGGCACTGCTCGCTCGTCCCCGGGCGCACCTCGTCGGCGATCGCAAACACCTCGGCAGCCGCCGGCGATGTCTCGATCAAGTCGACGCCCATCGCGGGATGCTGGGCACCCTGACCGGCAAACAGAAACGCTACGCTACCCATGCGGACGCACCCTTCAGGACATGCTCGGCGCCATCGACCAGATCGTCGACGATTTCGCGTGCGCTCTGGCGTTCGTTGACCATGCCGGCAATCTGTCCGCACAAATACGAACCCTCTTCGTAATTACCGTCCTTTGCGGCTTTACGAAGCGCTCCCGTGCCCATGGCCCCGAGCTCCTCGGGACTTGCGCCCGCCGCCTCGTTCTTGGCATACGCGTTGGTAAAGGGGCTCTTGAGGGCGCGAACCGGATGTCCCGTCGAGCGACCGGTCGCACGCGTCGACGTGTCGCCCGCCTTGAGCACCAGCTCTTTGTACTGTTCGGATACGGTGCACTCGTTTGCGACCAGAAAGCGTGTTCCCACCTGGACGCCGGCAGCGCCGAGCATAAAGGCGGCCGCCACACCGCGGCCATCGGCGATGCCGCCAGCCGCAACCACGGGAATATCGACCGCATCGACAACCTGCGGCACCAGTGCCATCGTCGAGGTCTCGCCAATATGGCCGCCTGATTCGGTACCCTCGGCAACCACGGCAGTGGCTCCGCGACGCGCCACGAGACGCGCCAGCGCCACCGAAGCCACGACGGGTATGACCTTGATGCCTGCATCGTTCCAGGCCTTCATGTACTTGGTGGGATTGCCGGCGCCGGTCACCACAACGGGCACCCGCTCATCAATCACCACTTGTGCGACCTCGTCGACAAACGGGCTCATGAGCATAACGTTGACGCCAAAGGGCTTATCCGTCTTGACGCGCAGCTCGTGAATCTGATCGCGCAGCCAATTTGCGTCGGCATTCATGGCCGCGATAATGCCTAAGCCGCCCGCCTCGGACACGGCAGATGCCAGCGAGGCGTCGGCAATCCAGGCCATGCCACCCTGGAATACGGGCTTTTCGATGCCGAGCAGATCGCAGAGAGGAGACTTGAGCATCACTACTTCTCCAATGCCGCCTCGACCGTATCGACGAACTCGCCGACCGTCTTGGGGTTCTCCTCGGTATCGAGCTCAATGCCAAACTCGTCCTCGACGGCAACGAGGATCTCGACGGTACCCAGGCTGTCGAGGCCAATCTCCTCGAGCGTGGACTCGGACTTCATCTCGACATCGTCAAGGCCGGCGGTCTCGCGGATAACGTCGCAAACGCGCTCGAAGGTCTTCTGATCTGCCATGGTAGTTCTCCTTTGTTTGTGCCCTGGGGGCGTTTTTATTTCCTATGTGCGACTACTTCCAACGAAGTAGATAGCCACCTACATCCAAGCCGGCGCCAAATCCGACTAGGGCGATGGTGTCGCCCGCGTGCAGCTCGCCGGTATTTGCCAGTCGATCGAGAGCAAGCGGAATGCATGCGCTCGAAATGTTGCCGGTCTCGCGCAACGTGCGAACCACGCGCTCGTCCGGCACGCCCAGGCGCTTGACCGCCTGACTCAGGATTCGTTCGTTAGCCTGATGGAATACAAAATGGTCGATGTCTTCGACCGAAATGCCCGCATCGCTCGCAAGCTTATGGACCGTGTCGCAGATGGCGTTGACGCCGAACTTGAACACGCGGCGGCCATTCATGGACAGCACGCTCTCGCTATCTGCGGAAGCCTTATACGGCGAGTTGCCGACCAGACCGGGAACGTGCAACGTCTCGACGTCGGGCGCCGTCGAAAGCTCAACAGCAAGGGGATTCTCTCCCCCAGCCCCTATGACCGCAGCACCCGCGCCATCGCCAAAGAGCACGCACGTGGCACGGTCGGTCCAATCGAGCGCGCGCGTCATCTGCTCGGCGGCTACGACCAGCACGTGCTTGGCGCGACCGCGGGCTATATAGCCCTCGGCGACATCGAGCGCAAATACGAAGCCGGCACAAGCTGCCGAAACGTCGAAGGCAGGACATGTGGCACCCAGGCACTCGGCAACGGCGCACGCTTCGGCAGGAACGAGATGATCGCCCGTCGTCGTCGAACAGACGATAAGATCCAACTGGCTCGCATCGATTCCGGACGTCTGGAGCGCTTGCTCGCTCGCTGCCACGGCAAGGTCGTCGAGTGACTCGGTGGTGCACACATGGCGGCTCTTGATCCCCGTGCGGGTAAAAATCCACTCATCCGAGGTGTCAAGGAACTCGGACAGCTCGTCATTGGAAACACTGCACGCAGGAAGCGCCGAGCCTGTTCCAAGAATCGTGAAACCCATCACTAACCTCCTTTGAGTTGTTGACGTGTTTACATCGACCAAGAGAGGATAACGCATTTCAGTCGTTGTTGACGTGTTAACATTAAATTGTCCAAATGCGACAAAGGCTTCACATTGTGTCTGTCTCTCGACACCATTGCGTTATTCACTTATTCATTAAGGAGGTAGCAGCCGTTATGGATGCCAAATTAACGATAGTCGACGTAACCGGATCGACCAACGATGACCTGCTCGAAGCAGGAAAACAGGGAGCGCCGCACGGCACAGGACTTGCCGCCCGGGCTCAGACGGCAGGACGCGGCCGGCGCGGCCACAAGTGGGATTCAACCGCCGGCAACCTATTGCTTTCGATTGTCCTGCGTCCATGCGTTAATCCTGCAAAGTACTCTGGTCTTGCCGCCGTCAGCGGCCTAGCGGTGCTCGAGGCACTCGAGGCACAAGGTCTTGCTAACGAGATCGGCCTCAAATGGCCCAACGACCTCGTCGCACGAGGACATAAGCTCGGCGGCATCTTAGTCGAGGCGGCTCGTGACAACGAGGGCAGGCCCTTCGCCGTCTGCGGCATTGGCGTCAATGTGAACTATGTGCCTTCGGAGGTTCCCGATGGCGGCCTGCCGGCAATCGGTCTCTCGGACCTCAACGAGAATGTTCCTGCCGTCGATGTGCTACTCAAGGAGGTCTATCACGCGGTCGTGAACGCTGTAGACACATGGGCAGAGCGTCTCAACGCCATGGAAGAAGACGCCGGACCGCTCGCGCCCGTCCACGGCGAATACATCGGTCATCTCAATTGGATTGAGGATCACGTTATCGCCCGTTCCCCCGCTGGGGACGAGCTGGCGCGTGGCATCTTTCAAACGGTCGATGACTTTGGTCGCGCGTGCATCGAGACAGAAGACGACTTGCGATCCTTCCATTTTGAGGAGGCATCGCTGCGCCCCATGGGCAAATAAGACGCCATAGCCACCCATTCGGCCGCATTACCTGGGCCCCAAGGCCACCATTCAAAACAAAAGAGCCCCGCTGCCGTAATGACAGCGGGGCTCTGTAAGCTATGAGCGGTATCGCTTAGAGCTTGATGTCGATGTCGACGCCAGCGGGGAGGTCGAGACGCATGAGCGAATCAACGGTGCCCGAGGTGGGGTCGAGGATGTCGATGAGGCGCTTGTGGGTGCGCATCTCGAACTGCTCACGGGAGTCCTTGTTCACGTGCGGCGAGCGGATAACCGTGTACAGGTTGCGCTCGGTGGGCAGGGGGACAGGACCGGAAACGCGAGCGCCGGTCTTCTGAGCGGTCTCGACGATGAGCTTCGCGGACTGATCGACGACCTCGTGATCATAGCCCTTGAGGCGAATGCGGATCTTCTGGGTAGCCAACTTAAACCTCCAAAGAGTGCGAGAGATGTTCTCGCGGATTACGTAACAGGGAGCTCGAACTTAGGCGTTCTTGCTCATGACCTCGTCCACGATGGACTTGGGCGCGGGCTCATAAGAGTCGAACTGCATCGTGTAGGATGCACGGCCCTGGGTCTGGGAGCGAAGGTCGGTAGCGTAACCGAACATCTCGCCCAGCGGCACCTTGGCACGGATGAGCTTGCTGTTCTTGCGATCCTCCATGCCCTCGATCTTGCCGCGGCGACCGGAGAGGTTGCCCATAACGTCGCCCATGTACTGCTCGGGGGTCTCGACCTCGACAGCCATGATCGGCTCGAGCAGCTGCGGGTCGGACTTCTTGAGGGCGTCCTTGATAGCCATGGAACCGGCGATCTTGAAGGCGGCCTCGGAGGAGTCGACCTCGTGGTAAGAACCGTCGAACAGGGTGACCTTGACGTCGAGGACCGGGAAGCCGGCGATAACACCGGTGTTCAGGGCCTCCTGGATGCCCTTGTCGATGGACGGGATGTACTCCTTGGGCACGACGCCGCCGACGATAGCGTTGACGAACTCGTAGCCGAAGCCCTCCTCCATCTTCTCGAGCTTGATGACGGCATGGCCGTACTGACCGCGACCGCCGGACTGACGGACGAACTTGCCCTCAGCCTTCTCGACGTCGTGACCAGCGGTCTCGCGGTAGGCAACCTGGGGCTTACCAACGTTAGCGTCAACCTTGAACTCACGGAGCAGACGGTCGACGATGATCTCGAGGTGCAGCTCGCCCATGCCGGCGATGATGGTCTGGCCGGTCTCGTGGTTGGTGGACACCTGGAAGGTCGGGTCCTCCTCGGCGAGCTTGGTCAGAGCCAGGGACATCTTGTCCTGCTCGGCCTTGGTCTTGGGCTCGATGGCAACGTCGATAACGGGCTTAGCGAACTCGATCTTCTCGAGGACGATCTCCTTGCCCTCTTCGCACAGGGTGTCACCGGTGGTGGAGTTCTTGAAGCCGACGCAAGCGACGATGTCACCGGCGGCAGCGTCGTCACGGTCGATACGCTCGGCGGCGTTCATCTCGAGGATGCGGCCGAGGCGCTCGCGCTGACCGTTGGAAGCGTTGACAACGTAGGAGCCGGACTCGGCGCGGCCGGAGTAAACGCGGACGTAGGTGAGCTTACCGACGAACGGGTCGGTCATGATCTTGAAGACCAGGCCGGAGAAGGGCTCGTCGAAGGAAGGATGACGCTGGATCTCCTCGCCGGTGTCCGGATCGGTACCGGTGACGGCCTCAACGTCGAGCGGGCTGGGCAGGTAGTCGACGACAGCGTCGAGCAGCTCCTGAACGCCCTTGTTCTTGTAGGCGGAGCCCACGAAGACGAGGTTGAGCTCGTTGGCCAGAACGCCCTTGCGCAGAGCAGCCTTGAGCTCCTCGACGGTGAAGTCCTCCTCCATGAGGATCTTCTCCATGAGCTCGTCGTCAAAGCTGGCAGCAGCGTCAAGGAGCTCCTCGCGCTTGGTGGCAGCGATGTCGGCGAACTCAGCCGGGATCTCGTCCATCGGCTCGGGGTAGGTCATACCCTTCTCGTCGGCCTTGAAGTCCCATGCAGTCATGGTGACCAGGTCGATGACGCCCCAGAAGTTGTCCTCGGCGCCCATCGGGACCTGAGCGGCCACGGCGTTAGCGTCGAGACGATCCTTCATGGTCTCGATAGCGTTGAAGAAGTCAGCGCCCACGCGGTCATACTTATTGATGAAGGCGATGCGGGGGACGTTGAAGGTAGAAGCCTGACGCCAAACGGTCTCAGACTGGGGCTGAACGCCGGCAACGGCGTCGAAGACGGCGACAGCGCCATCGAGGACGCGCAGGCAGCGCTCGACCTCGGCGGTGAAGTCAACGTGGCCCGGGGTATCGATGATCTGGATGCGGTAGTCCTTACCGTCCTTGTTCCAGAAGCACGTGGTAGCAGCGGAGGTAATGGTTACGCCGCGCTCCTGCTCCTGAACCATCCAGTCCATGGTGGCAGCGCCCTCATGGACCTCACCGATCTTGTGGGTCTTACCGGTGTAGTAAAGAATACGCTCGGTCGTGGTGGTCTTACCGGCATCGATGTGGGCCATGATGCCGATGTTACGGGTATCGGAAAGCTTGTACTTAGGCTTAGCCATGTTAGTTCCTTACCTTAACTTACCAACGATAGTGAGAGAACGCGCGGTTGGCCTCGGCCATCTTGAAGACGTCCTCACGCTTCTTGACGGAAGCGCCCAGGCCGTTGGAGGCGTCGAGGATCTCGTTGGCGAGACGCTCGGCCATGGTCTTCTCCTTGCGAGCGCGGGAGAAGTTGACGATCCAGCGGATACCCAGAGCGGTGGAACGACGGGAGTTGACCTCCATCGGGACCTGATAGGTAGCGCCACCGACACGCTTGGGCTTAACCTCGAGCGTGGGCTTGACGTTGTCCATAGCCTTCTTGAAGGTAGCAAGAGCGTCGCCACCCTCGGACTTCTCGGCAACGATCTCGAAAGCGGTGTAAACGATGCGCTCAGCGGTGGCCTTCTTGCCGTCAAGAAGGACCTTGTTGATGAGCTGAGTCACCAGGCGGTTGTTGTAAACGGCGTCAGGCTGAACCTCACGACGATTAGCTGCTGCACGACGCGGCATGTGAAATCTCCTTAAGTGTCTACCGTGCGGCGCTTAGGCGGCACACGGCGAAAGTATCAAAACGTTATCTGGCTTATTTAGCCTTGGGGCGCTTAGCACCGTACTTGGAACGGGCCTGCATACGGTTCTGGACCGGAGCAGCGTCGTAGGCGCCACGGATGACGTGATAACGGACACCAGGGAGGTCACGGACACGACCACCGCGGACGAGCACGATGGAGTGCTCCTGCAGGTTGTGGCCCTCACCCGGGATGTAAGCAGTAACTTCGATGCCGTTGACAAGGCGAACACGGGCAACCTTACGAAGAGCCGAGTTCGGCTTCTTGGGGCTCGTGGTGAAGACACGGGTGCACACGCCGCGCTTCTGGGAGTTGTGCTGCAGAGCAGCGTTCTTGGACTTCTTGGGCACGGAACGACGGCCCTGGCGAACCAGCTGGTTAATAGTAGGCAAAGCGTACTCCTTCTCGAATGATTCCAGCTTTCTGTAAAGTGCAACGGCTTGAATCGAGGGGTCAGCATCCCCCTACGAAACACGCAGTTCGATAGGATACGTGGCGTTAGCTGTATCGTCAACAGACCACGCCGCCGGGCGTATCCTAAAATAGCCACATTTCCGCAAAGCCTACACAAAAGGAATCCCCTTCTGTGCGCAGGAGCGGATTCCCGGGTCGGGCGACCCATCAGGATCTTGCCGCATACTTCCGAAATTCAGACGAATATCGCTCGCTTTAACCGCCCATTTACCGCAAAAGAGGCCGCTTCCCCTAGTAGGAAGCGACCCCAAATCTTACGAATAGACGATGGTAAAGGGCTCTTTCGTTTCGGTCTCCCCTGTTGATGTATACCTCACAATTTCAAGGGTTACCGAGACAACTTGATCGACATCAATCAACTTCGTTGGCACCCAGATGTTCTCTCCGCTATTGCGCCCATAAGAAAAATATAAGTTGAACACCCCTGCGTCGTCATCTTCGATAATCTGCTCCGATCCATCCTTGTAGCTGACGGTCAG
>UROZ01000080.1 GCA_900549655.1 uncultured Collinsella sp.
CTCGATGTTGTTCTGCTCGTCAAAGCGGGCGCGGAGCTCCATGAGCACCGTGACCTCTTTGCCGTTCTCGGCGGCATCGATCAGCGACTCGCATAGGCGGCTCTGCTTGGCCACGCGGTAGAGCGTGATGCGCAACGAGATGCACTCGGGATCGTAGGCTGCCTCGTGTACCAGATCCAGGAACGGATTCATGGCCTCGTAAGGGTAGAAGAGCAGCTTGTCGTGCTGCAGCACCTGCTCGCGGATGGAGCGGGTCATGTCGATGGTGGGGTTGGGCTGTGGCTTAAACGGCGTAAAGAGGAGCTCGTTGCGCAGGTGCTCGGGAATCTTGCCCTCAATGCCAAAGACATAGCCCAGGTTGAGCGGGATATCGCAGGTAAAGACCGAGCGACGCGAGAGCTCGAGCGCTTTGCGGATGGTCTTGAGCGTTGGCTTTTCAAGCGAGCCCGATACGGCGAGCACCACCGGCTGCAGGCGCAAGCGTTTCTTGAGGATGCGCTTCATGTGCTGGCGGTAATCCTCTTCTTCCTCGACGCCCTCGCCGTCCGGGTCGATATCGGCATTGCGGGTGACGCGGATCAGCGCGCGATCCAGCGGCTTATAGGAGCCAAAGCAGCTGTCCAGGCAGGCGAGGATGACGTCCTCGAGCAGAATGTAGGAGTAGGTGCCGGTGGGCGAGGGGATCTCGACCACGCGGTTCATCGAGGCGGGAATCTCGATCAGGCCCAGCAGACTTTCCTCGTCGGTGACGCCGTCCAGGCCGCAGGCCAGGTAGAGTGCGCCGTTGCGCAGGTTGGGGAAGGGGTGGCGCGGGTCGATCACCAGCGGTGAGATGACCGGCGACACGTAGGCCTGGAAGTAGCGGGTTACAAAGGTGCGCTCCTCGGGCGTAAGCGAATCGATGCGGGCGCGGTGAACGCCCAGGGTGTCGAGCTTGCCCTCGATGCTCTTAAAGATGGACTCCCAACGGGTAAGGAGCCCGGGCATTTCGGCCATGACAGCATCGACCTGTTCGGAGGCGCTCATATTGCTCTTGTTGTCAACAGGCTGTTTTTTGAGCTCAGCAAGGTCGGACAGGCCACCCACGCGCACCATGAGGAACTCATCGAGGTTTGACTCGAAGATCGAGACGAACTTAAGGCGCTCGAACAGCGGCACGGACTCATCGAAGGCCTCGTCGAGCACACGGTTGTCAAAGCGCAGCCAGCTGAGCTCTCGGTTCTGCGTGTACGAGAAGTCGCGCGGCGGCTTGCGCAGCTTTGCGGCGGCTTGCTTTTTTTCGATTTTGCTCGGCATATGCATCTGTCCGTTCAGTCCCCGCAGGGGACGGTAGCCTAACACTATTCACTATTGTCTCAATTTAGTCGACCTGTGGCACGGACGTATTGTGCGAACGGTATCTTTACCTACTTCTTACGCCGTCAAGGCTTGCAACTAACTGCCCGACTCGTTTTGAAAACAATCTATATCCATACTCAACTGGTGAGGATGTATGAATAAGAATGATTGCTAGCTGAATATAATCGAATCCAAATTGAATCATTGACAGACGACATATATATGCAGAAAACAGTTTTAGCTATGCAATTCCTAAACATGAAATTATTTGTGCAATCTTGCTCAATTCCTTAGAAAAAAGAACGATTACCTTTGAAAACTTGCTTTAGAGAACTGAAGTGCATCATGGGGGAATCATATGCGATATACCGTTCATCGCACTTTGCTGACCGTTCGGGGGCGAGGTGGAATTGCGGGTGGTTTTTGGATATAACTAGAGCTGTCAGCAAGCAGCGTCCCATACGGAGGGGCGCTGATACATTCGGCCAGTAAGGCCCGAAAGAAAGGTAGGAGGCCATGACGAAAGGTCTGCACGTGCCTTCCGAGATCGGCAAGCTCAGGAAGGTCTGCCTGCACCGTCCCGGCGACGAGCTCCTCAACCTGCCGCCCGACGAGCTCGAGCGACTCCTGTTCGACGACGTCCCGTTCCTGGAGGTCGCACAGCAGGAGCACGACACCTTCGCCCAGATCCTGAGGGACCAGGGCGTGGAGGTCCTCTACCTCGAGAACCTCGTCGCAGAGGTGTTCGACCAGGTCCCCGGCGCCCGCGCCGAGTTCACCGACCAGTACATCGCCGAGGCAGGCATCCGCGGCCAGCACATGCCGCAGATCGTCCGCGAGAAGCTGGACTCCATCGAGGACAACCTCGAGTTCGTCAAGAAGACCATGGCCGGCATGACCAAGTCCGAGATCGAGATGCCCCTCACGGCCTCCACGACCCTCGACTCCCTGGTCAACTCCGAGTCCGAGTCCGACCTGATCATCGACCCGATGCCCAACCTCTACTTCACCCGCGACCCGTTCGCGGTCGTCGGCGAGGGCGTCAACCTCAACCGCATGTACTCGGTCACCCGCAACCGCGAGACCCTGTACGGCAAGTACGTCTTCAAGTACCACCCCGACTACAAGGACGTCTCCCTGTACTTCCGCCGCGACTGCCAGTTCCACACCGAGGGCGGCGACGTGCTGAACATCAACGAGAAGACCCTCGCCGTCGGCATCTCCCAGCGCACCCAGGCCGCCGCTATCGACGTCATGGCCCAGAACATCTTCTGGAACTCCGACTCCAAGGTCGAGCGCATCCTGGCCTTCGACATCCCCGTCTCGCGCGCCTTCATGCACCTCGACACGGTCTTCACCCAGATCGACGTCGATAAGTTCACGATCCACCCCGCCATCATGGGCACCCTGCGCGTCTACGAGCTGACCGCCGGCAAGAACCCGGGCGACGTGAACATCCGCCTGATCGAGGACACCCTCGAGCACGTCCTGGAGGACGCCACCGGCGTCGACCAGGTCAAGCTGATCCCCTGCGGCGGCGGCGACCCGATCGCGGCCTCCCGCGAGCAGTGGAACGACGGCTCCAACACCCTGTGCGTCGAGCCCGGCAAGATCTGCGTCTACGCCCGCAACACCGTCACCAACGACGTGCTGTACAAGGAGGGCCTGGACCTTCTCGTCGTGCCCTCCGCCGAGCTCTCCCGCGGCCGCGGCGGCCCGCGCTGCATGAGCATGCCCTTCTGGCGCGAGGACCTCTAAGGTCTTCAAGGACCCGTACAGGTCTTAATACATACATCTAGCTGCCATTAGATGTCTCCCATTGGGGCGGTGCGGGTATTCGCACCGCCCCATTCTTGTATGAGGAACGTCAACACGATTGGATGACTGCTTTTGTAAGGAGCTTGGTCATGGATATCAAGGCAATCGGCGTTGAGGAGTGGCTCAACGTTTGGGAGAAGAGCGCCACGTGGGATATCGCCCAGTCGACGATTTCGTCGCTTACCATGGGCGAGCTTCGCGCGCTCGACGAACAGGACGGCGCCACGTTCTACGAGCGCCTGGATCGCGAGAAGATGAACTACGGCTGGATCGAGGGTTCGCCGGAGTTTAAGGCCGAGGTTGCCAAGCTGTATCGTCGCGAGGTCAATCCCGATCACATTCTGCAGACCAATGGCTGCACGGGCGCCAATCTCAACGCCATCATGGCTGTAGTCGAGCCCGGCGACCACGTTATCGCCGAGTGGCCTACCTATGCGCCGCTCTATGAGATTCCGCGTGCGCTCGGCGCCGAGGTCGAGTATTGGGAGCTTCGCGAGGAGCTCGGATGGAAACCTGATATCGAACCGCTCAAGCGCCTCGTTCGCCCCAACACCAAGCTCATCTGCATCAACAACGCATCGAACCCCATCGGTACGGTGCTTGATGCCGACACGCTCGGCCAGATTGCCGAGATTGCCCGTTCGGTGGGCGCCTACGTGCTGTGCGACGAGGTGTATCTGCCGCTCGAGAACACCAAGTCCTTTATGTCGATGGCCGACGTGTACGAGAGGGCCATTGTCACCAACTCGGTGTCTAAGACCTATTCGACGCCTGCAGCTCGCGTGGGCTGGGTTGTGGCAGACGAAGAGGTATCTAACCGCATTCGCACGTACCGCGACTACACCATGATCTGCGGCGGCGTTTTCAACGACGCCTTGGCGACCTACGTGCTCGAGCACAAGGACAAGATTCTCGAGCGTAACCGCAAGATCGTGTTTGGTAACCGCGATATCGCACAGGCTTGGATCGATACGCAGCATCGTGTTTCCTGGACGGCCCCGCAGGGCGTGTCCACCTCGTTTATCCAGCTGGATATTCCCGAGGATGACGAGGAGTTCTGCAAGCGCCTGCTGGCCGAGAGGGGAGTGCTGTTGGTTCCCGGTAGCCGTTTTGAGCTTCCCTGCGGAGCGCGCCTGGGCTACTGCGCGAGCGAAGACGTTCTTCGCGAGGGTCTGAGGCTTTTGGGCGAGGCACTGGCGGAGTTCGATCGCTAGGATTCCGACGGCTCTCAAAGCCGCTCAAATCTGTCTACGATTATCGATAACAGTCCCGTTTCCCATGAGGGGAGCGGGATTGTTTTTCTATACCGAGAAGTCAAGATGTTACAAATGAGGCAGTACGGCGAGCCGATATCAGCTGGGCCTTATACTGAGCTTCCGGTGAACGGTACCAAGCATCTGGTAAACGGTAACTTGTAATCAGAAAATGAATAGGACAAACTTTTTTCTGAATAAAAATGAAAATGGTTGAGACGCGGTATGAATCACTAATTCTATTCATAGCTTTATTAGAAATATGCAATTTGAGGGTGGTTTAACAAAGTTTAGTTCCATTTGCTATTTGGATTGAAAACGCGTTTAAGCACGTAAATAAACTTTATTAAATCAAAGTGTGCCATGCGTGAAGTATATGTGTATGCCGTTCACCCCCTATAAAAAACCGTTCGGGGGCAAGGTGGAAGTATGGGCTGATTTTGGATATAAATATGTCGTCAGCAATAACGCCTCACACGGAGGGGCGCTAACGAATCGGCCCTGACAGGGGCCCGAAAGAAAGGTAGGAGGCCATGACGAAAGGTCTGCACGTGCCTTCCGAGATCGGCAAGCTCAGGAAGGTCTGCCTGCACCGTCCCGGCGACGAGCTCCTCAACCTGCCGCCCGACGAGCTCGAGCGACTCCTGTTCGACGACGTCCCGTTCCTGGAGGTCGCACAGCAGGAGCACGACACCTTCGCCCAGATCCTGAGGGACCAGGGCGTGGAGGTCCTCTACCTCGAGAACCTCGTCGCAGAGGTGTTCGACCAGGTCCCCGGCGCCCGCGCCGAGTTCACCGACCAGTACATCGCCGAGGCAGGCATCCGCGGCCAGCACATGCCGCAGATCGTCCGCGAGAAGCTGGACTCCATCGAGGACAACCTCGAGTTCGTCAAGAAGACCATGGCCGGCATGACCAAGTCCGAGATCGAGATGCCCCTCACGGCCTCCACGACCCTCGACTCCCTGGTCAACTCCGAGTCCGAGTCCGACCTGATCATCGACCCGATGCCCAACCTCTACTTCACCCGCGACCCGTTCGCGGTCGTCGGCGAGGGCGTCAACCTCAACCGCATGTACTCGGTCACCCGCAACCGCGAGACCCTGTACGGCAAGTACGTCTTCAAGTACCACCCCGACTACAAGGACGTCTCCCTGTACTTCCGCCGCGACTGCCAGTTCCACACCGAGGGCGGCGACGTGCTGAACATCAACGAGAAGACCCTCGCCGTCGGCATCTCCCAGCGCACCCAGGCCGCCGCTATCGACGTCATGGCCCAGAACATCTTCTGGAACTCCGACTCCAAGGTCGAGCGCATCCTGGCCTTCGACATCCCCGTCTCGCGCGCCTTCATGCACCTCGACACGGTCTTCACCCAGATCGACGTCGATAAGTTCACGATCCACCCCGCCATCATGGGCACCCTGCGCGTCTACGAGCTGACCGCCGGCAAGAACCCGGGCGACGTGAACATCCGCCTGATCGAGGACACCCTCGAGCACGTCCTGGAGGACGCCACCGGCGTCGACCAGGTCAAGCTGATCCCCTGCGGCGGCGGCGACCCGATCGCGGCCTCCCGCGAGCAGTGGAACGACGGCTCCAACACCCTGTGCGTCGAGCCCGGCAAGATCTGCGTCTACGCCCGCAACACCGTCACCAACGACGTGCTGTACAAGGAGGGCCTGGACCTTCTCGTCGTGCCCTCCGCCGAGCTCTCCCGCGGCCGCGGCGGCCCGCGCTGCATGAGCATGCCCTTCTGGCGCGAGGACCTCTAAGTCTTTCCGTTTCCGGTGCGGTCCCCCTACAACCGCACCGGCTTCGCCCGTTAAACGGGCAACACTAATACTTACGTAATTCATTTCTTCGAAAGGAAACGAACCATGGGTGTTAACCTCTCCGGCCGTAGCTTCCTCAAGCTCCTCGACCTCTCCACCGAGGAGATCGAGTACTTGCTCAAGCTTTCCAAGAACTTCAAGGACATGAAGCGCGCTGGCGTTCCGCACCGCTATCTCGAGGGCAAGAACATCGTTCTGCTCTTCCAGAAGACCTCCACTCGTACCCGCTGCGCCTTCGAGGTCGGCGGCATGGATCTGGGCATGGGCGTCACCTACCTCGATCCCGGTTCGTCGCAGATGGGCAAGAAGGAGTCCATTGAGGACACCGCCCGCGTTCTCGGCCGCATGTATGACGGCATCGAGTTCCGTGGCTTTGCCCAGGACGACGTCGAGGAGCTCGCTGCTAAGTCCGGCGTGCCCGTGTGGAACGGCCTGACCACTGAGTGGCACCCCACCCAGATGCTCGCCGACATCCTGACCGTCCAGGAGAACTTCAACTACGACATCAAGGGCAAGACCCTCGTCTTCATGGGTGACTGCAAGAACAACGTTGCTCGCTCCCTCATGGTCGTCTGCTCCAAGCTCGGTATGAACTTCGTGGCCTGCGGCCCCGAGGAGTGCATGCCCGCTGACGACGTCATCGAGGCCTGCAAGCCCATCGCCGAGGCCAACGGCTGCACCATCAAGCTGACCACCGACGTCAAGGACGGCGTCACCGGTGCCGACGTTATCTACACCGACGTGTGGGTCTCCATGGGCGAGCCCGACGAGGTCTGGGCCGAGCGCATCGCTCAGCTCACCCCGTATCGCGTTACCTCCGAGGTCATGGCTATGGCCAACCCGGGTGCCATCTTCCTGCACTGCCTGCCCAGCTTCCACGACACCAACACCACGATTGGCGCCGAGAAGTGCGAGCAGTTCGGCATCACCGAGCAGGAGGTCACCGACGAGGTCTTCGAGAGCCCCGCTTCCAAGGTCTTCGACGAGGCCGAGAACCGCATGCACACCATCAAGGCTGTTATGTACGCTACGCTCAAGTAAGAGCATCTAGCATCTCGCTCGGGGTGTCTTGCTGCACACCCCGAGCGGCTTTGTCTGGTAAATATCTCGCGTCGGGCGGTGGGCACGGCACGGAAGATCCGCTTCGCGCGAGAAAGTTAAATGATTTATGAAGGGGGGATGAGAACCATGACTGAGACCGCTAAGAAAAAGCGCGGTATGCCTTCATCGTTCACCATTCTTCTAGCTCTGCTGGCAATTGTTGCAGTGATTACCGTTATCGTCTCCGGCACGTCCGGCGGCGCGGTTACCGCAGCCCGTCTGAGCGATTTCTGCACCGCCCCGATCCTGGGCTTCGCTGACGCTCTGCCCGTCTGCCTCTTCGTTATGATCCTGGGCGGCTTCCTCGGCATGATGACCGAGACCGGCGCCCTGGACAACGGCATCGCCGTTCTGGTGCAGAAGCTTAAGGGCAACGAGATTATGCTCATTCCCGTGCTGATGCTCATCTTCTCCCTCGGTGGTACCACCTATGGTATGTGCGAGGAGACCGTTCCCTTCTACGCCCTGCTCGCCGCTACCATGATGGCCGCTGGCTTCGACCCCATGGTCGGTGCCGCTACCGTCCTGCTCGGCGCTGGCTGCGGCTGCCTGGGCTCCACGGTTAACCCGTTCGCCGTCGGCGCTGCCGTCGACGCTCTGACCGGCGTTGGCATTGAGGTCAACCAGTCCATCATCATCGGCCTCGGTGCCGTCCTGTGGATTGTCACTACCGCTATGTCCATCTTCTTCGTGATGAACTATGCCAAGAAGGTCAAGGCTGACAAGGGTTCCACCATCCTGTCGATGCAGGAGCTCAAGGACGCCGAAGAGGCTCACGGCAAGGCTGCTTCCGAGGTCCACAAGGAGGTCAAGCTCACCGGTCGTCAGAAGGGTGTTCTGATTGCCTTCGCCTTCACCTTCGTCGTCATGATCGTCGGCTTCATTCCGCTGGCCGACCTCAACGAGGGCGTCGCCAACTTCTTCGACGCTGGCGCTGTCTACGACGCCGACGGTAACGCCGTCGTCCAGGGCTGGTCTGCCCTGATCACCGGCCTGCCCATTGGCCAGTGGTACTTCGACGAGGCTTCCACCTGGTTCTTCCTCATGGCCGTCCTGATCGGTATCATCGGTGGCCTGTCCGAGAAGCAGATCGTTAACACCTTTATCACCGGCGCTGCCGACATGATGTCCGTTGTTCTCGTCATCGCCCTCGCCCGTGGTATCTCCGTCCTCATGGCTAACACCGGCCTCGACGTCTTCGTCCTCGACGCTGCCGCCAATGCTCTGGCTGGCCTGTCCGGCGTGATCTTCGCTCCCATGAGCTTCCTGGTCTACTTCGGCCTGTCCTTCCTGATCCCCTCGACCTCCGGTATGGCCACCGTTTCCATGCCCATCATGGGACCGCTGGCTGTTAAGCTCGGCTTCTCGCCCGAGGTCATGGTCATGATCTTCTCCGCCGCCATCGGTGTCGTGAACCTGTTCACCCCGACCTCCGGCGCCATCATGGGCGGTCTCGCCCTGGCCAAGATCGAGTGGACGACCTGGCTCAAGTTTGCCCTTAAGCTCATCGTCGCGCTCTCCGTCGTCTGCGCCATCATCCTGACCGTCGCCTGCGTGTTGCTCTAAGTACCCAACGGGTACCCCACGGAAACCTTGACGATCCTGTAAAGGATCATCTGGTCATCGTCTGTCCGGTGGGGTCAACCCACCGGTAGACTCCTACCTTTAGCCCCCTCCCGTTCCGTGCGCGGGAGGGGGCGCACTTATGTTGCGCGGTTCTACGAACCGCGCAACCAGTCGACGCTGCGCGCCGCCCA
>UROZ01000081.1 GCA_900549655.1 uncultured Collinsella sp.
GCGATGACCTCGTGCACCAGCTGGGCACGCGCAGCCTCGTAGAGCAGCAGCTCGCAGGTGTCGCCCATCGCCGTATTGGCGGGGTCGAGCAGCAAGGCGCGGATCTTTTCGCTGATGGCGGTACCGCCCGGCTCGCGCAGGCTCACAACCTGGTAGCCAGCGAGTTCAAGAGCGCGGGCAAGCAGACGCGCCTGCGTGGACTTGCCGGCACCGTCGACGCCCTCGAGCGTGATAAAGCTATGTTGAGCGGGCTCAAAAGCCATGGGCGCAGCCCCTTCCTACAAGGCGCGTAAATGCGAATTATAGCAACCAAGCCATGATACCCCAGTGCTCGGTGCGTCCCCAATGGCTAAAGGTGCCTTTCCAAAGTTGCGGTGAAATAGGGACTGATTGAAGCTCCGAGACCGCCAAACAGTCCCTATTTCACCGCAACTTATGATGGGGAATTTTGGACGCTGGGTATAATCGTCGTATTGCATTGAAATGTGGCGAAAGGAGTGGCAATGTCTCGGTATTGCGCCTCGTGCGGCAAGCTTCTTGCAGATAATGCCAAGTTCTGCACCTCGTGCGGTGCACCCGTTGAGCAAACAACCGCGAGCGATAGCCAGCCCGCTTTTGAGCAGACCGGTTCCCTCGATACGCCGCAAGCCAAGGCGGATGACCCCCTCGCCTATCGCCCCGACCTCGCCGCAGGCCCCGCGGCCGTCGAGACCACGCAGCGCATACCCGTCGCGAGCGGCTCGCCCCAACAGCAGCCGGCTCCCGCATACGCGCCCGCTTCGCCACAGACCCCCGCTCCCAAAAAGAGCGGCACCGGGCCGCTTATCGCCGTTATCGTTGTGCTGGTGGCGATCATCATCGCCCTGGTCGTTTTCTTTGTGATCAAGCCTTTCGACAACGCCGCCACGCAGACGACTGCCGAGGTAGCTAAGCTGCACCATGACGTCGACGACGATGACCTAAGGCCTCTCGGCGACCCCAACAGCCTGTACGACGATGATGACGATGACGACGAGGATGGCGGCGAAGCAACGCTCTCCGAGCAGAACCTCTACCGCCGACTGAGCGAATACTACGACTTGCTCGAAGACCTCGACAACTACGTCCGTGGCTGCGCACAGAACTTCAACGGCAGCTATCTGGAAGAGGATCGAACCACCCGTCAAAATCTCGCCGACGTCGCCGAGCGCACGGAGGACACCATCGAGCAGTATTACGACATCGTCGAGGACCTAGACGTCCCGACGAGCTCCAAGAACTACAGCTCCTGGAAAGACATCGTTGCCCTGTACGACGACCTGGATCACCGCATTGACGCAATCTGTGATGCCTGGGAGATCAGCCTGAAATACGCCAAGCCTGCGGACCACAAGAATGAGATCGTGGCGCCGCTGTCGCGCGACAACGTGGCGGGCACCAATGACAATAAGTACCGCCTAGACTTTGAGGAGCGCTATCCCGGCGCCAAACCCGTCGAAGTGAACTAGTCGCATGCGACGGTCTTAAACGACTAGTCATTCAAGAACGTCCCCAATGACTACGCAAAAAACGAGCGAGGATCATGGGACCCTCGCTCGTTTTTGTTTTGGGCTATGTTTCGGCTGCGCCGCTACTTGTCGGCGGCCGCCTTCTTGGTGGTCGTCTTTTTCGCGGCAGTCTTCTTGGCAGTCGACTTCTTGGCAGCAGTCTTCTTTGCCGCCGTCGTCTTCTTGGCCGTGCTCGCCTTAGTCGCAGTCTTGCGGCCGCGGGCGGGTTTCTTCTCCTTGGTCGGGCAGTCCATGTTCACGCAGATGCGCCACGGGCCGCGCGCCGTGTTGACCACCACGATGGGGGCGCCGCACTCGGGGCAGGTCTCACCCGTCGCCTCGAGCTTACCGCGCGCCGGCAGAGGATAGCTCACACCGCAGTCATCGTAGTTGGTGCAGCGGATAAAGCGCTTGCCGCTCTTCTCGCTCTTGTGCGCGATCAGGTCGCCATGGCGTCCGGCCTCGGCACACACCTTGCACTCGCCCACCTTAAGGTCGGGCTCGTAGTTGGTGGGGCATGTGGGGTTCACGCAAATCTCGAAGGCCTTCTGGCGGAACGGCTGACACTTGATGCGCGGCGCGCCGCACTCGGGACACACGGCCGCCTCGCCCTCGAGCGGGCTCACCTTGACGCCGCTCGGCACCGGATAGGTCACGTCACAGTCGGGCCAACCCATGCAGCCAATGAAGCTGCCACGGGTCTTGGCGCTCGTCTTCATAACCAGATCCTTGCCGCACTTGGGACAGCTGCCCACACGCGCGTCGGCCGTGACGGCGTCGCTGATGGCGTCGCCCAGCTCCTGCGTGTGCTTGAGCAGCTCATCGAGCACGCCGGCCAGCAGCGCGCGCGAGTGCGTCACGACATGCTCTTCGGTATCCTCGCCGCGCTCCACACGGGTCATGTCGCCGTCGAGCTCACTCGTCATATCGGGGCTCGTGATGCGCGGGGCAAACTGCGTCAGCGCATCGATGATGGCGATGCCCAGCTGGCTCGGCTCCACGGGATCGTTTTTGAGGTAGCGCACGGCATACAGGCGCTCGATGATGCTCGCGCGCGTGGACTTGGTGCCCAGGCCGCGCTTCTCCATCTCCTGCACGAGCTTGCCCTGGCTGTAGCGCGCGGGCGGCTCGGTCTGCTTGGCCTCGAGCTTAATGTCGAACACATCGACAGTATCGCCTTGCTCCAGCGGCGGCATCTGCTCGTCGCGCTTAAGGCCGTACGGGTAGGCCTCGCGGAAGCCCGGGGTCACGAGCACGTCGCCCGAGGCCACAAACGGCTCGCCGTTGACGTCGAGCTCGAGCTTGGTGTTCTCGATGGTCGCGGGGCCCATGAGCGTCGCCAGGAAGCGACGGGCGATAAGGTCGTAGAGCTTGCGCTGGCCGCCGTCGAGCGTGGACGGATCGCCCTCGCCCGTGGGATAGATCGGAGGGTGGTCGGTGGTCTCAACCTTGCCGCGCGTGGGCTTCATGGGACCGGCGAGCACCTTTTTGCACACGGGCGCCAGCGCCGGGTTGATCTTTGCCAGGTCGCTCACCACGGCGCCCAGGTCGAGCGTCGCGGGGTACACGGTGTTGTCGACACGCGGGTAGCTGATGAGACCCGCCATGTAGAGGGATTCGGCGATGCGCATGGTACGCGCAGGCGAGATGCCCTCGGCCGCGGCGGCAGCCTGCAGCGAGGTCGTCGCAAATGGCGTGGGCGGCTGCTGCTTGCGCGAGCGCTTAGTCACCGCAGCGACGGTTGCCGTCGTGGCGCCGTCGACGTGGCCGTACGCCGTCTCGGCGGCATCTTTGTCGGTAAAGCGCGCCGTCTTGTGCGCGATCTTAAAGCGATCGTCCTCGGCAGCGCCCTGCGCGGCACCCATGCCGCGAATCTGCCAATAGTCCTCGGGCACAAACGCCATGCGCTCGCGCTCGCGCTCGACCACCAGGGCAAGCGTCGGCGTCTGCACGCGGCCGGCAGAGCGCACGTTGCCAAAGCCGCCAAACTTGGCGAGCGTCAGATAGCGCGTGAGCACCGCGCCCCAAATGAGGTCGATGTGCTGGCGGCTCTCGCCGGCGTCGGCCAGGTTCTGGTCGAGCGAGACGAGGTTATCGAAGGCCTGCGTGATCTCGGCCTTGGTAAACGAAGAATACTGGGCGCGGGCAACCGGCAGGTCCGGCGCCACCTCGCGCACCTTGTTGAGGGCGTCCGAGCCGATCAGCTCGCCCTCACGGTCGAAGTCCGTGGCGATGATGACGCTGTCGGACTTTTTGGCCAGGTTCTTGAGCGAACGAATGAGTTCCTTCTCAGCCGGCAGTTTAATGACCGGCGCCCAGGTGAGGTACGGCAGGCTCTCGAGCTTCCAGCCCTTGATGGAGATACCGTCGGCAAGAAACGGCTTGCGCTTGGTGTCATAGGGCGGGCGCGCCAGGCCATCGGGCATGTCGGCCGGCAGCATCTCGCCGTCCTCGGTGACCGAATACCAACCCAGCTTTTTATCGAACAGCACGCTGTCGCAAAAATCGGGCGCAAGGATGTGACCGGCAAGACCGATCGTCACGCACTCCTCGCCCTTCCACTCAAAACGGTAGATGGCGGTGTTGTACACCTTGTCCTTTTTGGGTTTACCCGTGGACAGACGCTCGGCGATCTGACGCGCGGCGTCGTTTTTCTCGGCGATGATGAGCTTCAAAAGAGGCTCCTATCTCGTATCTCTGCGGCTACGCCCGCCCGTATGGCGGCCGACTTACGCCCTTGCTTGCTCAATCTGCCCGATGAGCCAATCACACCAGGCATCCATGCCCTCGCCCTTGCGCGCGCTCACGGCAAACCGCGGCGCCTGCGGATTGAGGTCATCGAGTGTCTTAGTATACCTATCCATGTCAAAATCGAAAGCCGGAGCCACGTCGACCTTGTTGAGCAGCTGCGCGCCGGCGTGTTGGAAGATGCCCGGGTACTTGATGGGCTTGTCGTCGCCCTCGGGCACCGAGAGAATCATGATGGACAGGTTCTCGCCCAGGTCAAAGTCGACCGGGCAGACTAGGTTGCCCACATTTTCGATAAAGATGACGTCGATGTTCTCCAGACCGACGGCCTGGTCGAACGCGTCAACGGCCTCCATGATCATGTTGCCCTCGAGGTGGCACAGGCCGCCCGTGTTGATCTGGATGGCGGGCATGCCGGCTTCCTTCATGGTGATGGCATCGACATCCGAGGCAATATCGCCCTCGATGACGGCGCAGCGCAGGCCAGCCTTGTCGCGCAGGCGCTCGTTGGTGCCCAGGATCGTGGTGGTCTTGCCCGAGCCGGGGCTCGACAGCACGTTAATCACATAGGTGTTTGTCTCTTTAAATCGCTGTCGCAGCTGATCTGCCAGGCGCTCGTTGCGCGACAGAATCGGCGACGCGATATCAATCGTTTTCTCAGCCATACTCGGCACTCCTTACTTTGGCCCCTTTATACCCCATCACCAGATGGCTAGCGGGCTAATCGTCGGGGGTTTCGATTTCGATACTTGCGATGTCGAGCTCGCGGCCGTGCAGCAGACGCACGTTGGCGCCGCCACATTGGGGACAGCGGCAATGGAAGCGATCGTGCTCAAAGACCTCCCCGCAGTCCAGACACTCGCTTTGTGGATGGACTTCCTCCACGGCAAGCTCGCAGCCTCGCGTGAGCGGGTCCTCATCGCGAAATGTCTCCCACGCAAAGTCGAGCGCCTCGCGCACAACTTCGGTCATATCCCCGATACGCAGCGTTACCAAAACGGCGCGCGAGGCCCCCGCCCCACGCGCCGCGCGAATCACTGTATCGAGTATGCCGTTGACAATGCCAACCTCGTGCATACCGATTTACTCCTCGTCGTCCTCATCGTCCGAGAACAGGTCCAGACGGCTCACAAACAAGCCCTCCTTGCCCTCGCGCGCGGTAATGACCACACGGGCGATGGCGAGCGAAATCTCGTAGAGCGAGAGCAGGGCGCCATACATGAGGCCCAGCGTAACGGGCGAGCCGTCGGGCGTAATCACAGCCGAGCCCACAAGCAGGCCCACGTACACGTAGCGCCAGGCGCCGCGGAAGGCCGCGTAGGACACGATGTGGAAGACGGACAGGTAGAAGATGATGAGCGGCAGCTCAAACGCCACGCCAAAGCCGATCATAAAGAGCAGCTCCATGTTGACGTAGTTCTCCAGGTCGGGCAGCGCCGTGGCGACGGCCGAGGTCTCGCCGATAAGCCACTCAAAGCCCGCCGGGATGATGATGAAATAGCAGAAGATGGCGCCCAGGAAGAACAGCACCGTCGAGGCGAGCACCGTGGGCACGACCCATTTGCGCTCGTTGGGACGCAGTGCCGGCAGGAAAAATGCCAGAATCTGCCAGATGATCATGGGCGTGCACATGACCACGGCCATCTTGATGGCCAGCGAGAAGCGCAGGCCAAAGCCGCCGAGCGTGGTGGTGATGTAGAACTTACCGTCCGGCACAAAGGAGCGGATGGGGTCTTCCAAGATGTCGAGCACCACGGGCGTGGCGAAATACAGCACGATGGCGGCGGCAAACACCGACACGACCACGATGGTCAGGCGGCGACGGAGCTCTCCCAGGTGATCGAAGAGCGGCATGCGCGCAGGTCCGATAGGCATTACTCATCGCCTCCCTTCGAGGCGTCGGCGGCAGCGGCGTCGTCCTCGGCCTCGAGCTCGCGGGCGAGCTGGTCGACGACGGCCTTGCGCTTGCGGGGACGACGGGCGTAGAGGTCAGCCGTCGTGGGCTCTGCCGGCTCGGGCTCGGGCTCCGGCTCTGCAGCAGGCTCGGGCTCGACGACAGGCTCGGCGGCAGCGGCAGGCTCGGCACCCTCGGCCTCCTCAGCAGCACCCTCGCCCTCGGCGGCACCCTCGCTCGCAGCCTTCTCGGCAGCAAGGCGGGCACGGCGCTCGGCAAAGGTCTCCTTCTTGGCGGGCGCTGCCGTCTCGGCGGCATCCTCGTCCGCATCGGAATCGTCATCGACGGCAGTCTTCTTGGGCTTGACCGGTGCCGAAGCGGCCTCGCTCACCGGATCGATAATCTCGGACTGAACAACGGCCGTCATCTTTTCCTGCGTCTCGCGGAACTGACGGATGGCACGGCCAATCGTGCGGCCCATCTGTGGGAGCTTATCCGGGCCAAACAGCAAAAAGCCGAAGACCACGATGATCGCGAGCTCACCCTCTCCAATACCAAACACACATACCTCCAAGGCTCGATGTGAGTCGAGCCCGCACCGCGCCATTCGGCCGGAACTCGTCTATTCATTCGGTCAAGTATAGCGCCCGGACGCCAAAACGTCCGAGCGCATCACAAACATATGCCAAACGGCACGCCCTTTTGGGGGCAAAGATTATGCAGCGGTGATCGAAATCTCCTGGTCGACACCCAACAACTGAACCACGCGCATCACCGGGGGCTGCACATTGGTGCAGCTAAAGCGCTTGCCGTGGTCGACCGCGTGGTGCGCGGCGCCCACAAGCACGCCAATGCCCGTCGAATCGATGTAGCTCACCTGGGCAAAATCGAGCTCAACGGCCTCAGTGGGCTGCTCGAGCGCCAGGTCGATGGCATTGCGCAGGCTATCGGCGTTAGAGATATCGATCTCGCCGGTTACCTTAATGGTGTAGAGCTCTGGCGTGGGGTTGGTGGAAATACCCAAATCCATGTATACGCTCCTTTACGTATCGAAAGTGCGGATAGTACGGGAAGCCGCGCGTTAGGCGCGCTCGGAACGCGCAAGCTCGGCAGCGACGAGCTTGACGGCCAGCACCAGCACATCGAGCGCGGCCTCCAGGTCCTCGACCGTGGGATAGCTCGGCGCGATGCGGATGTTGGTGTCGCGCGGGTCCTTGCCATAGGGCCAGGTAGCACCGGCCGGCGTGAGCTTGACGCCCAGGTCGGCGCAAAGCGCGGCGACCTTCTGGGCCGATCCCTCGGGACCATCGAAGCTTACAAAGTAGCCGCCGCGGGGATGCGTCCAGGTGGCGCAGCCCGTGCCGCCCAGGCCCTCGGTGAGCTTGCGCTCAACGGCCTCAAAGCGCGGACGCAAAAACTCGGCATGCTTTTTCATGTGCTCCTTGACCGCCTCGATGGTGGGAAGGAAACGCACGTGACGCAGTTGGTTGAGCTTATCGGCGCTGATGAGGCCGGCCTTCAGGCGCTTGGAGAACTCCGCGATAACCGCGGGGCTCGCACCGATAAAGCCGATACCGGCACCCGGGAAAGTGATCTTGGACGTCGAGGCGAATGCCACCACGCGGTCCTCGGTGCCCGCCGTGCGGGCAAGATCGAAGATGTTGGCGAGCTCGTCGGTCTCGTCGTACAGGTCGTGCACGCAGTAGGCGTTGTCCCAGAAGATGCGGAAATCGGGTGCGGCCGTGGGCATCTCAATCAGGCGGCGCACAGTGTCCTCGCTAAAGGTGATGCCCGTGGGGTTGGAATACTTGGGTACGCACCAGATGCCCTTGATGGAATCGTCGGCGGCGACGAGGCGCTCGACCTCGTCCATGTCGGGGCCGTTGTCGGTCATCGCGACGGGGACGTTCTCGATACCCAGATCGGCGGTGATGCCAAAGTGGCGGTCGTAGCCGGGAACCGGGCACAGGAACTTGACCTTCTTGCCGTCGTGCGCTGCCTCGTAAGCCTCCCAAGGGTCGCTACCACACGAGCCGCAACGCCAGAACATACCGGCGATATCGTGCTCGATCAGCAAGCTCGAGGAGCCCAGCACGAGCGTCTGCTCGGCGGGGCAACCCAGGAACTCCCCCGCTAGCTTGCGTGCCGAGGGAATGCCCTCAAAGCAGCCGTAGTTGGAGCAGTCGACGTTGCCGTCGTGCAGATCGGCATCGGCATTGAGGATATCGAGCATGGGTCGAGAGATGTCCACCTGGGAGGGCGACGGCTTGCCGCGGGCCATGTCGAGCGCCAGGCCCTTGGCCTTGACCTCGGCGACCTCGGCCTTGAGCGCCTCGATGGCGGCATCGAGTTCGGTGGTTTCCATCTTCTGGTAGATCGTCTGCATGGGTGCGACCTTTCACGAAGCGGTACGTTGCAATTCTTCTAAGTATAGACCGCCACCGTCGCAACGTTATGAAGCCGTGATAGATTAAGTCCATCGCAATGAATTACGAATCGCCGCGCATGCCGGCATGAAGCGCCCAAGGAGGCACTATGGAGTACGGATCGTTCCAGACCGAGGAATTCGGCGACCTTCAGCGCCTGGTCGACGGACTGTTTTACGACCGCCACGCCATCGACCGCCTGGATCTGATCGTACAGGCCGAAATCTTGGACCTGGCGCCCGATCTCATGGAAATCGTGAACCTGCTACCGCCCGGCTATTACGACCGCCAGTCACTTTGCGACCAGCTCAACTCCGCCTTGGCCGCCCACGGCTGGGGCGCCATCTACGGCACCGTGGAATAA